>JACNJS010000035.1:105942-222984 GCA_014382445.1 Bacteroidota bacterium
ACGATCAAAGTATGCGTTATCAGGGATATTGCCACTTACTTCAAAAGGAATGTCGGTATTAAACTTTCTGCCAAAGCCAAAACTCATAACGTTATTATACCAGTATTCATATCCTAATTGAGAATTATTATATTTCGGATTTTCCAGTATACTTTTAAATGTATTCCAAAAATAGGGATTACAAGATTGTTCAATAGCTTCGGCCAGATTTAGCGGCGATTTATGGTTGTGTGTGCATTTGATGGGAACTGATAACTCACCCTGACAGTTGTATTTTGTTTCGCGACGTGTGGTTTTTTCATGCAACCCAATCAGAGCATTAACCATTTTGAAAGTTGACCCCGGGGGGTAGGTACCCATTATTGCCCTGTTCATTAATGGCATTAAAGTATCATTAAGAAGTTTTGAATAATTTTCTGATCGTTCTCTTCCAACAAGTAAATTAGGGTTATAACCGGGGCTGCTTATTAGGGTTAATATTTCTCCGGTCCGAGGATCAATAGCAACAATGCTTCCTTTTTTATTCTGCATAAGCTGTTCTCCGTAAAGCTGAAGTTGCGCATCAATACCGAGATAAATATCTTTTCCTGCAATTGAAAGAGTGTCAAAATTCCCATTGTTATATTTCCCTACTACCCTGTTGTGAACATCAACTTCAACAATGCTGGTTCCGCTTTCCCCCCGTAGATATTTTTCATAATAATTCTCAATTCCTGATTTTCCAATATAATCACCGGAGCGATAAAAATTATCTTTTTTAACTTCTTTTCGGTTTACCTCGCCAATACTTCCTACCATATGTCCGGCAATTGGAAGTGGATACTGCCTCAAAGTACGTGTTTGAATATAAAACCCATCGAATTGGTACAGTTTTTCCTGAATTTTACCTATATCTTTTTTTGATATCTGTTTCAGAAAAGTAGAAGGTTTGTAGTTTGAATATCTGTTTGCTGTTTTAATATTTTTCTCAAAAGTTAATTTATCAATGCCTGTGAGTTCGCAAAATAAGGATGTGTCGATGTTGTTCATTTGACGGGGTATGACCATCAGGTCGTAAGCGGCTTCGTTGAAAACAAGAAGCTTGCCATGCCTGTCGTAAATTAGCCCCCTCGGCGGATATTCGCGAACATTGCGTAGTACTATATTTTCAGCGCTAAGCTTGTAACTATTATCAATAACCTGCAAATAAAAAAGACGAATGATAAACACCAGAGCAACGAGGATGAATATCCCAATAATAATATTTTTTCTTGAAGAATAATCTCTTGAATACATAAGGTTGACTATTATATTATCCTTTGCCTATTTGCCGGAAAACGCTTACAAAGCTACTTAAAATATAAAATATGTTAAAAATGCACAATGAAAATAAAAAACCCCCAATGCGCTTATTCATTTAGGTTGTATTTGTTAGTTCGATATAGTAGTTTTACCGTAAATTCAATAAATAGATATAACTATATGTATTATAAAAAAACACTTGCATTAATGGTGATTGTATCAGCACTTTGGTCATGCGGAACTCAAAAAAAGATTGATAATATTGTTTCTCAAAAAGAAATTATTAGTATTGATTTTTCTGCAGGACCTACAACCTATATCTATAAAACGACATCTGATTATAATAACATGGTGCCAATAATTTTATCGGCTGATAAAACTGAAATTATTTCTTTCCCCCATCCCCGAGATGTTTATTATAAAGGCGAACTTGCATATCCAACTCAACTTGAAGATGGATATTTGCTTGATAACCGCGGAATATCACCCAATGTTGCATTTTTGAACATATCATTTGATGAGTACAGTAAACTTAAAAAAGCACCATCAATAGATAGCTTATTTGGTATGATCATCGACAACAACCCCCTGCTCGAATTATATAATTGTGGTACCCGTTATCAATATAAGGATGAGGTTGCTGAACTGAATAATGTGATTACTAACAGGCAACTTACAAAGTGTAAGAAGATTGTTGGGAAATAAACGGCTTCTTTATCAGTCTCCATATATATAGACTTGGATTTGAAGCAATAAAAACATTTCTTGATTATTCCATGATGTTTGTTTACTTTTATCCCTTAAAAATAAAACACTATGAAAAAACACTTACGATTATTTTATCTGCTACTGGTTGGAGTTTTTTTCACAAGCAGTATTTTTGCACAATGCACTCCCGAGGGTCCCTCTACATGTCCTGACCCCGAAGATAACGGACAAATTTGCCCCGACTCAATTCCCAATGGCCAGCTTGGCTTGTATTACGATCAAACAATAACTATACTCGCTCCGCCGGAATATGATACTGGTATCATTGTCATCCCATTGCACCATTTACATATCAAAGCAATTGATAATTTGCCTCCCGGTATTACATGGTTAACCAATGCTGCCGACAGTAATTTCATGGTAGGAACTTATTATTGTGTGCTACTTTCGGGGATACCCGCCGATACAGGAACTTTTTTCCTGAAAATTGTTGTTGACGTGTTTGCCGATTTTAGCGGCATTCCTGTTTTTATTGGCACCACTACCGATTCCACATCTGTATTTCTAAAGGTTACAAATCCAAGTGGAATTTTCGAAAGCATGGTGGAAAATCAATCGCTGACCATTTGGCCTAATCCGTTCATCAATAATTTCCATCTCGGTTATCAATCCCTAATGGGGGGGACTACAAAACTGGAAATTTATAATATGATGGGGCAAAAAGTGTTCGATAAAGAATATTTTTCGGCACCTGGCGAAAACACACTCACTATTGACGGTAATAACTTCAGACAAAAACATCTTATCCTGAAACTTAACAACGGTAATAAGGTGTTAACGGGTATTGTAAGCCGAAAGGAATAATCGCGGCGACTTACATTTTTAACATTAATAAATTATTTGGCGAGTGATTACTATAGTATATGTATTAATGTGTTTAAGGAAGGTTAGATTAGGCCTCACATTAATGGTCTTATTACTTCTAATAGCATGCACTATACAGGCACAACAGTCATATGTATATGGCCGCATTACTGATGAAAGCTCGGGCAGTCCGATGGCAGGGGTGAACATACAGGCAGAAAACACTATTGGGCAAACCACAGATGATTTCGGGAACTACAATATAAGCCTTCCTCCCGGCAATCATATTCTACAATTTTCATTTGTTGGTTACGCCGACCTGGTTAAAAAGATTTTCCTTAATGCTAATGACAGCCTAAAGCTTGACCTGTTTCTTAGTCCCGAGGCTGTAACCCTTAACACCGCAGTTGTGTCTGCCGGTCTTTTTATGCAAAAAATATCAGACGTTAGTGTTTCGATGGCAGTTATCAAACCGCAATTAATTCAAAATCGCAATTCGAGAAGTATGGAAAGTGTTCTAAATCAGATACCTGGCGTTGAGGTGATGGATGGGCAGGCCAGTATCAGGGGTGGTGGCGGTTATAGTTATGGAGCTGGAAGCCGTGTTTTGCTGGTGCTGGATGAGCTGCCATTAATTACTGCGGATGTGGGACAGGTGAAGTGGAATTTTCTGCCTGTTGAAACAACCGCCCAGGTGGAAATACTAAAAGGGGCTGCTTCAGCTTTATATGGTTCTTCGGCGTTGAACGGCGTTATAAACCTGCGGACGGTATGGCCCGGACTCGAACCTAAAACCAGGATAAACCTTTACACAGGATACTACAACAAGCCCATAAGGAAGGAACTGGGCTGGTGGTGGGAAAGCAATCCCCTTTTTGGTGGATTACGGGTTTCGCATGCTCAAAAAATAAAAAACCTTGATCTTGTGGCCGGGATGGATGCATATAGTAATGACGGATTCCGCGAAATGAATTATGAAGAACATTTTCGTTTCAATGTAAAATTACGTTATCGGCCAGAAAAGATGAAGACGCTAACCTACGGGATTTCAACAAATGTTCAGTGGCAAAACACTTCCGATTTTTTTCTTTGGCGCAATGCCGATTCCGGAGCTTTCCTGCAACAAACGTCAGGAGTGGCTCCTACAAAAGGATTCCGCATGATATTAGATCCATGGCTACAGTATTTCTGCAAACGAAATGGTAAACACAGCGTCAGAGGCCGTTTTTACAAGGTGTATAACCGTTTCGATAATGATGCTGATAAGAACAACGGTTCGGAATTGTATTATGGAGAATATCGGTACTACAGGAAATTTATTGAAAAACTGGATATAAATATTGGGCTGACCGGTCTTTATGGCAATACTCAAGCTGAGCTTTACGGGAATCACTTTAACAGCAATTTTGCTGCTTTTGCTCAAGTGGATTACAAAGTCACCAAGCGACTTTCGCTTTCAGGAGGAGTGCGTACTGAGTACTATAATCTGGACAATGCCGACAATAAGATATCAACAGTTTTCAGAGCTGGGTTCAACTTTAAGGCAGCTGAGTACACATACCTCAGGGCTTCTTTCGGGCAGGGTTACCGCTATCCGTCAATTGCCGAGAAATTTACTGCAACCAGCGTCGGGGCCATTAATATTTTCCCTAATCCTGATTTACAACCGGAAACAAGCTGGAGTTCGGAAGTTGGATTGAAACAAGCCTATCGAATAGGAACCATACAAGGATTTGTGGATATGGCTGCCTTTTGGACTGAATATAGCAACATGATTGAATTTACTTTTGGTATTTATAAACCCGACAGTGCTGCACATCCTACTCTAAAGGATATTGGATTCAAATCACTAAATATAGGAAAAGCCAGGATCACAGGCCTTGATTTCAACATTAGCGGTAGTGGGAAAATAGCGGGATTGAACAATCAGTTTTTCATTGGATATACATATATGAACCCTATCGACTTAGGTAGTGATACACTTCAAAATGATATATTAAAATACCGATTCCGGCATTCCGTAAAAGCAGATATGCAAGTGGATTACCAAAAATTTTCCTTCGGATTTAGTTTTGTTTACAATAGTTTTATGGAAAGAATAGATGCAGCTTTTGAAGATAAAATACTTGGACAGGAAATCTTCCCCGGGTTGAAAATCTATCGGCAGGAACACAATAAAGGAGCCGTGGTTTTCGATATTCGAACTGCCTGCCGGATTACTACTAGCACTGAATTGTCGTTTATCGTAAATAATTTATTCAATAAAGAATATATGGGTCGCCCCGGCGATATTCGTCCACCACGAAACTTTACTCTGAAGTTTGTATTGCAATTGTGATAGTAGAGTAGGCATTTGGAACACAAAAGTATGCACGAAATATTTTGTGAAGTAAATTAGCAATCATTACTGAACCCTGATAATCTCAGCAGTTTCAATTTCGTTACTTTTGTTCAGGGCGCGATCTATTATAAGTGCTTTGAATTTAATTGTGTCGAATTCTGATAATGGGTTATAAATAAACAATGTATCTTGAAAAACACCTTTAATAGCTAAATTTCCGCTTTCGGGTGTAAGTACAGGGAAGCGAGAATTAAATGTTAGAGTATCATAATAGGATGAATCGGAATTCCATGAAAGCAATGGTACTTCAGCAAAAACCCCGTGCTGCTTTTCAAAATATTTAATTATAAGATTGTAATAATATTCACTTTCTTTATCAAACGGAGGAAGTGTATCGCTGCTCGACAAACCAAGGTCGCCATCACCATCAGTATAGGAAAATACAAGAACACCACGTTCGGTTATGCCTGTTTGCTGGTTCATCAACACAACAAAATTATCATAAGTTATCGCCGGAATATCGGGGAACTCTTCAAACTTGCGGCATGAAAGCACTACTGTTCCGATAATCAGCAGAAGAATTAGTATTTTTGTAATGTTACGTATCATCTTTTTAACAAGACCATAAAAGTATAAAAATCATGCCAGAAATCAAGTCTGTAGAAAACAGGATATTTAATATCAGCAGTCATGATGATTTTAACGAAACGGCTCTTGAATTATTTCATTTTCAATATAAAAACAATAGGGTTTACAGGCAATTTGTTAATTTCTTGAAAACACGGGTTTCACAAATCAATCATTATTCGCAAATACCAACTCTACCGGTTGAATTTTTTAAGAATCATAGGGTCACTTCGGGTAGTTTTAACCCCGAAATGATTTTTACAAGCAGTGGTACTTCGGGCATGCAAAGCAGTAAACATTATGTGAAAAATGTGGAGTTATATGAATCAGCATTTACAAGGACATTTGAGCTATTCTTTGGTTCACCAGAAGATTATATTATAATTGCTCTTTTACCTTCTTACCTTGAAAGACACGGATCGTCGTTGGTATATATGGCCGATAAACTTATTGGTTTGAGCAGCAGGGCGGAAAGCGGATTTTATTTGCATGATTATAAGGAGCTGAATTCATTGTTGAGGTCATTAAAAAAACAAAAGCAAAAAGTAATGTTGTTGGGTGTTACATATGCGTTGCTGGATTTGGCAGAACAATACCCTACTCATTTTCCAGAGATGAAACTTATGGAAACCGGAGGTATGAAAGGCAGGCGCAAGGAGCTTGTGCATGATGAACTTCATAATATACTTAAAAATGCTTTTGGTGTTCAGCAAATTTATTCTGAATACGGGATGACTGAACTTTTGTCGCAGGCATATTCGATTGGAGAGGGAATTTTCAGCACTCCTCCATGGATGAAAATATTAATACGTGATGTTAACGATCCGTTGAGCATATTACCATCTGGCAAAACAGGCGGAATTAATATTATTGATTTAGCTAATATTTATTCGTGCTCATTTATAGCAACTCAGGATTTGGGAAAGATTTATTCGCATGACAGGTTTGAAATATTGGGGCGATACGATAATAGCGATGTAAGAGGATGTAATTTGATGGTTGGATGATTAGTCATTAGTCGAGACCGGTGCAAAAAAGAATGTGAAACTACAGGCAACTTATTAACATGTATTAATCTTTTTCTGGAGCTGCGTTCACCGGAATCTTGGAATCTTAATTCTAAAACTCATCTTCCTCTTGCTGGTCTAACACGGTATTTTGACGTTCGCGGTCATATTTTTCGCAATCAAATTCAATCATAACATCTCCTAAAGGTTTGTCGAATTCACCCCGACTTATACCCAGTGAGGGGTCGGCATAAACCTTGTTCATGTAAAGTGCCCATATCGGTAATGCCATGTTGGCTCCCTGTCCAAGAGTGATGGTCCTGAAATGCACACTACGATCTTCGGCACCAACCCAAATTCCGGTTGTTAGGTCTGGCGTAATTCCCATAAACCAGCCATCTGATTGATTTTGTGTTGTTCCGGTTTTTCCGGCAATTGGATTGTTAAAACCATATCTGTATCTGAGTCGGATGCCGGTACCGCTTTCAACAACTCCTTCCATTAGCTTCAGCATTTTGTAGGCTGTAACTTCATTCATTGCATCTGTTTTTTCAGGAACAAACCGCTCCAGTAGGTTGCCATTTTTATCTTCAATTTTAGTAACAAATGTGGGCTTAACATATACACCTTTATTTGCAAATGTGTTCATGGCTCCAACCATTTCATACAGAGATAAATCGGGTGTGCCAAGTGCAATGGATGGTACGGCAGGGATATCAGATTCAACCCCCATCTTTCGAGCCATTTGCCTAACCGACTGTGGCGAAAACCTTCCTATCAGATATGCTGATATCCAGTTGTTGGAATTAGCTAGAGCCCATTTTAATGTAACTTCTTCACCAATTCGATCATTTGAAGAATTGCGCGGAGCCCAAAAAGTGCCATCATCGAGTTCAACACTATAGGAGATATTTGAAACTTTGTAGCAGGGTGTGTATTCTCCTTCCTGCATTGCCAGTGTATATAAGAAAGGTTTAAAAGTTGACCCTACCTGACGTTTCCCTTGTACCGCATGGTCAAATTTAAAATATTGATAATCAATACCTCCTACCATAGCCCGAACATATCCGGTATGTGATTCCATCGATAACAAACCAGCTTGTAAAAAATATTTAAAATATAATATCGAATCCAGAGGGGTCATAATTGTGTCGATTGATCCGTTCCAACTAAAAATACGCATTTCAGCAGGTTGTTTAAAGTTCTCTAATATTGAATCCATATCAACTCCGGAATTTCGTAACATTCTATACCTCTCACTCCTTTTAACTGCCTGCAGCATAATTTTGTCAACCGACTCTTCTGCTTCTTCCTTATCAAAATCGAAAGGTGCGTGAGTATATCCTTCCCAGTGTTCGTAAAATGCAGGTTGGAGATCCAAAGAAAGATGTTCACGAATTGCTTCTTCAGCGTATCTCTGCATGCGGGAATCGATAGTAGTATAAATTTTTAACCCGTCTTTATATATGTTATATGGAGAGCCATCGGGTTTATAATGTGTAAGGCTCCATTCTTTTAATTCGCTTCGTAAATATTCTCTGAAGTATCTGGCAATTCCCTGGTTATGATCGCGCATTTTATATTTTGAAACTCCAAGGGGCAACATGCTTACAGAATCAAATACTTCC
Source organism: Bacteroidota bacterium (assembly GCA_014382445.1). Classification (GTDB taxonomy): domain Bacteria; phylum Bacteroidota; class Bacteroidia; order Bacteroidales; family F082. Next base: position 114,399 of record JACNJS010000035.1, read on the forward strand.
TGACTAATAAAACCATATTTCTGCATTTGACGTAGCACAAGGTTTCTTCTTTCCAGAGATCGTTCAGGATTTGATATAGGACTATACCTCGTTGGAGCATTAACAACACCGGCCATAAGAGCAGCTTGTTGAATGTTTAACGAATCGGGAGAGCAGTCAAAAAAGGTAGCTGATGCTGATTTTATCCCATAAGAGTTATGGCCAAACGGAACAGTATTCAGATACATGGCAATAATTTCTTCTTTGGAATAATATCTTTCTAATTTAAGAGCCGTAATCCACTCCTGAAATTTACGCAATACTAGTTTTGGAGTGGATAGTCTGCCTCTGGGGAAAAGATTTTTCGCTAATTGCTGAGTGAGAGTACTCCCTCCTCCTTTATGATTTCCGGTAATTACACCATATAGTACCCTGATTAAAGCTTTCTCATCAATTCCTGAGTGCTTTTCAAACCGAATATCTTCAATAGCAACTAAAGCATTTATTAAGTTTGGTGAGATATCTCGATAACTAATTTTTGACCGGTTTTCGATGAAATATGTCCCAAGAAGTTCACCATCGGAGGAGTATACTTCTGATGCAAGGCTGCTTTTGGGGTTTTCTAGTTCTTCAAATGTTGGCATATGGCCAAACCACTCAGCAATAACTCCATAGAAAAAAACCACAACAATAGCGATCAATAAAAACCAATATAACCATAGCTTTACTACATGGTTAAATAATTTATTTTTTTCAGTCTTTTTATTTATCATTTCACCATTATTCTTGCTATAAACATTTATTAATTATTAGTCCCTACTTTGATAACACTTAACCCAATATCATTTATCCCAGTTAAAGTATCAACTCGCATTGCCTGCTGAATAAGGAATTTATAGGTGCCGGATATTGGGAAACGTAAATCTGATTTTAGAATAATGTTGTTTTCTTTTATTTGCCCCCATCCTTTCCCTAACCATTTCCCTTCGTGGTTGGCAAGTAAACACTCAATTGTATCTCTAATTATTTTGCCATTAGGGAACTCGGTTATTAAAAATACATATAAATTACAATACCTGTAATTAATTGTATTTCTGATATTTAATCCAAACTTATAAGTGTTTACTGTGTCATAAATATTAACATTGAAAGCAACAGCCTTATTTTTAAACCACCCTTCAGAAGGGAGAGTTACATTTTGATTGTATACTGTATTTGAGTTACAGGAAGAAAATATTGCAGATATTATTGATAATGATATAAAAAAATTTACGGTTTCTTTCAGCATATTTAACTTCTATATTATAAGAATGCAAATTAGAAATAATTATTATCTAATTCCGAAAAAAAATCACATTCACTTTATATATAACCTGAAACATCATCTGTGCCGTTGGCATCTACAATACCTACCTGAGTGTTTTTTTCGGCAAATTTTTCGAGTTCGTCAGGTAATTTACCCTTTTTGTTTTCATCAAGAATATACTTAACTTTATCAATAGGTATAGCCATCATATTATTAGATTCGCCGGCATAAGCATACCACATTGTTTTTCTGAACACTTCACTTTTAATGTAATAAGCCTTGCCCTTTTTGGTATTCAGTGGCACAGAACTATCGGGGAATTCTTTTAGTGTTTCAATATAATCATCAACCTCGTAATTAAGGCAGCATTTTAATTTACCGCATTGTCCTGCCAGTTTTTGAGGATTTAATGACAATTGCTGAATACGAGCCGAGCTGGTTGAAACACTGCAGAAATCACTCATATATGAGGAGCAACATAGTTCGCGTCCACATGGACCAATGCCCCCAACTTTAGCAGCTTCCTGTCTGACTCCAATTTGCTTCATCTCAATTCTTACCTTAAAAGTGTCAGCTAATTTTCTTATTAACTCCCTAAAGTCAACCCTTTCATTTGCAGTATAATAAAATATGGCTTTTGTTTTATCTCCCTGATACTCAACATCATTAATTTTCATCGCCAAGTCAAGGTCAATTGCTATTGATCTTGATTTAAGCATTGTAGGATTTTCCATCTCGATTACATCTAACCATTTTTCAATGTCGGTGGCTCGTGCATGTCTGAATATGCGTTTTAAGTCATTCTTTTCAGGATCAACTTTTTTACGTTTCATCTGAACCCTCACCAACTCACCCACCAAAGTAATTATTCCAATATCATGACCTGGTGACGTTTCAACAGCAACAACTTCGCCTTTTTTTAGTGTCATTTCGGACGGAAAAGTAAAGAAATCCTTACGCCCGTTTTTAAATCTTACTTCAACAACATTAAATTCTGATTTTGTTAAGGGATCGGCATAATCCGACAACCAATCATATGAGCTTAACTTACAGCACCTTAGCTGGTTAACAAAAAGGTCTTCCTGTCTGCTGCCTAATACTGAACAGCATCCCCGTGAAGAGGTTATATTGTTTTGTTGCGTATTATTTTCTTTTATCTCTTCCATTTCCCATCATCCTATTCAATACGATAATTATGAGGGCAAAGGTAAACATAAAGTTTGTATTGGTTAAAGCTTAATATCCACAAAAGAATCTGACTGAATTACTAGTTACTACGACAAAAATTTAAAAGACAAAGTAATCAAACTATTGAGCACCGAAATACTCTATAACCAAAATAATGATCTCATTATTAGAAAAATGCCAAATAATGTTATCGCTATTCCGGCAATTTTATTTATCAGGATAAGGAATTTATCAGTGGCAAATTTCTTGAATTGATAAGCTGCGAAAGTTTTAATTATATCAGTAAGTAAGACTACTGATAATGTGCCGGAAAAAAATAAAATAAGTTTTGATGTGTCGGCACTAAAACGGGCAGTTATACTAACAATTATGCTTACCCAAAATATCCAAACGAAAGGATTCACGGCGTTCAGTAAAAAACCTTTTCCAATGTATATTAACGGATGTGGAACTTTGATTTCGCTCCTATCTTCAGAATCTTCAATTTCGGTTTTCCTTAGGTAAGTAACTATTCCGAAAATAACTAAAAGTGCTCCTCCAATAATTCCGATTAAGCTAAAATTTTCTGTATTACTCATAATGGTAGTTGCACCAAGAAGTGATACCGTTACTATAAGCAAATCGTTTAAAAAAATGCCGAATGCAAGAAACAGGCCAGGAATAAAACCACGATATATACCTGTTTGAATTAATGCAAAAAAAGCAGGACCGAAGCCAAAAAGGAAGGCCAGCGAAAAACCCAAAATGGTTCCTTCGATAAAAACACTCATCGTTAGGACTAAATTTTATTTAATGGTAAAATTGTTTTTTCTTAGGTAATCTTCCCACTCATCGATTCGGGAATTTTTTAATACTCTGGGAAATTTATTTGCACTACCTTCTTTACCTGACACTTTCATATAATCATAAAAAACCCTTGATGGCAGAACAGTAACACAAATATCTTTTATAGCCTCCATGCGCTCAACCCTGTAATCGTCGTTTAAATCATTTAAATGTTCATCAACTATCTTTGCCGCACGATCGCCATCCAGTGGGTCGTCGGTACCAATATACCATCTGTGAGCAAATAAGTTTCCATGTCGCACGCCGGCTACTGTAAACTCTTTTATCTCAACGTCAAGGTCTTCCGCCAATAACTCAATTGCACGATTCATATTTTCTTGCGAAAGATGTTCGCCACAAATACTTATAAAGTGTTTTGTGCGCCCGGTTATAATTATTTCTGATTTGTCTTTATTCACAAACTTAATAGTATCACCTAATAAATAGCGCCATGCACCTGCATTAGTTGACATTAGCAGTGCATAATCAACACCTTCTTCAACATCACCTATGCTTAATGTTTGTGGTTTTTCCCGGAAATTGCCTTCTTCGTCAAAGTTATCACGGTTAAACGGTACAAACTCATAATATATTCCGTTATCAAGAACCATCTCCATGCCTTCAGCATACTTTCCATTTTGAAAAGCAACATATCCTTCAGATGCGAGGTATGATTCATTATACATCAGAGGCTTTGCAATCAATTTTTCAAAACTTTTAACATAAGGCTTAAAGGAAACTCCACTATGAACATAAACAGCAAGGTTTGGCCAAATATCATGAATTGTATCCACTTTGTACTCACTAATTATTCGCTCCATCAGTATTTGTACCCATGAAGGAACACCAACAATAATGCCTATATCCCACGATGGCGCTTTTTTAACCATTTCGTCAAGTTTCGTAGCCCAGTCGGCAGTACGTGAAATTCGCCTTCCAGGTCTGTAAAAATGTTGAAACCAAAATGGAATATTACCGGCAGTTATTCCCGACAAATCTCCTTCGTAATATGTTCCGTTGTATTGCAAATGGGTACTGCCACCAATCATCAGTATTCCTTTTTCATAAAACTCGAGAGGAAAGTCGAATTTTGTTGTTGATATAAGCTGCCTTAAAGTAACCTGTTTAATGCCGCTTAGCATGTCGTTGGTAATTGGAATATATTTACTGGATGCATCCGATGTTCCTGAACTTAGTGCAAAATATTTAACACGACCGGGCCAGGCAACATACGATTCGCCATTTAATGCCCTGTACCACCAACGTTTATACATTGTTTGATAGTCGTGAACAGGCACAATTTCGGCAAATGACTTTTGAACATCTTTACTAGTTAACAGTTTTGAAAACTTGTAATGCTCACCAATGGCAGTAAATTGTGATTTTCGCAATAACTTAACCAATTCCCTTTTTTGAGCAGTTACAGGATTGAGCTTTCGTCGTTGTTTTTCAACAGGCAGATTACGCAATTCAAACGCTTTCTTAATTATACTTCCCAATATTGCCATAACCTGAATAATTTAGAACCGACAAATTTATTAAAATAGTTGGTATAATTGTTCGATTAACCTGCTGGTGTATAAAAGATCTTCAGAATCATTTGAGAAAATATTTGAAGATGCTAAATTCCAGGTTGTTCAAACGATAGAAAGCAAACTACTACAACATTCCTAATTCCAGTTTGGCTTCTTCGGTCATCATATCATGATCCCATGGAGGTTCAAAAGTAATTTCAATTTCTACTTCGGAAACGCCTTCTAAGAGGCTAATTTCTTTTTTTACATCAGCAGGCATGCTTTCGGCAACCGGACAATTTGGTGAAGTAAGAGTCATAATTACTTTCACTTTACCGGTTTCATCAACGTTAATTTCGTAAATCAGACCAAGTTCATAAATGTTTACCGGTATTTCGGGATCGAAAATATTTCTCAATACAACAATAATTTTTTCTTCGAGTTCCCTTATTTGTTCTTTTTTCATTTTAAACTATCTGTTCGATTTTAATTGCAATGCTCGTGCATATAATTTCATTTGCTTTATCATTGATACCAATCCATTAGCCCTGGTTGGCGATAAATGAGCCTTCAATCCTATTTCATCCAGAAAACTAAAATCTGCTGCGATAATTTTTGCAGGGGAACTGCCTGACAACACCCTTATTAATAAGGAGATTATTCCTTTTGTAATAACTGCATCACTATCTGCCGTAAAAATTATTTTTCCATTATTTTCTTCAGCATGTAGCCAAACCCGTGACTGACAACCTGATATTAGGTAAGTTTGATTTTTGTGTTTTTCATCAATCAGAGGAAGCTCTTTGCCCAACTCAATAAGGTATGAATACTTGTCCATCCAATCATCAAAAATTGCGAATTCGTCAATTACCGATTTTGCCTTTTCTTGTATAGTCATAATAAATGATTGATGTGTGAATGTTTAACTGTGCAAATGATTAATTGCTGAAATGTTTAACTGTGAGATTTGCATATGTATTAAGTATATTATTTTTGGCATTCTCGTTTTTTTCATTTACGATAACATATTTACAGCTTTTTTAAGGGCATCAATAAACACATCTACTTCCTGTTGAGTATTATATAACCCAAAAGATGTACGTATAGTCCCCGACACGCCAAAATATTCCATCAATGGTTGAGCGCAATGAGTACCAGTACGCACAGCAACACCCATCTGGTCGAGTAATGTTCCCAGGTCGTATGGGTGAATTCCATTAATTACAAAAGATAATACTGCTGTTTTATCCTTTGCCTTTCCAACTATTCGCACACCATCTATTTCGGTTATTTTTTCTGTGGCATAAGCCAGGAGCTGGTCTTCATATTCCCTGATATTGTTTATGCCAATTTTTTTAATATAATTCAAAGCTGTTTCTAATCCAAGTGCACCGGCAACATCCGGAGTACCTGCTTCATATTTGTATGGTATATTGTTGAAAGTAGTTTTCTCAAAAGTCACATTTTTAATCATCTCACCACCATATTGATAAGGGGGCAATTGTTCAAGCCAAACCGATTTGCCATATAAAACACCCATCCCCATTGGTCCGTAAGCTTTATGTGCTGAAAATGTATAAAAATCGCAATCGAGGTTATTTACGTCAACAGAGATATGTGCCAATGCCTGGGCTCCATCCACCAAAACAGGAACACCATGTTTATGTGCAATATTTACAATTTCTTTAATTGGGTTTATAGTACCAAGAACATTTGAAATATGGGTTACTGCAAGTAATTTAGTGGATGGGGTGATCATCTTTTTCATCGCATCCATATCCAGGTTTCCATCGTAATCAATAGGTACAACCTTTAAATTTGCCTTTTGTTTAATACAAAGTTGTTGCCATGGAACCAAATTCGAATGGTGTTCCATCGCTGTGATTATTATGTTATCATTTGGTTTTACCCATTCGGCTATCGTAGATGCTACAAGGTTTATTGAATCGGTAGTGCCTTTTGTAAAGATAATTTCCTTTTCGCTTGTAGCATTTATAAACCCTGCCACATACTTTCTTGCATTTTCAAAGTGATCGGACGCAATTTGGCTTAAGTAATGATTTCCGCGATGAACGTTACTGTTTTCGGTTTTGTAATAATCAGATATTCTGTTTATTACTGCTAAAGGTTTTTGAGTTGTCGCGGCGTTATCGAAATAAACAAGTGGTTTGTTGTTTACCTTTTGTGATAAGATTGGAAAATCGGATCTGATTTGCGTTACAGGAAAAGCCATATCATTATATTTTACTCAAATCTATTTCAAATTCAATAGGAATATCAGGTGTTGAGCAGTGTAAGACGCACTTATCGCAAATTGAAAGATCGCCCCGCAGTCTTTTCTTAACCATATCGTCGATGCTAACTTTAAGAGGTTCAATCATTATTTTACCTGTAACTTCTGTAACAAATGCATACATCAGAAGCAGTTTTGCATCGCTTTCGGATATTCCTCGCTGCATCAAATAGAATAATGCATCTTTGTCGAGCTGGCCAACAGTTGCCCCGTGGCTGCATTTTACATCATCAGCATAAATTTCAAGAAATGGCATTGAATCAATTCTTGCCTCGTTTGTCATCAGGATATTAGCATTTTTTTGAAAGGCCAAGGTTTTTTGGGCATCTCGGGCAACATAAATATATCCGTTAAAAACTGCCGATGCACTTTCATCCAAAACGCCCTTGAACATTTCATTACTAGTGCAGTTAGGTGCTGAATGTTTTAACATTACCTGATTGTCAACGTGTTGCTTTTTGTCCATCAAATAAATACCGCTAACGTCGGCATCAGCACCCTCCCCGATTAAGTCAATATTAAACTCATTTCTTATAATTCCTCCATTGAAAGTAAGTACATTAATTTTAAGCTTACTATTGCTTTCTTGTTGAACGAAAGTAGAGTTTGCCAATGTTGACCAATTGTTTAAATTTTGAAGTTTATACAGATCAAGTTTAGCATTCTCGCCAAGGAAAACTTCAGTGTTTGTAACTAAAAACGCAGGATGTTGATTTATTGAATCATCACAGTGCAAAAATGACAAGCTACTGTTTTGGCCAAGAATGACAAGGTTTCGTGAATTAATCATAATGTTACTATCACGATTTACCATATTAATTAGCTGAACAGCTTTTTTTGACTCTACATTATCAGGTACATATATAAAAATGCCATCAGTGAAAACGGCAGCATTTGCAGCTAAAAGTCCATGTGTAGACGGAGAAGCAATTTCATTAAAATATTTACTGATAAGTTCAGGAAATGCCTTTTGTGCAGCAAGAATACTGCCTATAATAACTCCATCATCAAGAGTATGTATTTGCTGAGTATTCGAATTATAATACCACCCGTTAAGCATGGAAAAAACATTAGTGTCGAATCCTCGAACGTTGCATTGAAATATTTCATTGATATGTTTATCAAAAACAGGTTTTTCATCACCCATAAGATATTCAAGTTCATACAGATCCTGCAAATTTGTGCTTCGCCATTTTTCGGAATTTGTTAATGGAAGCCTGATATTTTCAAATTGTACTATTGCAGAATCCCTTGTTTCTTTTACTTTGGGATGGCATGAGTTGTATATCCCATTATGGTTATCATTATAATGTTTCAGAATTGATAACTCAAGTGGAAAGTATTTGTTTTTTGATAAGCCCATAATAGTATATGCTATCTGTTTGCCATCTGATCCTTTATCCAGTCGTAGCCCCTTTTTTCAAGTTCGATGGCTAATCCTTTACCCCCTGATTTAACAATTTTCCCGTCGAACATAACATGTACAAAATCAGGAACAATATAATCAAGAAGGCGCTGATAATGTGTAATAATAATAAATGCATTTTTGTCGGAACGCAAGGCATTAACACCGTTGGCAACAACTTTTAATGCATCAATATCCAGTCCCGAATCTGTTTCATCCAGAATTGCAAGTGTTGGTTCGAGCATTGCCATCTGGAAAATTTCATTCTTTTTTTTCTCTCCTCCCGAGAAGCCTTCATTTACTGATCGGTTTGTTAACTTCGATTGAATGTCAACCAGCTTCTTCTTCTCTTCCATTTTCTTCAGGAAGTCACCTGCTTTTATTGCTGGCAAGCCTTCAAATTCGCGCTTTGCGTTTAGTGCTGTACGCATAAAGTTTGTAATGCTAACACCCGGTATTTCTACGGGGTATTGAAAGCTGAGAAAAATTCCTTCATTTGCCCTGATGTCAGGCGATTGGTTGTTTATGTTTTGACCTTTATAGATTATTTCACCTGAGGTTATTTCGTATCCTTCACGTCCGGTAATTGCAGCTGCCAAGGTGCTTTTTCCGGTTCCATTGGGTCCCATTATCGCATGCACTTCACCGTTGTTTACACCCAGGTTAAATCCTCTAAGTATTTCCTTTCCGTTAATGGAAACATGCAGGTTTTTTATATTTAGTAACATATTTTTGTTTTCAGATATTTCATTATCCAATTTATTTAACTCTAAGTACTTTAGGTACTTATCTTATCCTACACTTCCTTCAAGTGTAATTGCCAATAATTTTTGAGCCTCTACGGCAAATTCCATAGGGAGCTTATTTAATACTTCTTTGGCGTATCCGTTTACAATCAGCCCAATAGCTTTTTCAGAATCAATACCACGCTGTTGACAATAAAATAATTGATCTTCCGATATTTTTGATGTAGTTGCCTCATGTTCAACAATGGCCGAACTGTTATTTGTTTTAATATATGGAAATGTATGAGCTCCACATTTATCGCCAAGTAATAATGAATCACATTGTGAAAAATTACGTGCATTATCTGCTTTTTTCGATATTCTTACCAATCCGCGATAGCTGTTATTACTATAGCCGGCTGATATTCCTTTGGAGATGATTGTACTTTTTGTATTACTACCAATATGTATCATTTTCGTGCCGGTATCGGCCTGCTGATAATTATTAGTAACAGCCACCGAATAAAACTCACCAATAGAATTATCACCACGCAAAATGCAGCTTGGGTATTTCCATGTGATGGCCGACCCAGTTTCCACCTGTGTCCAGCTTATTTTTGAATTATAACCTTCGCATAAACCACGTTTGGTAACAAAGTTATAGATGCCACCTTTGCCATTTTTATCACCCGGATACCAGTTTTGAACTGTTGAATATTTGACTTCAGAATTAGCGTGGGCAATAATTTCGACTATCGCTGCATGTAGTTGGTTTTCATCTCGCTGGGGTGCAGTGCAGCCTTCGAGGTAACTAACATATCCTCCTTCATCTGCTACAAGAAGGGTTCGCTCAAACTGGCCAGTATTTGCTGCGTTAATTCTAAAATACGTACTTAATTCAATCGGACAGCGAACACCCTTTGGTATATAGCAAAACGAACCATCACTGAACACTGCAGAGTTAAGGGCGGCAAAATAATTATCAGTATAAGGGACAACCTTGCCAAGATATTTTTTTACCAATTCGGGATGATTTTGAACAGCTTCACTGAAAGAACAGAAAATTATGCCATGTTTAGACAAAGTATCCTGGAAGGTAGTTTTCACCGAAACGCTATCAATAATGGCATCCACTGCCACACCTGTCAGCATTTTTTGTTCATCTAGCGAAATACCAAGTTTGTTAAAGGTGTCGAGTAGCTCAGGATCAACTTCGTTAAGACTGTCAAGTGTTTTTTTCTGTACAGGGGCAGCATAATAAATAATATCCTGATAATCAATTGGAGGATGGTTAAGCAATGCCCAATCGGGCTCCTCAATTGTTAGCCAGTGACGGTATGCTTTAAGTCGATATTCAAGAAGCCATTCAGGCTCGTTTTTCTTTTTTGAAATAAATCCAATAATGTCTTCATTTAATCCTTTAGGAGTTGTTTCCGTTTCAATATCAGTAAAAAAGCCGTATTTATATTCACCTGATGTAACCTCTTCTATGATTTTCCCGTTATTCTTTTCCTCGTTCATCAAATTCCTATTTAGAATAAATTTAAATAAGACTGCAAAATTAGTAATAATTCGTTCAATGACCAATCTTTTTTTATAGGGATTGATTATCACAAGAAAAGTTGGAAAGTGACAATTTTAGGTGAGCAATATGAACATAAGACGATGAGTCAAAATCCTAGTCCAGGTTTATTAGCTTCCTATATGCACCGTAATTTTCCTGGAGGGAAATATAAAGCAGTATATGAAGCTGGATTTAGCGGATTTGAATCTTGTCGTAAACTACAAAAATTAGGTGTTGATTGTATCATGATCCATCCGGCAGATGTTCCCACCAGCCAAAAGGAAAAGCTTCAGAAAACGGATAAAGCCGACAGTCGTAAATTAGCAAGAACACTAAGGGCTAACGAGTTTGAGGCCATTCATATACCTGATCGGAATATAGAAGCTGACAGGGCGTTAGTTCGTCAGCGGTTCAGGTTAATAAAAGATATAAGCCGGACTAAAAATAGGGTCAAGTCTTTACTCTTTCAATTTGGAATAGATATTCCTGAACGGTTATCTGCTTCACAAACACGGCATTGGTCCAGGGTGTTTATCAATTGGTTACGTCCCCCTCCTCTTTAAAATAAAAAATACATTGCAGCAAAAAAACAGACTGCTGATAGAAGATTGATTAAAGAGGTTATTTGAATAGAAGATACAGAAGAAGACCTATTGGATGGCAAATGAAAGAAAAAATGAAAAAATATAGAAGTTTTAGCTGTTTTGTTTGTTTTGCAACATAGAAGGGTAACTAAGGAGAAAAGATAATGTGTTATCGTAAAATAAAATTGAAAGAACTATTGCTTTTTTTTGACACTGATTAGTTACATCAAATTTAATTTCATATTCAGTTACCAACTCCTCAAACAAAAAATCTTACATTTGAAATCACCTTTTTTTGAACAAGACGGAAGATATTATGAAAACGATCTACACAAAAGAACAAAACAAATCTCATGTAAATTCAGTGCTGAACAATGCACTTTTTTGCAGCATCAGCATGGCTAATAAAAATGAACCCTATGTTGTTACGGTAAATTTTGGATTTGATGATAAATATTTATATTTCCATTCCCAACAAACCGGGAAAAAGGTTGACATGATCGCAGCTAATCCAAATGTTTGTTTTGAAGCAAACTATGGAGGAGAAGTTTTCTCCAATAAGCAATCGTGTAATTGGGGTACAAAATTTAGATCAGTTATTGGATATGGAAAAGCTGAATTGCTTTTGAATAAAAGGGATAAAGTAAAAGCACTGCTGGCAATAATGTATAAGTACTCGGGAAATAATGACCACGAATTTAATGAGCATGTGCTTGCTCATACAAACATTTACCGAATTAAGCTTGATAATGTGCAAGCCAGGCAAAATCACCTGTACTGGCAGGATTAGTTTTTATTGTACGCTTGTAGAAAACTGTGGCATAAGTATTATTTCGAGCAAGTATGTTATAAAGCTTAATACTATACTGAAAATTAATTAATACTAAATCCGTATAAAAACTCAAAGTTAGTTAAATTATCTTTAAAACGATAAGAACCACGTACGCCGAGCCTTATATTTGGAAAGAGGCTCAGGAAATTCCAATCGGTGTAAATCTCCAATCCTGCAGAATTGAACAACTGTGATTTATTATTTGTATCATCGCCAATAACCTGATCATAAAATAAATGAGCGGTAACTCTTTTTAAATATGCAACAGCAGGGATGTTGAAGTCAGGATAGAATATTGGAAGTGCGTACTCAATTTTGCTGCTGAACATATCGTTTAAATATACTGAAGTATATCCTCTTGGCGTACTAATTACGTTACTGTAGCTATAGTTTCCCTTATTTATATTTTGGTAGGCCGAATAAAGTCTTATGCCATGATGCTTTAAAATGCCGGGAATATAAATTGTTTCTGTCCACCCAAAAACTGTGCTAATTGAGTCGGACAGTGGGGTGTGCCTGAAAATAATATTTGTATTAATACCCCACTTAGGATATATATCTCTTTTCGAGCGTTTAAGCTGAGTATATGCATAAAAGTTGTACGTAAGTGATGTTATTTGATTTTCTTTAAACTCCGACGTACCGTGACTGATTTTATTAAGAAATTTTTGAGCTCCACCTACATATGGCCTTATTCCCATTACCCACCTGCTTTTTGTTAGATTAAGTGGCACTGAAACCCCAAGTGAAAAATTAGTTTCCATCCATTTGATTTCCTGTAAGTTATTGTAGTCATCAAGATAAGAAGTTCTGCGCTGGCCATAATCGGCTGAGATATTTATTACGGGGTACCATCCGGCGTACTCAAAACTTAGTTTTGTTTTACCGGCTTGTTCGTTGTGGTCGTAATAATAACCCAGTGATCCGTAAGCAGTACTTAGGATATTTTGAGTAAGAACTGAAACACCGGGTGTAAAATCGTAATTATTTAAATCAACTGCTGCAAGACCCCAACTGTGGAGATTAATTAAGTGGCCAATTCGGCTGTATTTTTTTACAGGATATTCGGTGTTTGGTACTATTGTGTCATCTAATATAAAATCATTTTCAGGCTTTAACTGATCAACTAAATAATCTGCATTCAGGTTGGTGAGAGTTACCTTTTCGGATGAATTCTCGTTTAACTGCATGGTTGAAATTCGGAAGCCGTTGTTGGTATATGTTGTGAAATATATTTTCTCTTCACTACCTGAAAATGTTGCATCTGAAGCACCAAACCTGACATTTGTAAGTTTGAAGGTTTCACTTGTTGTTATGTCAATCATATATAAATCGGATGTCCCCAGATAGGTTCCCAAAAAAATCACTTTATTGCCTTTCATAACGGGTCGGGTTATATCAACAAAACTAGTTGGCAGAATAAATTCATACTCCCAGGTGGTAGTGTTTATTTTAATTATCGACTTCCCTTTATCTCCCAACACGGTTGATACAATGTATTTGTCATCATCCGACCAACGCGGAAACATAAAAAACAAATTGTCAGAAGTGCTAAACTCATGGAGTACATCACCTGTTTCAATATCATAAATTCGTAATGAATAACTATTGGTTTCGCTAACGTTTACAGCCACTACTTTCGAGCTCATGTTGTCTAATGATGGGGCAAACAATCTGCTTTTTCGTGTAAGCGTCCTAAGCTTTTTAGTACGATAATTATATATCTTAATTACAGAATAATCACGGTTTGTCCATCTTGGATCAAAAGCTTTTTCATTCCAGCACAGGAGGCTGTCGTTAGCCGAAAGTGATTCATTAAAATCGTAGCCTGGTGTAAACAGTTTTTTTTCGGTACCGTCGGGAAATACTTTCACGAAAGTGTTAATATTGTCAATGCCACTCTTTTCGGCAATAACACTACCGTCTTTCATAGGGTTAATAAAACGGTAATTTGTATAGTATTTATTATTTTCGGGAACAATCATCTTAGGTTCATTTTTTACGGAATCGATTTTTGCCCATTGATTTTTTCTTGTCTCTATCACATTTTCATAGTATTTTACTTTCCCAGTACCGGTTATATCCTTAATCGCTTTTGTAAAAGGGAATAATAAATAAGGTCGTCGGGCAACTTTATTTAAAGTATTGTTCCAAAGATCATGACCGTAATTAATATTGCCATTTAACACAAGCTCATAACCAAGTGTATAATGATCGGGAACATAATCACGAAATGAACCGAAAAGTGCTTTATCGTAAGGGTAAATTTTTTTGTTTAACACTTGTGCTTTTAAGCCCATTGTAAAATCAGGTGAACGTCCTCTGCCGCTTTTGCTGAAGATAGTTTCACTAAAAACGGCATCACCTTCGATAAACCACATTGGTAGAAACACTCCCATTACTGCTCCAATAGCCTGATCGCCAAACATGTAATAAAGAGCTTTTGTCATTCCCTGATTTAATTTTTGCATCTGTGCAACATGCCGGTATTCATGTAGTGTGAGTTGCTTTGCCCAGGGTTGTGCGTATGTGGTTTGGTCGGGCATCTCAAAAAAATCGGCATGCATCGGCGTTGGCGAAACCATGGCATTTGATATCACCGTTTGGTTATGAAGTACAATTTGAAATTTTTTATTTTTATGTAAATAAGGTAGGCTAATGCTTGTGTGCGATAGCTCAAGCAAGTTTACATATTCCTGTGCTTTTTTTTCGTATCCCGAAGGAAAAATAATTTTAAAATCAGGTGAATTAAGTTGTTTCCATTTGATTGAAGCGGGGTCCTGCCCAACTATATAATATTGAGCTGCAATATTTGCAGGAATAAATAAAATCAGTAAAAGGACTAAATGCGATATGGAAACTTTAAGAAAATTCATTGGCCAAATATAGAGGATTTTTGTTCCCAAGCATAAGCAGGCATTAACATCGGGGTTTAAAGACTTTGAAGACGTATTGTAGAATTTTTCGGCAACTAATGATGATTCACTCGAAGTAATCATAACCCCGAAATACTAATGATTTTAAGAGAAGTGAGATTAGAATTATGACATCTGAAGATTTTCTAAAAACAATTTAGGATACTGGTTTAAATAAGTGATCTTTAATATTTATTCTCAAAGCTAAACTCTCTCATATCCAATAAGGTATACTCTGGATGGTTTATGGTAAATTATTCACAAAGAAATCCCATAATGAATCTGGCGGGGGCGGGGCAACAATTTTTATTGGTTCATTTTTTATCGGATGAACAAATTCAACCGAGCGTGCATGAAGACTGATAGAAGCATCCTTATTGCTCCGCGGTGAGCCATATTTTAAATCTCCTTTTATGGGGCAACCTATGGCAGCAAGCTGAACCCTGATTTGATGATGTCGACCTGTTTCTAAATCTATTTCAAGTAAGTAAAAACTATCGCTTTCACCTATTACTTTGTATTTCAGCACTCCTTCTTTAGAACCAATTATTGATTTATTGTAAGCAAATGATTTGTTTTTCTTGCGGTCACGTACCAAGTAGTGTTTTAGTTCGGTCTCATGCTCCTCAGGCAGGTTTCGTACTATTGCCCAATAATTTTTTTTCAGTTCGCGATTTTTCACCAATTCATTCATTCTGGCAAGAGCTTTCCCTGTTCGTGCAAATACAACGGCTCCACTAACAGGTCGGTCGATACGGTGAACAACACCTGTAAAAACATTGCCAGGTTTTTGGTATTTGTCTTTCAAATATACTTTAACGATCTCGCTTAACGGAGTATCACCTGTACTATCACCCTGAACAATTTCCGACGGAAGCTTGTTAACAACAATGAGGTGGTTGTCTTCGTAAAGTACTCGTTTGGAAATTGGAGTTTTAGAAAAGGACATAGTTGTTAGGTTGTCGTTGATGTTGGGTTATCGGGTTGTCATTGTTGTCGGGTTGTCGTTGTTGTCGGGTTGTCGTTGTTGGTTGTTGTTGTTTATAAGGTTTATAATCTGACAAAATTATCAATACTGCTCCTTCTTATTTGGGAACCTCATTTCCTTCACATCATCAATATAGGTTTCAAATGCTTTGATCATTTCATCATGTAAATTGTGATAGCGTCGGAGGAATCGTGGAGAAAAATCCTGATTAATACCAAGCATATCATGCAGTACCAGCACCTGACCATCAACCTCAGCTCCGGCGCCAATGCCTATTGTAGGAATTGAAATAGATCTGGTGACATCTCCTGCAAGTTGAGCGGGTATTTTTTCTAATACAATCCCAAAACAGCCAGCACTTTCAAGTATTTTAGCATCTCTTTTTAGCTTTTCCGCTTCTTCAGGTTGTGTGGCACGTACAACGTAAGTTCCGAATTTATTTATCGATTGCGGAGTTAAACCCAAGTGTCCAAGAATCGGAATTCCTGCGCTTAATATTCTATCGATGGATTCCAGAATTTCTTCACCACCTTCCACTTTAATGGCATTAGCCCCCGACTCCTTCATTATTCTAATTGCCGAATTCAACGCTTCTTTCGAGTTACCCTGATAAGTCCCAAATGGAAGGTCAACCACCACCAAAGCCCTTTCAACAGCCCGCATAACCGATGAAGCGTGATAAATCATTTGGTCAAGAGTAATTGGTAATGTGGTTTTATGCCCTGCCATTACATTTGATGCTGAATCACCCACAAGAATAACATCAATACGAGCTTCATCAAGGAGCTGTGCAGTCGAAAAATCATAACCGGTTAGCATTGCAATTTTCTCACCTTTTTGCTTCATTTCCTGAAGTACATGAGTTGTAATTTTTGGAAGGTTTCTGGTTGTATTCATCAATACAATTTTTAATACAAGGCAAAAGTAGAATAATTTATATAATGGGCACAGATTCAGCGAAAGTTACTCTATATAATTTTTTATTGGTCTCATTCGTTAGTTAGTACCCTGCCGGTTTACTCGCCGAAGGAGGGCAGGCAGGTATGCACTTTTTGTGCAAGACTTTCAGTTTCTATAAATTTCATTGTTTCAAGTCGGAAGTCCGGAGTTTGAAGCTTGAAGTAACAACTTCTGACTTCCGTCCATGATTAGGTAATCTCGAAACGAATTTCATTCGTGCAATAAACCTATGGTACTTTTAGTCCATAGTGGTTTAGTTAACCCTTCCCTTATCAGATGAAATTAATATGGCTCCGGCGTCTTTGTAGCCTCAAATTTATAATAAATTTGCACCTTTTTAGTTTATCCTGTAATGAAGATCAAAAGTACTGTATATATTTCTGTAGTGGCATTTGTAATCTTGTTATTATCAGGATTACCTGGGATTATTAATGCTCAAACTGCTGTAATTGAAGGAAATGTTCATGGTGATAAGAGGCAGGCTGTTGAGCTCGCAAATGTGGCAATTGTTGGCGAAAAGGGTGGAACAACTACTGATGAAAATGGATATTTTAGTTTAAAGATTCCTGCAAACAAAGATGTAACTCTTGCAATAACCTATATTGGTTTTGCTGATAGCAGGTTGAAGTTAAATCTTAAGCCCGGTGAAACAAAAGTAATCAAAATAGAACTTAAGCCGATATCTACTGAGCTCCCCGGTTTTGAAGTTAAGGATGAGCAGCTACGAACCCAGAGCATGGTTCGTTTAAATCCTAAAAATGCAATTGTAGCACCCTCATTAACAGAAGGGGTTTCAGATCTTATTAAAACTTTGCCGGGAGTTTCATCATCAAACGAAATGAGCTCGCAATACTCGGTAAGGGGAGGTAATTTTGATGAAAACCTGGTTTATGTAAACGACATCGAAATATACAGGCCGTTTCTTGTAAATTCAGGACAACAGGAAGGATTAAGTTTTGTGAACTCTTCACTTGTATCTTCAATACTATTTTCGGCTGGGGGATTTGGAGTTCAATACGGCGATAAAATGTCGTCGGTATTGGATGTTAAATACCTAACCCCCACTGAATTTGGTGGCTCTTTTTCGGCAAGTTTGCTTGGGGCCGATTTGAATTTCGGCGGTTTGGCTGCCAACAACAAGCTTACATATCTGGTGGGAGCACGCTATAAAATAAATAGTTATCTGCTAAACAGTCTCCAAACCCAGGGCGAATATCAGCCGGAGTTTATGGATATTCAATCGTTAATTACTTATAAATTAAGTGAAAAATGGAATTTGTCGTTTCTGGGATATTATTCTCACAATAAATATAAAGTAGTTCCATCAAACCGCGAAACTGATTTTGGAACATTTCAGGAAGTTATTCGGTTTAAGGTTTATTTTGATGGTAACGAAACCGATCGCTACGACATGTATCAGGGGGGATTAACTCTTAACTATAAACCTGCAAAAAATACTGAACTAAAATTAATACTGTCGGCATTTAACACAAATGAATCTGAAACGTACGACATACAAGGGCAGTACTGGATAGGGCAGGTGGAAAACAACCCGGGGAGCGAAGAGTATGGTAATGCTGTTCAGTCACAAGGCGTTGGTACATATTTATTGCATGCCCGAAACTATTTTAAAGCAAATGTAATTACTGCTGAGCATAAAGGAGTTATAATTAAAGATAAAAGCAGTTTAAAATGGGGATTACGTTATCAGTTCCAAACAGTTGACGATAAATTACACGAATGGGAAATGGTTGACTCAGCGGGGTATTCTTTACCAAACCAACCCGACACTCCCGGTAATCCGTTTCCTGATAATCCAAATCTTGAGTTAAAGGATTTTGTTAGTGCAACAAACACTCTTAATACTAACAGAGTTTCAGCTTATTTGTCAAATCAGTGGAACTTTGTTACAAAAAGGAAAAATGAAATTACTTTAGCAGGTGGTATTAGGGCAAATTATTGGGATTTTAATAGTGAATTTCTGCTTGCCCCAAGGGTTAATTTTTCATATAAACCTGCAAAAAATCCTAACCTAGTTTTCCGATTTGCTACTGGTATTTATTTCCAAACCCCTTTCTACAGGGAGATGAGGGATATTGACGGCACCATCAATCACAATGTTAAAGCGCAAAAATCAACTCACTTCATAGCCGGCACCGATTTAAGATTCAGATCATGGAACCGGCCGTTTATTTTTACTACCGAAGTGTATTATAAAATGTTGGATAACCTTATTCCTTATTATGTTGATAATGTGCGAATCAGATATCTTACAAACCATCTGGCTAAAGGATATACTACAGGTATTGATTTTAAGATTTACGGAGAGTTCGTTAAAGGTATCGATAGCTGGATGAGTTTATCAATAATGCAAAGCCAGGAAGATATTTATGGTGATTATTATTATGATTATTTCAATGCTGATGGAGATAAAATAATACCGGGTATAACCGCTGATAGCCAGGTTGCCGATAGCACAAAAGTTGAACCGGGGTTTATTCCGCGACCAACCGATCAAAGGGTTAATTTTTCAATCTTTTTTCAGGATTATATTCCCAATCACCCCTATCTTAAAATGCATCTTCGATTGCTTTTTAGTACAGGATTACCTTTTGGAGCACCCGATACCGAGAGATACACACATATATTGCGTATGCCCGATTATAGAAGAGTTGATATTGGATTTTCTTATCAATTTATTAATGAAGGAACTACTTTTGCTTCCGGAAATCCACTAAAACAATTTAAAAATATGTGGGTTAGCCTTGAGGTGTTCAACCTGTTACAGATTTATAACACCGTTTCATATATATGGATAAAAGATATTAGCAATACCCAATATGCTGTTCCAAATTATCTTACACCACGCTTGCTAAATATTAAATTAATTGCAGAGTTTTAATTTTTTATGAATCAAGACTTCCAGTGTACACATTTCGAGACCAACCCCCCAAAACCATAAACTCGAAACTCGGTCTACTGCATATCGACCAAAAAAATTATCAAAGAAAGAAAAAGGTAAAAAAGTATAATGAATGGTATGGCAACTACATTCAACAACAATAATAATATTACCGCGACACCAATAAAAATGTATTGAGTCAGGTTGCTTTTCAATCCAAATCCATTAAACTTTAATGCAAACAAGGGAAACCTCGAAACCATGAGCAGCGACCCGATTATTGCAATAGTGAGCAGAAAATAAGTATTTGTAATTATCATATAAAAAAACTCGCGGTCGTCATACAAATATGTCCTGATTAAAGGAAGAGAGGCAATTAATATTGCAAGTGCGGGTGTAGGCAATCCGCGGAAAGAATTCGTTTGTTCCTTATCGATATTAAATTTAGCCAGACGAAGTGCGGCAAACGCAGGAACAATAAAAGCGATGAAAGGAATTACAGTAAAATCATTGGCAGAATCAACAGGTAACCCATGACTAATACTAATCATGTGAAACAAAATAAAGCCGGGGGCAACGCCAAATGAAACTACATCAGCTAATGAATCGAGCTCAATTCCGATTTCCGACTTCGCATTTAACAACCTTGCAGCCATGCCATCTAAAAAATCAAAAACGGCAGCTACAAAAATCAAATAGGCAGCTAACTCAATGTTACCATTCATAACTGAGTAAATGGATAGAATGCCTGACAGCATGTTAAATAGCGTGATAATGTTCGGGATGTGATTTTTCATGGTAATTTTTATTTATTGAGTCTACAAATTTACATCAATTATTACACTTATTTAATTCACAACCCTAAACCTAAACAAAGAATTGTAACTAATCAGTTTTGGCAATAAATGTATTCTATTAAGGAAAAATCAATAAATAAATACCTATAATCCCCTTCTTGAAGGGGTGCAGGGGTAGGTTTCCCCCTCTGGAGGGGACAGGGGGAGGTTAAATCTCATTTCTTTCTTGATTTTTCGGTCGTGACACTGATTAGTTACAAAGAACTTTTAACTTTATTTTTGCCATTACAAATTACAGTATGAGCACTATCAGGACAATAAAAATTGAAGAATACAACTATCCTCTCCCCAACGGTATGATAGCCAGGTTCCCCCTGGAAAATAGAGATGGGTCGAAACTGCTATTTCAATCGGGAAGTACAATTGAGGAAAAAAGGTTTGTCGAACTACCACGGTTATTACCACCTAACGCACTACTGATATTTAACGAAACCAAAGTTGTAAAAGCCAGGTTGTTGTTTAAAAAAGATTCAGGTGCAACTATCGAGATATTTTGTCTTGAGCCGGTAGAACCTGTGAATGATTTTCAGCTTGCTTTTCAACAAAAGTCGCCGGTAATTTGGAAGTGCTTAGTTGGAAATTCGAAAAGATGGAAAAGCGGCAAACTAAAACTGGAATTTAGCAACAATGGAAAGATAATTACATTGTTTGCTGAAAAAATTAAGAAGTTAACCGAAGGATTTCATGTTGCTTTCCAATGGGAGAATAATGAAATTACTTTTTCCGAAATAATTAACCATAGCGGATTGGTTCCTATTCCTCCATACCTTAACCGCGAGGCGGATGAAAACGACAGCACACGATATCAAACTATTTATGCAGAATACGAGGGATCGGTAGCAGCACCTACAGCCGGTTTGCATTTTACACTAAATATACTAAACGAACTTCGAAACGCCGGTTTTGAAACCGATAAGCTTACCTTGCATGTTGGGGCAGGCACATTTAAACCCGTTGTTTCACATTCTATTGCGGAACACGAGATGCATACTGAAAAAATAGTTGTTAGTATTCAAACCCTTAAACACCTGAGAGAAAAACTTTGTGATCCTGTTATTCCAGTTGGCACTACAAGCATGCGAACACTGGAAAGCCTTTTCTGGATGGCAGTTAAGTTAGGTAATGGAAACGATCAGTTTGTTGTTGATCAGTGGGATCCTTATGAAATATTTATTGACACTGATTTTAATGCTAAACAAGCCTTAACCCTATTAATCAGCTATCTTGAAGATAATAAACAAAATGAAATTAAAGGCGAAACACGATTGATGATAGCTCCAGGATACAAGTTCCGAATCGCTAAGGGGTTAATCACAAACTTTCATCAGCCCAAAAGCACATTACTCTTATTAGTTTCAGCTTTAATAGGGGATAGTTGGAAAAAATCATACGATTTTGCCTTAAATAATGATTTTCGTTTTTTGAGTTATGGCGATAGTTGCTTATTTTTGCCTTAATTGAAATGTGTGAATGTTTAATTAAACTACGGCAGAATAATAAACTTTACTGATATGAAAAAGCTAAAACTATTATCAACTGTTTTAATCATTTTGTTTTTTTACTCATGCAGTACAGTGCCAATAACAGGGCGTAAGCAAATAAGCATGATACCCGACAATGAGCTCATGGCTATGAGTTTTCAGCAGTACGATGAGTTTCTTAATGAGAATCCTCCAAGTCGAAATAACCAACATAGCCAGATTGTTAAAAGTGTAGGCTTTAAGATTCAGAAATCGGTTGAAAAATATATGGCCGATAATAATCTTTCATATATGCTGAATGGTTATAATTGGGAATTTAACCTGGTTGAAAACGATCAGATTAACGCATGGTGTATGCCTGGGGGCAAAGTTGTTGTATATACCGGCATTATTCCGGTAACAAAAAACGAAACAGGGCTTGCGGTAGTAATGGGACATGAAATAGCCCATGCAATTGCCGGACATGGTAACGAACGTCTGAGCCAGGAACTTTTACGTACTGCAGGTGGAATTGGTTTGATGGTAGCTTTAAACGAACAACCACAGGAAACTCAGCAATTATGGATGACAGTTTATGGGGTTGGCACTGAGTTAGGAGCTATGTTACCATATAGCAGGTTGCACGAAAGCGAAGCCGACAGAATGGGATTGATTTTTATGGCAATGGCAGGGTATAATCCAAACGAGGCTCCTGTTTTTTGGGAAAGGATGTCAAAGTCCTCCAAAGGGCATAAGCCCCCTGAATTTCTCAGCACACATCCATCCGACCAAACACGAATTGATAACTTGAATAGTTGTATACCTGAAGCTATGGAATACTATAATAAATCGAAAAAAGGTAAAAATACTACGAGCTATTTCTAGCTAGTGCTCGTGACTTAAGTTTTTTTGGTTCAAGCTGCAAACTTGAATTAGTTACTCGTCATCTAATTGCATGAATTAAACGAATTTCAATTTGTATAATTGGTGTAATTCGATGATGTTAAATTATATAAGAATACAAAGATTTCAAAAATCTCAAAAAAGAAAATCTTCGGGACAATATGACCAATTTGGAATTAGTTTTGAATATGCTAGCAGAAGCGACTACAAAAGAGATTTCAACAGAAAGAAAACCTAAAACTTTTAAGGAGAGTAAAATAATTGCGAATCAAGGCGGAACAGTTGCTGGAAATGCTAGAAAAGAAATTGAAGAAAAGTCAGGAAAGAAAGTGATTTCACCTAAAAATGCTAAAGAATTGGACAATAGAAAACTGAAAGAACTAGAAAACAATAAAGAATAAGCAACGAAATGCCAACAACAGCGCATACGCCATTGCCGCAACAATGGCTTCGTAGAAATATTAGTGTAAATTTGAAGTCAAAACATAAACTCAAAAATCAGTAAATTGCGGCAACGGATCGCTACACCGTTGTGGGTAATTTTGCAGATATACCAATTATTGGTATTTTTGTAAAAAACATTAAAACCATGGGAAAAAACACATCAATATTACTGGGAAACCATTTTGAAGATTTCATAAATGGAGTAATTTCTTCAGGAAGATACAATTCTGCAAGTGAGGTCATTAGAACAGCACTTAGACTTTTAGAAACCGAAGAACAAAAAACAGTTGAGTTAAGAAAAGCACTCGAACTTGGAGAAAATAGTAAGGTAATTAAAGACTTTAATCCAAAAGACCATTTACAAGAACTTCACAGAAAACACAAATGAAAAATCAATCATACAAAATAAGTGAGAAAGCAATCGAAGACCTTGAAAATATTTGGACTTATACTCTTCATAGTTGGTCAATTGAACAAGCAGACAGATATTATAATTTAATAATCAACGAAATTGAGTTCATCACCAAGAATTTCATGATTGGAAAATCAATGGACCATACTAAAAATGGGTATCGAGCATCTATTGTCAAATCACATTTGATATTTTACAGAAAATCACAAGATAATCAAGTTGAGGTAATTAGAATTCTACATCAAAGAATGGATATCGAGACTATAATTAATGAATAAACATTTGTAGTCCGTTTCAAGTCTGGTGTAACCAAACAATAACGCACTACGCAAACGGCAACATATTTTTAGTTTATTTTGAGAAGATCAACTAATAATTCGTCGCCACCGTAAAAAACTTACATTACAAACCAACCAAGCCTGAATACCGTCTTGATGTGATTTTAGCGATTAATTGTAGGTAATGGCCAAAAACTCCAAATAATAACATTAATTAGAAAATTTGTATCTTTGAATAAAATTAATGAACAGTGATAGATTCAAATCAAATATTATACTATTTGTCATCTAATAAAAATAGATTAGAACAAGAATACCATTTGATTAAAATTGGTGTATTTGGTTCTATTGCAAGAGGCGAACAAAATGACAAAAGTGATATTGATTTAATTGTTGAATTTGAAGAAAATACTCCTGATCTTTACAGCATAAAGCAAAGACTTAAAGAGGAAATACAGCATAGGTTCAACATACCGGTTGATATCTGTAGAGAAAAATACATTAAACCTATTTTTAAAGAACAAATCCTTTCAGAAGTAAGATATGCATAGAATATCCCACAGAGACTTTAGCTGTATTCAGAATATTCTTGAATCGATCAAAAAGATTCAAGAATATTCAGGTAAATTTGAAAATGCAGATGAATTCTTTGAGAACACTATTTCTTTTGACGCTTCAATGATGAACTTCATAGTGATTGGAGAAATGGCAGAAAAGCTATCTCCTACCTTTTTGAAGGAAACGGAAAATAAAATCGATTGGTTTAAGGTAAAGGGATTTAGAAATATTATTGCTCATAATTATTTAGGAATTGATGCTGAAGAAGTTTGGCAAATTATCCAATCTGGAATTAAAAACCTGAAATTAAATCTAGAAAAAGAAATAATTTAAAGACACAACCTAAACAAAGGCTAAAAAAAATTGGCGGTTTAGAAGTAGTGTCAAGGGATTATAGCCCATTTCAACTTCATCGTAATTTGAAAGTAAAGTGCTTCGAAATAGACAACTTTTCAATACTAACCGTTGGAATAAATGCCCGAAAAATTCGAACGCGGGAAATCTAATTTTGCAAAAAGGTCAATTATCATTTACTCTTGTTTTCTCTAAGGCACATAAGAACTTATGAAATGTTCGGAATTATTTCGACTTTTAAAACCAGAGGGTTGGTATGCCATATCGCAGAAAGGATCGCAAGTGAAATTAATAGAAAAACTAATTGAACAAATAACAATTCTTCCTATTTCCCTTCTATAAAGAAGCTTACAAGTTTATAGCAACAACTTCCTTAATCTCAGGAAGCACTTTCTTAATTGTTGCTTCAACTCCGTTTTTAAGTGTGTGTGTGCTAAATGCACAACTGCCACATGCACCTGTAAGTTCAACATTTACAACGTTATCATCAGTGATATTTACAAAATTTATATCGCCGCCATCTGCTTGCAAATATGGTCGTACTTGTTCAATTACATTTTGTACTTTTTGGTTTAGTTCTTCCTTGGTATGAGCCATGTTATTTATATTTATAAGTTTATTAATTACAGTTTCTTAATCTCTGCTTTCACATTTTTGGCAATTTGAATAAATTCAGCAGTTACTTTTTCGTTTTCATCCATAACAATAGGAGTGCCACTATCGCCCGATTCAACAATTTTTTCAACAATAGGAATTCTGCCAAGCACAGGTATTTCCAGTTCTTTGGCTAACTCATCAGTTGCACCTTGTCCAAAAATAAAGAATTTTTTGTCAGGTAACTCATCAGGAGTAAAATACGACATATTTTCAACAATGCCAAGCAATGGAATACTGAGTTTATCCTGACGGTACATCATTGCTGCGCGGCGCACATCTGCTGTTGCCAGCTTTTGTGGTGTTGTAACAAGTATAGCTCCCCTTATGTTATACGATTGGGCCAATGTAAGCTGTATATCACCTGTTCCGGGAGGCATATCAATAACAAGATAGTCGAGATCGCCCCATTCTGAATCTTTCATTAACTGGTTAAACGCATTGTTAATCATCGACCCTCTCCACATTAAAGCCTGACCGGGTTTTACAAAAAATCCAAGAGACAGAATTTTAACCCCATGGTTTTCCAAAGGTACCATTATTGGTTTTCCTCCCCTGTCAATCACTTCGGGTTGCCCTCCTTCAACTCCAAACATCATTGGAACAGAAGGTCCCATAATATCTGCATCAAATATACCCGCAGTGCTGCCGGTTTTCGACAATGCAATAGCAAGATTAGCAGCAACAGTGGATTTTCCAACCCCGCCTTTTCCTGCAATTATTGCTATAATGTTTTTTACACCTGATAATGGGCCAAGTCCCTTGTCTTTTTCATCTATGGGTTTTACATCCACGTTAATATCTTCGCCCAGTTTATCTTTTAGTTTTTTTACAATTGAATTATAAACAATGCCAACTGCAGGGTCATCCAGTTTTGGAAAAACCACCGAAACCTTTATGTCGTTTCCCTTAATTTCAATATTGTCGACCATGTTTAAATCAACTATATTGTTTTGTTTTGCGAAAAATATTACTTCTTTTAATGCATCTGTTACATCGTGATTTGTGATGAACTTCGTCATATTATTTTTATTTAGATTAAATTATAATAAGATACTTATCGAAGCAAAATTACAATTATTTTCGCAGAGGATTGGTATTTGAATAATTTATATAGCTTTCCAAATAAGGAGAGTAAAAATTATTTCATAAATCATTTGAATAATTGAAAAATTATGCCTTATTTTGCACTCCTTTTTAGAACAGGATAAAAAACTACGGAAAGATGTCAAGAATTTGCCAGATAACAGGAAAAAAAGTGATAACAGGAAACAATGTAAGTCACTCACATGCAAAAACCAGGAGAAAGTTTCAGCCTAATTTACATACTAAAAAGTTTTTTGTGCCTGAAACAGGAAAATGGATTACTTTAATGGTAAGCGCGAACGGTATTCGTATTATAAATAAAAAAGGCATAAGTGCTGCTCTCAAGGATGCGGTAGTAAATGGCCATTACAAGGCTTAGTATAGATTTAAGCAAACAAAAAAAGAGACTATTTTAATTGGCAGTCTCTTTTTTTTTGGATTTCCTGATTTTTTCTTAAAAAGCATCATTCAAAACCTGCACTGATAGTAACAAAATTTCTTGTTAATATGGTTTAATCTTTCCGGAGAGTCTGGAAATGATGTTGGCTTTTGTTACAGTTATTATTTACTCAATAATTTTATAAATGTCTTTCAAATTTCTTCCCCTACCATTATAGTCTAATCCGTAACCAACAATAAAATCATTAGGGATTTCTATCCCTATATAATCAATTTTATATGACTTATTAAAAGCTGCGGGCTTAAACAAAAGCGTTGCAATACGAACATCCGCAGCACCCATTTTTTCAAGCTGGCCTAACACTTTTTCCATAGTAATCCCCGAATCAATAATATCTTCAACAATAATAATAGTCCTTCCTTTAATATCTTCGTCAAATCCAATTAGTCGTCTTACCTTTTCGGTACTTTTAGTGCCAACATACGAAGCAAGCTTAACGAAAGAAACTTCACACGATAAATTTATTCTCTTAAGCAAATCACCGGCAAACATGAATGAACCGTTAAGTATAACCAGAAATATTGGTGTCCGTCCTTCTAAATCTTTATTAATATTATCGGCTAACCTGCTTATTGCATTGTCAATTTTCTCAAACAGAATAGTTGGTTCAAAATATTTATCATGTATTTTAATGTTGTTCATTTAAGTTGATTTAGTATAATGTTTTGAAACAAAGGTTATTGTTGTCTAATGCATGCTTGAACCAACATCGCTTAATTTCCTGAAAAATAGAGAACACAAAGATAAAACTTAACACATTAATACCAAATGCATTTTATTTATTTTTGCAAAGGAGTTAATCTTAAAAGCAGATGTTATGAAAGCAATTGTAAGTATAATTATGGGCAGTACATCCGATTTGAAAGTAATGGAGAAGGCTGCTGAATTTTTAAACGAAATAGAAATTCCGTTTGAATTAAATGCACTTTCGGCACATCGAACTCCTGAAGAAGTAGAGGTATTTGCAAAAAATGCTGAAAAAAATGGTATTAAAGTTATTATAGCCGGGGCAGGAATGGCAGCTCATCTGCCTGGTGTTATTGCTTCAATGACCCCGGTACCTGTTATCGGTGTTCCTATAAATGCTACCCTTGACGGCATGGATGCTTTACTTGCTATTGTTCAAATGCCTCCGGGGATACCGGTTGCCACAGTTGGCATTAACGGGGCATTAAATGCCGGGATATTAGCTGCTCAAATGATTGCAACCGGCGACCCAGCTGTTATGTTGAAGATCAAAAGTTATAAGAAAACACTTAAACAAAAAATAGTTAAGGCTAATGAAGAGCTTAAATTAGTAACCTATAAGTTTAAGATGAATTAAGTCAATTTCTAAAATCAATCTTCAGCAAAGTAAGTTAATGTACTTAATTGTGATGGATTAAAAACCTCATCAGCAACTTCAATTATTTGTTCTGATGTAATTTTTTCAATTTCCGCTATAACCTCTGTAATTGATCTAACTCTGGGCTTATGAAGATGGGCTTTAGCAATACCGAGCATCTCATTAAGGAATGATTCACTGGAAATAGCGAGCTGTCCGGTTAACTGACGTATTGCGCGGTGAAGTTGTACGGCTCCAAGTTCAGTTTTTCTAAGCTTATTTAACTCTTTGTGAACAAGTTCAATACTTTTATTAACGTGGTTTTTATCGGAGCCAATGTATACGTTAAATACTCCCGTATCGGAATATGGCTGGTACATCGACTCAACAGTGTATGCATATCCATATTTTTCACGAATTATCATACTGAGTCTTGAATTTAACGCAGGCCCCCCAAGCAAATTGCTTATCAGTAATAATGGTAATTTGTTTCGATGAGTGCGGGAGTATGCAGTATTACCAATCACACAATGCGATAAATATGAATTTTTAGTTGTTGTTGCATTTGTTGGCTTGTAATTTGTGAATGGAGTACGTGCTTCTTTGCCGCTAGAAGCAGAAATGTTACTAAAATATTTTTCAGCAAGCAGAATCAATTTTGAGAATTTTATTTGACCTACAGAGGCAATAACCAACTGATCGGTACTATATTTCGATTTTATAAACCGAAATATGTCTTTTCGGGTGATTGCCTTTATATTACAGATGTTACCAAGGATATTTCTTCCCAGTGAATGGCCGGAAAAAATCAAATCTTCAAAATCATCAAAAATTAACTCTGCCGGGTTGTCGTTGTAGGAGTTTATTTCGTCAATTACAACGGCTTTTTCTTTTTCAAGCTCTTTTTGAGGGAATACAGAATTAAACGCTACATCTGCAAAAAGCTCCATGCTAAGTTGATAGTAGGGTGATAAAAACGAAGCATAAACACAGGTCTCTTCTTTGGTAGTGAAAGCATTTAGTTCGCCCCCAACATTCTCGATACGGCTTAGTACATGGTAAGCCTTGCGCTTATTTGTGCCTTTAAAAATTAAATGCTCAATCAGGTGGGCAATACCATTTTCATCTTCGGTTTCATCACGCGATCCGGTATTAACCATTAAACCACAATGAGATACAGTGCCAGATATTTGGCGATGAATTATTTTAATGCCGTTTTTTAATGTGTGATATTGATAATTCAAGTCCTATGTATTTTTCACGCAAAAATAACCAAAGGAAGTTAAGATACGACCTTTACCAATTTACAATAATAATAGGGCAAATAATATTTGTGAAAATCAATGTATTTAAAAGGTTACCTTTTGTCCTCAAGTTTAAGCGAAACTGACTTCACAAGAAAAGTAATACCTATTATTGTGAACCCTATAGCATCAAATATTAGTAACCGGATATCGGAAGTAACAAATCCAAAGTAGAAAAGACCATGAAAAAAAGTTGCTACAAATATGCCAGTCGCACAATCAATAAATGTGTTTTTCCGCAATTTTGCCATCCCAACAAAAAAGCCCATGGCTATACCGAACACAAGATTTGCAAGAGGAAGAGTGTATAAAAACAAGGTGAAGTTGTGAAATTTGTCAAGAGAGCCAACTAACCCAAATGCGTACAATACAGTTGCTACCATCGAAAAGCCAAGACTAATAAAGGCAGAGTAAATGACCCCCTCTAACGGACCGCTAAAGTTTTTAAGCTTATAAAACGAAAACTTTAGTGGAATAAATTTTGCAAACTCTGAGCTAAAAGCTACCACAACAAAGACAAAAAACGCCATTCGACGCATGTTTTTGTAATTACCGTCCCATTTAAGTTCAATGAGATAGTTGGCAATTATTAGTAATACAATACTAATGGCTCCTAATAAAACTGCATTGCGGATATTAACAAAGCTTTTGATCGAAAATTTGAATTTCAGATACAGGACAAAAGCGAAAATTAGCAGTGGAGAAACCGCGAACGAAAAGTAATTAATTAAACTCATGAGAACATTGGTTTTGTGAAAAATTAATCAAATATAATAAATGTTTGTAATTTAGTCATTAATTTGTATTAATTTTTAAAATATGGATTTATGGGAAAAGTAATTATTAAAAAGCATTACAACTTTTCATGATAAAAACTTTTGAAGGCAGAGTAACAAAATCCACAGGCAGCTGGTATTCGGTTATGTTGGATACCGGCAAAACAGTTAACTGTCGTTTGAAAGGCCTTTTTAGATCAAAAGGCATAAGAGCTACTAACCCTATTGCTGTTGGTGATGTTGTTGATGGTACAATATCGGATGATGATCAAACGGGTGTTATAGTTAACATCCATCAACGAAAAAATTACCTGATCCGCAAAGCAACCAAGCTATCAAAGTCAACACATATTATTGCCGCTAATGTCGATCAGGTAGTAATTATTGTTTCGTTAATTAAACCACGTACTTCAACAGGTTTTATTGACAGAATTTTATCCACCGCAGAAGCTTACCACATACCTTCAGTGATTATTTTTAATAAGTATGACCTCTATGATGAAAAAACTGTTGCCGCTCTCGAATTTTTAAAAACCACTTATCAAAATGTAGGATATAATTGTCTGGTAACTTCGGTACCCGAAAAATTAAGGTTAACTCAGTTAAAAGAAATACTTAATGGAAAAATAAGTTTGTTAGCAGGGCATTCAGGTGTTGGTAAATCTGCTCTTATAAATGCTGTCGACTCATCATTACAACTTAAAACAGCAGAAATATCGACGTTTCATAATAAAGGAATTCATACTACAACATTTGCTAATATGTTTTATCTTAATTTTGGCGGATGGGTTATAGATACTCCGGGAATAAAAGAGTTTGGGCTGGTTGAATTTGAAAAGGTTGAACTCGGTCAACGATTTCCTGAAATAAGAAATTTAATGCATCAATGTCGATTTAGCAACTGCCTCCATGTAAATGAACCGGGTTGTGCAGTAACTAAAGCTGTTACTTGCGAAGATATAGCTGAATTTAGATATAACAATTATTTCAATATGCTGAATTCTATATAGAAAATGGTTCTTGATTTAAAAAATTTATACTAATGATCGCATCACGATTAATAAAAGAAGATATATTGCCTCTTAACATAACCGACACGGCCCATGAGGCGATGAACAGAATGAATGAATACAAAGTGTCGCATTTTCCTGTTGTTGATGATGGGCGCTTTGTGGGTGTTATTTCAGAAAAAGATCTTTTAAATCCCGAAATTAGAAATAGGGAATTGCAAAAGGAGTTTATACATTTTGACAATTTTTACGTAAACGAACAGCAGTATATTTTTGATGTGATTAAATTGGCGATTGACCAAAAGCTGTCATTAATTCCTGTTATAGAAGATAAGGGCAACTATATCGGATGCATTACCCAAAGTGATATTGTTGGCTTTTTTGCGGAAAGTATGTCAGTTGATTATCCGGGTGGTGTAATTGTTTTAGAAGTAAGCGTTAATGATTACAGTTTAACCGAGATTGCTAATATTGTTGAATCGAATAATGCCAAAGTGCTTAGTTCATATATATTATCAAGTATAGGTTCAACTAAGTTAGAAGTGATTATAAAAGTTAGTAAGCTTGAGTTGGGTGCAATTATTCAAACATTTGAACGCTATGGATATCAGGTTAATGCATCTTTTTATGAAGATGTGAATTATGACGACTTAAAAGATAATTACGATTCCCTGATTAATTACCTCAATATATAATGTTGTGATTGTATTTCGTTTTTTACTTATATCATTAATAGTTACGATTACAGCTACTTGCCTGTCGCAAAAAATTTCACCTACAAAAATTGTTGACAACGAAAGTCTAATATTGATTAATTCTATAACGTTAAAGGGCAATAAAATTACAAAGGATAAAATAATATTTCGTGAAATTGAATTTGAAAAAGGTAGCGAATTAAGATCCTCAATACTTGATAGCTTAGTAGTTAAAAGTCAGCAAAATTTAATGAACCGTGCGTTATTTAATTTTGTTACGATAACTAAAAATACCGTTAATAACAAGTGTGATATAGAGGTAAATGTTATTGAAAGATGGTATATATGGCCGGTCCCTATTTTGCAGTTTGCCGATAGAAACATAAATGCCTGGTGGAATAAAAGAGACTTTAGCAGGATAAATTACGGAGTTGATTTGCGTATTGAAAATTTCAGAGGGCTGATGGAGAACCTTAATATTACCCTGCAAGTAGGATATGATTTATTATTAGCTTTTAACTGGAATGTGCCCTATCTTACAAAAAATCAAGTATTTGGAATTGGATTTGCAGGGGGCGTATTGCTTAATCATGAAGTAGGTTATCAAACTATCAACAATAAAGAGCAGTATTATAAGTCCACTGTTGGTTTTGCACAACAAGTTAAGTATGCACATACAAGCTTTACTTTTCGACCTAAATTTAATTACCTGCACAGTTTTTTTATTGGATTCAACCAATATATTTTTCAGGATACGATCTTTGAATTAAATCCCAATTTTGCCTCTACGCAAACCGCATACAGTTATTTTACTCTTAATTACACTTTTAAACTCGATTTTCGCGATTACAACCCATATCCTCTAATTGGTTATTATCTTGACTTGATCATTGATAAAAAAGGCCTCGGGGTTCTTGATAATTTTGTTGATAATTTCTCAATTAGTGCACATTTTGATCAGTATGTTAATATTTATAAGAAGTGGTATTTTGCTTATAATTTTGGAGTGAAGTTATCGAATCAGCAAAAGCAACCCCCATACTTTATTAAATCAGGTCTTGGTTATTATCCAAACACGATCAGAGGATATGAATTGTATGTAGTTGACGGACAAAAATTAGGACTTTTTAAATCGAATCTAAAATTTGAAGTTATACCTCGAACCAAATTCAAAATAAACTGGATAAAATCAACAAAATTTAGCGAAGTGTTTTTTGCCATGTATGCAAATCTGTTTGTTGACGCTGCATATGTAGATGATAATTATTCCTCTGGTGGAAACCCCCTCTCTAATCAGCTGCTATGGAGTACAGGTGTTGGCCTTGATATGATTACGTATTATGATATAGTTTTGCGACTTGAATTATCGGTAAACAAGCAACACGAAAGAGGCTTCTTTATTAGTTTTGTTGCACCAATTTAGTGAAGGTTATCCAAACACAGAGAAAGAATTTCTCTAAAATCAGCACACATTCCTTGTAATCACAAAAAAAAAATCATCATTTCGGGTAGGGTAAAAACGAACTTAAACGGTATGCACATGTAAAACAGAATTTTAATTTAAAACTTAATACGATGAAAAAACTTAATTTAATTTTTGTAATTCTAATGATCACAAGCTTGGTTTCATTTACCACATCCTGTAATAAGGTTGATCAACAAGTAGATGACACCTCGGCAGCAGCTGATGATGCTTTTGCAGAAAGCATTTATACTGATGCTACGAATATTGCCGATGAGGCATATGCCGGTGGAGATGGCTTAAAATCGGGTGATGGAGATAACCAGTTCTTAAGCGGATGCGCTACAGTTACACTCGACACAACTGCTACTCCACGTGAATTAATTATCGATTTTGGAGAAGAAAACTGCTTATGCAGGGATGGCAGATACCGCCGAGGTAAGATTATTGTTACATTCACGGGTAGGTACCGTATGCCAGGTACTGTTATAACTTATGGATTTGATGAGTACCATGTTAATGATAATCAAGTAGATGGAACCAAGGTAATTACAAACATGGGTCCCAACCAAAACAACAATTTATACTACAACATTGAAGTTGTTGGTGTAATTTACAGGGCAAACAACGGTGGTACTCTTAGCTGGAATTCATCAAGAGTTAGAGAGTGGATACAAGGCGTATTTACTTTTACACGTTGGGACGATATCTATCTTATAACCGGTACAGCAGATGGAATCAGACCAAACGGGCAAACCTGGGAGCGTGAAATAATTAACCCATTACGTGTTGATCTTAGCTGCAGATGGATTGTTTCGGGAACAATGGAAATACAGCCCGAAGGCCTCCCGCTTAGAATTCTGGATTATGGCGCAGGTGAATGCGATAATATTGCCACCGTACTTGTTAATGGAGTTACCTACACAATTTTTCTGCCCTAACATTAGTTATTTGATAAGTATATCAGTTAATGATGCTGTCTCAAAATTGTAACGCACTTTTGAGACGGCCTCTTTTAATTTCTAAAAACAGAAAATATGTAGTATTTTTACTTTAACCATAAAAATACAATTCTTTGACACGGACGCTTTTTAAAGATCTTTTCGACAATCATTTTGATGCTGTGAGAAACTACATTTATTATCGGTCGGGTGATTCAGAACTTGCAACAGATATTGCTCAGGAAACCTTTATGAAAATTTGGGAAAAACGAATCGATTCTTCTAATAGCAAAAACATTAACGGACTACTTTTTAAAATTGCAGGCGATTTGTTTATTAGTAGCTACAGAAGGCAAAAAGTGATTACTAACTTTAAGCTGAACTTAACTCCCGCAATCGAGAAACAATCACCGGAAGATACATTTCAGTTTAATGAATTAAAAAGTAAATATGAATTAGCATTGGTCAAATTACCCGAAAAACAAAGAACGGTTTTTTTAATGAGCAGGATTGACAATATGAAATATCACGAAATAGCTAATGCAACAGGAATAAGCATAAAAGCTGTTGAAAAAAGAATGAAATACGCACTTGCATTCTTTAAAACTGAGCTCAACTACTAAAATGAACTATAACGACAAACATATAAATAATAACGACAATCATTCGGAAATGGACTTTTTTGCAATGGCTGAAATTCCTTATTCTAAAAAGAAAGAAGAAATATGGAATCAGTTAAGCTCAGAGCTTGAAGCTGCTAATTCTAATCCCAAGGCTAGTATCAGTGTGCAAAAAGTAAATGTAGTAAAGCCACGTTTAATATTTGGAATTGCAGCTACATTATTGATCCTATTGGGTACTTTTTCATTACTGCGTTTCTATAATACAACAATATATTGCCCTGCCAACAAGCATCTTGCTGTAAACTTTCCGGATGGATCAACCTCCACCATGAATTCCAATTCTACAATAACATATTATCCTTTATGGTGGCAGTTCTCCCGAAGGGTATCATTGTCGGGGGAAGCATTTTTTAATGTTGAAGAAGGAACAAACTTTTATGTGTCCTCTTCCCTTGGCAAAACAATGGTATTAGGTACGAGTTTTAACATTTTTTCACGAGGTGATGAATACAGCGTAACATGTGTTACCGGTACCGTTAAAGTTGTATCAATAACAAAAAAAGCGGTTATTCTTAGCCCTGATTATCACGCTGAGATAAATAAAAATGGAGATATAAAGATATCGAAAACAAACAACGCAAGCGGTACTGTTGATTGGATGGATGATATGTTTAATTTTACCTCTGTCCCATTATCCATTGTTATTGATGAAATTGAGCAGCAGTACAATGTTACAATAACTTCAAATACCGAATTGGATTATTTTTATACAGGACATTTCTCAAAGAATAAGTCTGTTGAAGAAGTGCTTAACTTGTTGTGTAAGCCTTTTGGCCTTACTTTTGTGAAAAAATCAAAAAGTAATTACCATATAGTCCAAAATTGAAGATTATTATAAAAACATATGCAGTGCTTCTGTTTCTTCTGTCAACATTTCTTACCTCCAATGGGCAGGGAGTTAAAGTTGATGCTGTCGAAATTCCTTTAAACAAAGTACTAATCAGCATAATTGATTCACACAATGTAAATATTTCATTCGACGATGAAAGCCTGTCACATTACTTAGTTTCGGATAATAATTTCTATCCTACAATTGATCAGGCTCTTAAGGGATTGTTAATTAAACTTCCACTTTCATATGAATTAATTAATGATGTTTGGGTTATATATCCAAATATCAAACCAATTCCGTGGCAACAAAAGACTTTTTTATCAGGTAACGTGTTTGATAAAATTACTAATGAAGCTCTACCGTATTCACATGTTATTGTAGGTGGTTGGCCATCCGTTACTGACCTTAAGGGAAGCTTTTCTTCCACTTTTTTTCTTGGAGACAGTATTATTCCAATTAAAGTTTCGCATTTAGGTTACTATATACTCGATACATTAGTTTCGGTAAATCAACTTCATAATTTTGCATTAACACCTTCAAGTATTGGCTTATCCGAAATAGTGATAATAGATAGAACCATTGAGAAATCAACACAGATTGGTGATCTGCCAGGGTTAATGAAACTTAATCATAAAATTGCTCATTTTTTACCGGGATATGGTGATAATTCAGTATTTAACCTTATAAGGCTTATGCCAGGTATTCTGGCATCGGGCGAACAAACGAACGAATTAATTATTTGGGGGAGTTATGCCGGCCAAAGCAAAGTAATGTTTGATGGTTTTACCGTTTACGGACTGAAAAATTTTAATGATAACATAAGTACATTTAACCCTCTTGTTGCAAAAGACATTGAGATTCATAAAGGTGGATACGATGCACGCTATGGCGGAAGAGTTGGCGGAATAGTAAACATCATTGGTAAGAACGGGAATACCATATCACCTTCATTCACTATCAATGTTAATAACATGACGCTAAATGGCATGTTAGAAGTACCCATTTTGAAATCAGGATCACTTATAGTAGCTTTCAGGCATACATATTATAACCTTTATAATCCTGCTGACATGACAGCACTTTTTAGGCAAAATAATGATCCCGATACAACAAATGATATAGATATTACTGTTACACCTGATTATATGTTCAGAGATGTTAATATCAAATATTCAACCAGGATAAATAGCAACGACTTATTTTATATCAGCCTTTATGGTGGTGACGACAGATTTTTGTATTCAATAGATGAACCTATTGATTTCAGGATTATTGACAAAAAAACCAAAGAAGAAAATTCACAACTTGGTGGTGCTGTATTTTACGGGAAAGTTTGGAATAAAGGAAACACCAGTAACTTTCGATTGAGTTATTCAGGACTGAAATCGATGTATACTGACGATTTCAAGATCATATCACCTATAATACACAATATCGAATATATTATTAATGACAAGAGTGATAACACATTAGGAGAATATTCATTTGAATTTAACAACCTTATAGCGTTAAACCAAACTCATACTTTTGATGGTGGAGTTGATGTAATATACAATACAGTTAAGTTACAGGAGCATTCGTTCGATGCGCTGATAGCCTTTTTTCAATCTTCCGCAAGCAGAATAAGTTTATTTGCACAGGATAATATTTCAGTAAATAAAAACTTTACCCTAAAGGCTGGATTCAGAATAAATTATGCATTTAACTTACAAAAAGCCTATTTCGAACCCCGACTTTCAGCATCTGTTAAACTGGGAAAATATTGGAAAATTAATGCCGCCCTGGGAATTTATAATCAGTTCGTTACATTAAGTAGCATCGTTGACGATCTTGGAAATTACCGATATTTATGGGTTATAAGCGATAATCAGGAAATCCCGGTGTTGGAGTCTACACATTATGTACTGGGTACATCTTACCACCAAGCTAATTTCACTCTCAGTGTGGAAGGTTATTTTAAAAACACAACCGGTTTAACGCGATATGTTAATTTTATTAATTTCAATGTACAGGATATTTATTATGGAAAGGCGGAGAGTTTTGGTGTTGATTTACTTATAAAAAAAGATTTTGCAAAACACTCAGCATGGATTGCATATTCATTAAGTAGTACGATTGAACATTTTAAGTATCACCTTATTGAAGATATGCGCAGAGCCCCCCACGACCAGCGGCATGAACTTAAACTGGCAGCAATGCTAAATTTCGATCCATTCTTTTTATCATCAAATTATGTTTACGGCTCAGGATTTCCTTATGGGAGCGGTTTAATACAGTATGTAGAAGGTCAGGACCTGTCGTATAGCCGCTTGGATATTTCGGTTATCTATAAGTTTCTTGACAGGAAAGTAAAGGGTGAAACCGGCATATCAATACTGAACGTATTAAACACCGAGAACCTCAAATATTCAAGTTTTGAAAGGATACCTGCAAATCAAACAAATGGCATTAATATTTATACCGGAGCATTACCTTTTACTCCAACACTATACTTGAAGATATCAATGTAGGTCTTGTTTCAGTTTCGTTGGCAGCTTGTCAACTATCAGCATATACGAATCAATTATCCACTCTCTTAGTAGTTGATCTGGAATAGTTTCATCTAAGATTATGGTGTTCCAATGTATTTTATTCATATGATAACCAGGTATAACAGAAGAGTGATGTTCTCTTAATTCAAGTGCTTTATCAGGATCGCATTTTAAATTAATGCTTTTGGAATCTTTAAGATTTACCAGTGCAAATATCTTTCCTGCTACTTTAAATACAAGAGTAGTATCGTCAAAAGGGAACCCTTCGGTAACACCTTTTTTGTTCAGACAAAATGATCTTATTTCTTCGATATTCATAGTATATTAGTTTTAATATTGCTAACAAGAAATTAAATTTATCGCACAGCAAATTTAACAATGAAGAATTAGAAGACAAGATTCAGGATTCACAAGGCACTTTTCATGCTTCTTGAATAGCCTTAACCTGTGTCTCAAATCAACTCAGATTATTTTATTGATAATCAAAAATATAATAACGCACATCATGCTTCTTCGAAAAAAATAACTTGCGTTTTTACTATTTTGATATACATTTGCATTTCTGGAGATAAGTTTTTCAATTATTGAAAATGCCAATTAAGGTAGTACTTATCTCTTTTTTTGTTAACCCAAAACTAAGAAATAATGGGCATCAAAGCAAAATCGACAGACCTTAAAAAACGCATGCGTGCGGCTTTAAAGGGTGGTGGTGAAAAAGCCATCGAGAAGCAAAAAGCTATTGGCAAACTTACTGCACGAGAGAGGATTATAGCACTTCTCGACCCTAAATCATTTCATGAGTATGATTTATTCGTGGAACATGCAGCTAAGGATTTTGACATGAATAAAAAGTATTTACCTGGTGATGGTGTAATTACAGGTACCGGTTCAATAAGTGGGAATCCGGTATGTATTTATGCTCAGGATTTCACAATTGCTGGAGGTTCACTAGGATGGATGCATGCAAAAAAGATCACTAAAATAATGGATCATGCATTAAAGCTAAAAGTTCCGTTAATTGGAATTAATGATTCAGGAGGGGCTCGTATACAGGAGGGTGTTAATTCGCTTGCAGGTTATGGTGAAATATTTTTTCGTAATACACTTGCATCGGGGGTTATCCCTCAAATATCTGTAATATTAGGACCATGCGCAGGAGGTGCAGTATATTCGCCCGCTTTAACCGATTTTGTTTTTACGGTTGAAAAAATCACAAAAATGTTTATCACAGGTCCGGAAGTAATTAAAACAGTTCTTGGAGAGGAGATTTCGATGGAGGCTCTTGGTGGAGCGAAGGTTCATTGTGAAACAACAGGAAATGCACATTTTTATGCAAAAAGCGAGGAAGAGTGTTTTAGCCAGATAAAACAACTTGTAAGTTATATTCCTTGGAATAATACTAAAAAGGCAAAACAGTTTCCTAAGAAATCACCAAAAACCAGGCGGTATAAAATTGATGGTGTTATGCCATCGAACACTAAACAACCCTACGATGTAAGAGATTTAATAATGGCTTTTGCCGATGATTCCGATTTCTTCGAAATACAGGAATTATTTGCCAAGAACATTGTAATAGGATTTGCAAGACTAAATGGAGAAACCATTGGTATTGTGGCAAACCAGCCATTGTATCTTGCAGGAGTACTTGACGTTGACTCTTCCGACAAAGCAGCTCGTTTTGTGCGTTACTGCGATTCTTTTAATGTTCCTTTAGTAACTCTTGTTGATTTACCAGGATACTTACCCGGAGTTGATCAGGAACATGCCGGTGTTATACGTCATGGTGCAAAATTACTTTATGCTTATTCTGAAGCAACTGTTCCAAAAATTACATTAATAACCCGAAAAGCATATGGAGGAGGTTATATTGCCATGTGCTCGCACCATTTAAGAGCTGATTTTGTTTTTGCATGGCCTACTGCCGAGATTGCTGTTATGGGGCCTGAAGGTGCTTCAAATATTATTTTCCGTAAAGAAATTACAACAGCAGCTGATCCTGATGAGATGCGGAAAGAAAAGGTAGCCGAATATAAAGCAAAATTTGCCAATCCATATGTTGCCGCTGCTTTTGGATATGTTGATGCAGTAATTGAACCTAATGAAACACGCAAAATGCTCATTCATGCACTCGATATCTCCAAGGATAAAAAAGTTCAACTTCCATTTAAAAAGCATGGGATTCCTCCCTTTTAATCCAACAACAACATGACAAAAGAAGAAAAAAAACTACGGTATAGTTCAATTGACATCGACGGTGTAAAATACAAGACACTTCTTACTGATAAGTTTCAAAATCGGAAAAAGTACGAAGAACATAATCCTGCAAAATCTTTAGCTTTTATACCAGGTACTATTATTGAAATTTTTGTCAAGCAAAAAAGAAAAGTAAAAGAAGGCGAGGTTATACTTATTCTTGAAGCTATGAAGATGAATAATAATGTAATGGCACCTATGGATGGAGTATTAAAACTATATGTTAAGAAACAAGATGTGGTAAGTAAAAACCAGCTTCTTTTTGAAATAATAGTATAACCTTATTAAACAGGCAAAAATACTTTATTTGTCTTTTCAATAAAATTAAGCACTTCATCCTTACCAATATCGGTAGATGCAGAAGTAATCATCATAGTTGGGAGTTCATCCCAATTTTCAGAAAGTTTTTTCTTATAGTTATTGAGGTTGTTAGCTACCTGATTTATTTTAAGCTTGTCAGCTTTTGTAAAGGCAATAGCAAAAGGGATGTTGGAAATCCCAAGCCAATCAATAAACTCCAAATCAATTTGTTGTGGTTCAATCCTAATGTCAATAAGCAAAAACAAAGTAAGCATGTTTGGCCTGCCAAGAATGTAATTACGTATCATTTTCTGCCATTTCAAACGTTCCGTTTTCGAACGTTTCGCAAATCCATACCCCGGCAGATCAACCAAATACCATTGATCGTTGATAACAAAATGGTTTATAGTAATCGTTTTGCCCGGAGTAGATGAAATTTTAGCAAGTTTTTTCCTGCCCGTTATCATATTTATTAACGACGATTTACCAACGTTAGATCGACCGATAAATGCATATTCAGGCTTATCGGGAGCAGGGCAACTATTAACATCTGTGGAGCTGATTAAATATTTGGCGTCATTAATCTTCATGACGCCCTTTCTGTTTTATTTTGCTTCTGATGTGTTGAAAGATATCTATCCTTTTTGCCAGGAAAAATATCATCAACTGTAACAAGGATCCCTGTTTCTTCAACATCCCCGAAATGATGATTTACAGCAGTTCCAAAAGTTTTCATGGTAGACGAAAGATTCATATAAGCATTTATTAATGGAGGAACGTTTTCGCCAAGTTTGCGCACCTTCTGAATTAATGTTTTATAATCCTCATCATAATTACATCCAGTAAAAATATTGTTTAATATCTTTTCTGATGTCCCGATTTTTAATGGATCGATAGGGTAAATTAAATTTTCATTATCTGGGCAATACTTGCTTAAAAAGAACAGAATCATGTCACGGGCAAGAGTGTCGAAGTGTGTATACATAGTAACTTTACCAAACATGTATTTAATATCCTTATTATCAACAATTACAGCTCCAATACCGTCCCAAAGGTTATCAAGAGCATACATGCCGCGTCGTAAATTAAAAGTAGGTTGATAAAGCGGTTGAACAAACGAACGTCCCAGTTCAATGGTGTAGGGAAAGTAGTCTTTAATAAATTTGTCAGAATATTTGAACAAGCTTGCAGTAGGAGATATAACGGTCCCATCGTCATTAATTTCTAAATCTTTACAATGAATATAACGATAACCGCCGATTAATTCATTGTCTTGTGGATCCCATAGAACAAGTTGCATAAACGCATGTTTTCCTTTATCAAATTCATCAAGGTCCAGCTCTTTACCGGTGCCCCCCCCTGCATCACGGAATGTTACTTCACGAAGCCTTCCAATTTCACGAATAACATTTGGAGAATCCTTATCACTAACTAGATAGATTTCATTATTACCATTATTTGTATTTCGCAGAAATCTTTCACTAACTAGTTCTTTTTTGAGTAACTGCTTATCTACAGGTGGAATTATGGTTTTCATATCACACATTTATTTATCCTGATTGCAAATATAATAACATGGTTCGATTGTTGGGTGGTTATATTGTTCAATTGTTCGATTGTTCAATTGCTAGATTGTTCAATTGATTAATGTCATGCATATTTTTACATTGTACCCTAAATATCACATTTCAAATGGTTTATTGCAACCTTCACCCAATTTATATGAATATTGTCTCATTAATTCTGCCCATTCAGATTTAGAGTGTCTGTTATCAAAAGTATTATATGGCACTGCAGGACCGAATGAAATTTTTAGTGTACCATTACGTTGTTTAAAAAACTCATCAACAAGGAACAGCATTTCAATGTTTGCTTTTATGCCAAGATTTTTACGCAAATTTGCCAGATTGTAAAAAAAATTTGTATTATGTCCGTTAATATGAGTTGGAATAAGATCACGCTTATACCTTTTTGCTTTTGATATAAATGTACTCTTCCATTCAATATCTTTAATCACTCCTTTTCTTTTTCTTGAAACAAGTCCGAAAGGAAAATAGCACACTATTTTGTTTGAGGCAAATGTATCATTAATAATTTGAATGTTTTGTGCATTACTGCCATGCTTATTAATAGGAATAAATAGCGGCTCCAGGTTTTTAAGATTCATCAGGATATCGTTAACCGGAAAAACGAGATCATTCCGTACTTTGCCAACTGCAAGCATTAATGCAAGTCCGTCGATTCCACCAAGGGGGTGGTTTGAAACAATAATACACCTTCCTTCCTCAGGAATATTATTAAGGCCTATAAT
The DNA here is from genome assembly GCA_014382445.1 of Bacteroidota bacterium. GTDB lineage: Bacteria > Bacteroidota > Bacteroidia > Bacteroidales > F082. Next base: position 158,267 of record JACNJS010000035.1, read on the forward strand.
ATCGAGTTTAATATTAAGTTCAGATAATATAGCCTCAATAAAATCAATGCCCATAAGATGCCCGTGTTTAATCAGATACTCATTAAGCTCATCCTCATGAATAAGACGTTTTAAATAATTTATTGCAAAACCGGGGAGTATCTTTTTAAGAAACGGACTTTTATCGGATAGCACCTTTTCTATTTTTAGCAATTCGCGTTCGCTACTGGTGGCAGAGTTATTCATGAGGTAACAATATAGCTTTGCAACAAAGATATGTTATTAAAATAAATCATTGCCAATCAATCCAGGAATTAGTAAACAAAAAACCCCGAAAGGTAATGTTACCTGTCGGGGTTTAATATTATAAATTATAGATGATTATTTAACTCCAAGCTTTGTTTTAACTAATGGAAGAATGTTATCTCCGGTTTCGTAAAAAACAAGAGCACCTGTTCCTACATCAAAAATGTATGTATAATTATTTTCACGGGCAACCTCAGTAATTGCAGTTTTAACTTTTTCAATCAGCGGGTTAAAAAGTTCTGCCTGTTTTGCACCAAGATCCTGATCGGCTGATTGTTGAAAAGCCTGAATACGATTTTGTAAATCAGTGATTTCTTTTTCTTTTGTTTTTCTTATCAGATCAGACATTGTAGCCATATTCTCCTGATATTTTGCAACCTTTGACTGGTACTCCATTGCCATTGACGACATTTGTTCATCAAGATAATCGGCATATGCTTTAAGTTCTTTCTGAAGCGAATCTGTTTCAGGCATTATTGTTAATATTTCATTTGAATCAATGTATCCGAATTTTGCACCGGATTGTCCAATTCCAACGTTTGAAATAAGAACAACAAGAGTTAATAATGCAATTACTTTTTTAGTTGATTTCATCTTTTTATTTAATAATGTGGTTAAAAATATTCAAATTTAAGGGTTGCAAACTTAGTTAAAAATTGATAATGCCAACGCAAATAAGAAATTATGTGACAATAATTATGAAAAATTAACAATTTTTAAGGTTCAATTGTTCGATTGCTCAATTGTTTAATTGATAACTACTTGAAAACACATCGTAGTTATAATATTCTTTTTGGTACTCATAATAAACTCATCAGCTATATCCTCACCATGATCGGGTTTAGCATCAATTTATTAGTCTCCCCGGTTTCGGCTATCACGCTTAACAGTTTGCATAACATTACCTACTTCATCAAGTACGTCATCGCTAATGTCGTATTTTGGGTCGGTATATAGCAAAGTCATCCCTCCTGATTTATCAAAAACGAAGGAGTAGTTATGAGTTGCAGCAATGCTTTCAATTGCGTTATATACTTTTTCCTGTATTGGTTGCACAAGCTCCTGACGTTTTTTATAGAGTTCACCCTCGGCTCCAAAATACAATCGTTGAAGCTCTTTTACTTCCTTTTCTTTTGTCACGATATCTTCTTCTCTTTTTCGCTTAATGTCTTCAGGTAATAAAACAGATTCTGCCTGATATTTTTGATACATTTCACTTACTTTGGCGTACTTTGTTTCAATTTCTTTTTGCCACTTTGCCGATAATTCATCTAATTCGTCCTGCGCATCCTGAAACTCGGGAATATTATCAAGTATGTATTGGGTGTCGACATATGCGTACTTTTGCGACTGTCCGGCAACTGAGATACCAGCAAACAAAAAGGCTGTAACTAACAGCGCGAAAACAGAATTAACAACATTATTTTTCATGATTTTAAGATTTTATTTAATCTGATTATAGCAAAAACATTGCCAAAGTTAAATTAATCCAACGATTGGTTTAGTGAAAAATGGAAATGACTACCATTAGCACTAGGAATTCCATAAATTGGGTCGAACCCATAAGCCCAGTCGAGACCAAGCATTCCAAACATAGGTAGAAATACTCTAACTCCAAAACCAGCAGATCTTTTCATGTCAAATGGATTAAAACCCTGTGAACCAAGCCATGAATTTCCAGCTTCAACAAATGTAAGTGCATAAATTGTAGAACTCGGATTTAACGACAATGGATATCTTAATTCAAGAGTATAACGTGTAAAAACGGTACCGCCAATATTTCTGTTTTCATAAAAGAAAGGTGTTATTGACTCATTTGTGTAACCTCGCATACTTATAATTTCGCGGCCATCAAAATTTTGGGTTCCCGATAAACCATCACCTCCAAGGTAAAACCTGTCAAAAGGTGTTACTCCCAGATCATAATTGTAATAGCCCAGGTAACCAAACCGGAATTTTGTAGCTAAAACAAGTTTTTCCATTAATTCAAAATACCAATATGCTTTTAGCTTCCATTTATGATATTCAATCCATTTATATTTTTCAGTATCGTCAATTTGAGAATAGTCCTTCTCGGGGCTAAATAATGAATAGGGTGGAGTTAACTCAAGCCCCAATGAAATGTCAGAACCCCGACGGGGGTATATTGGCTGGTCAATTGAGTTCCTTCCAAAAATAATTTCATAATTTAGGTTATTATATGTGCCACTTCCGCTTCCAATATAAAATATTTTGGCATAATTTTGCAAATTATATAACTGGATATTAATCCCGTGGTATAGTGTAAAAAAGTCGTCGGGCCATGTAAGTCGTTTACCAATACCGGCGCTTATTCCATTAATTACAAACGAAGCCCTTAGAGTATCTGATTTTGGCAAGCCGTTTGAATAAATCGAGTAATAGTATGAAACTGTTAACGCATTAGGTTTTCGCCCGCCTAACCAAGGTTCGGTAAACGACACACTCCAACTCATGTAATCGGCACCATATGTTTGAAACCGCAACGATAGCTTTTGTCCATCGCCGGAAGGAATTGGTCTCCATGCATTAGCATTAAAGAAATTTTTAAAAGAAAAATTATTAAAGCTCAACCCCAAAGTTCCAATTATTCGGCCATAACCCCATCCACCCGAAAGTTCAATCTGGTCTGCCGATGTTTCTTCTACTACGTATTCAATGTCAACGGTTCCGTCGATGGGGTTTGGGTTTATGTTTGGAGCAATCGATTCGGGGTCGAAATACCTTAAGTTAGCTAATTCGCGTGTGGTTCTTATAACATCTTCGCGGCTAAATAATTGACCAGGCCTTGTGCGTAATTCACGTATTACAACATGGTCGTTTGTTTTGGTATTACCTTTTACCGATATGTTTTTAATACGTGCTTGTTTCCCTTCAAATATTCTTATCTCCAGGTCAATAGAATCATTTTCAACATAAGTTTCAACAGGAGTGGCATTAAAAAAAAGATAGCCATTATTCATATAAAGTGAACTTACATCAAAGCCTGCAGGATTGTATTGAAGATTAGTTTCAAGAAGTTCGAGATTGTAAACATCTCCCGGCTGAATACCTAGTATTGTGCTTAAAAATAAGGATGAATAAACAGTATTTCCAACCCAGCTAATATTACGGAAATAATATTTATTTCCTTCATCGATGGTAATATCAATAGCTATATTTTCATTATCAAGTTTGTACACCGAATCAGAAACAATATGTGCATCGCGGTAACCTTTCTTATTATACTTTGCTATAATGAGGTCAAGGTCATCTTTATAATTAGATTTAATATACTTGGAGCCTTTGAAAATATTTACTTTAAAATTGTTTTTAACATAAGCGATAGCATTATCGCGCATAGATTTAAATTTAAGAGTAATCACATCACTGGCAATATCAATAATAAAAGGGCCGAGGCTATCCAGAGGTGTAAAACTACCCCGCGCTTTTGTTTCTTTCATGCTTGACTTTACCACATCATACGAAAAGTTCTTAATACCGTAAATATTTATTTCCTGTATTTTAACTTTCCCGTGTTTTTTAATTTTAATTAACAGATCAACAAAGTTTAAATCTCGTTTATCTGGGGTTTCTTCTATATTTACCTCACTGTTAAGATATCCTTTATCAGCATAAAAGTCTTTTATAATATTTTTTGTGCGGATAAGGAGGTGATCGGTAACCACATCACCACGAGTAAGATTTATTTTCTCACGGATATCATCAGCTTCTGTTTTTCGGATACCTTCAAAAGAAAATTTGCTCAACCTGGGGCGTTCATGCAAGATTATTTTCAGGAATATACTGTTTGATTTAATATCGGAAGCAACAATGCTAATATTATCAAAAAGGCCTTGATCCCAAAGTTTTCGGATTGCCCCCGTAATTTCATCACCCGGTATTTTGATTCGATCACCAATTTCGAGATCAGAAAGCATAACTATAACATTCTTATCAAGATACTCTACGCCTTCAACTTCGATACCCCCTATGATATATTCGGTTGGTGCATTGTAACTAATCCTTGATAAATCGCTGCCGATATTAATTTGGGCAGATGATACGTTAGTAAACAGTACAAAGCTAATTACTATAAAAAATCCTACTAGTTTTTTTCTTACCACTTTAATCATAAAATAAATTAGCTTAATAATTGTTCACTTGTTAAACCAAACCTCCGCTCCCTGTACTGATATTCCACAATTGCTTTGTATAGCTCTTCTTCACGAAAATCAGGCCATAGTACATTTGTAAAATAAAGCTCGGCATAAGCTATTTGCCATAACAGGTAATTGCTTATCCTTAATTCCCCACTCGTCCTTATTAGCAGTTCCGGATCGGGTATACCAAAGGTTGACAAATATTTTTCAAAAACATCTTCGGTTATATCTTTACTCTTTAACTTACCCAATTCAACATCAGATGATACTTTTTTTACAGCATCAATTATTTCCCAACGTGAGCTATAACTCATTGCGAGGGTTAGTGTCATCCTGTTATTTTTGGAAGTTCTTTCTATCGTTTCAATGAGCTTCCTGTAATTTTCATCCGGCAAGCTACTAAGATCACCAATGGCATTAAGCCGAATGTTATTTTTGTTTAATGTATCCAGCTCTTTAGCAATAGTTTCAACAAACAACGACATCAAAGCATCAACTTCATCTTTGGGCCTGTTCCAGTTTTCGGTTGAAAAGGTATAAAGAGTAAGATATTTAATCCCAAGTTTTGCAGCAGTTTCGGCAATATTCCGCACTGAATCAACACCCTCATGATGACCACCAACGCGATCAAGGCCATGTTGAATTGCCCATCTGCCATTGCCATCCATTATAATAGCAATGTGCTTAGGAAGTTTCTCAATATTTATTTTTTCTTTATAGCTTTTCATTAAAAAATTTGATGAAAATTATTTCCATTCTACATTATTACATCTTTTATTATTCTGCAAATCAAATTTATATGTAACAGTAATCCCTGTATAATTATACCAATCTTTAGTTTGGTCATCACCACGTTGCATAAAAGGATCGTGAGTCATCGAAGGGTCGCTTAAAATCTCTGCAGGATAATCAGGGTTTATATTTGATCCGGTTAAATAATATGTTGTGCTTACATCATCAATATAATCAGTTAAAGTTTTACGCATTCCCCATTCAAAGGTAAGCCCAAATCTTTCTGATATACTGTATTTAAAACCAAAACCAAATGGGAAGGCAACACTATACAGGTTATATGGATTGCGGTTGGCAAAACCAATATTTTGCCCCTCAGTTCCAATTGGTTGCAGAGCAACACCACTAGATGATGTAGGTTTAAATGTAAAAAATGAGATTCCTCCAAAAATAAAAGGAGTAAAAAAGTTTTTTTTACTTCCTGTAAAATATTCCCAGAAATTAAATTCGGCAACTAAAGAGAAATCGTTGATTTTTGATTTAAAATTGAGATCACGGTTAATTACAGAACCTCCTGTGGCATCACTCCCCTGCACGTTACCACGATAATAAGAAAACTTTGCTGCCCATCGAGGGTTAATATTATACCGGGCAAGTGCGCCATATGCTAACTGTGTTTGATTATATGGCAGGGCAGGATTTAACTCTCCCAAATAATATGATGTTCCGCCAAACCCTCCAATTTCAATAGTTTGAGCGTTAGAGGCATATGCAAACAAAATAATAGTTAAGCCAATCAAGGCCTTTATTACTATACGTATGAAACTATATTTCAGGGTTTTTTCTATCATTATAATTTTGACCGGCAAAAATATCACTTTTTTAGTTATGCTTAACATGAATTAGTTGGTATAAATCAATACACAACAAACTATTTTTTTTATGATATATTATTTCGTAAAGTCCTTATTAATTGTAATTAATTCCTATAATCAACACCCCAATGCAGTTTATCGCGAATTGTAGAATAGAAGTTTTGATTATTCATTTGAATAAGATTAACGCTGAATTTGCAACGCTTAATAATTATTTCATCATCTTTGCTAATTGCTGAGTGCCTTGAGTCCATTGTCATTAAATACTTCTCTTCCCTGCCTTCGATCTTGATTTTAATAACACTCGAATCCTCAAGAATTATAGGACGAACCGTAAGATTGTGAGAGGCAATAGGTGCTACTATAAAGTTCTTCGACCCAGGTGTTACTATCGGGCCACCAACACTTAGTGAATAGGCTGTTGAGCCTGTAGGAGTTGATACTATTAGTCCATCACCCCAATATGAGTTTAAAAATGTGTCATCAACAAATACATGAACAACAATTAATGCCGTGGTGTTATTTCTATAAATAGTAAGATCATTTAATGCATAATTAATTTCGCCAAATAACCTCTTTGGTTGAACAAGCTGGAGAAGTGATCTTTTATCAATGGAATAATCTCCCTTGAAAACATTGTTAACAGCATCTGCAATATCGTTTTTTGAAATACTTGACAAAAATCCAAGACGCCCGAGATTTATTCCCAGTATTGGAATTCCGGAATCTCTAACGATTGATACTGTATCTAATATTGTACCATCGCCTCCAATCGAAAATAGTATATCAGCATTCTTCTTAATATCTTTATTTGTTTTGAAAAAAGAAATATTCGGCCCGAAATCCACTGCCGAGGCAATAGCTTTATAATATGGCTCATAAATACTAATTTCGGAGTTTCTTTTTATCAGCTCATTGATCAATAGCTGTAAGTAACCTCTCTGATTGTCAGCATATACCTTTCCAAATAATGCTACTTTCATATTAAAGGAATTTTTAACGGCAAATGTAACTTAAAAACCCTATGTAAATATTACAGAGGGATGTTATCACTAATCAAAATTACTATGGAAAGCTTAACAAATTTCAAAATTTGATATTATTTGAACGATAACAAATATATTATCGGGCTAATATTTAGCAATTTAAGCCGGATTTTATGATGTGTATTATTTGTAATCCTTAGCTTTCCAACGAAAATCCAATTAACTTTTTTTAACAGCTTTAAGCAGTGCGCTTTTCGATTGAACACCAACCAGCTTGTTAACTACTTTACCGTTTTTAAATATGATAATCGTAGGAATGCTTCTGTATGGTGGTTCTTACATTCTACATCTTTTCTTAAAAATAAACTCTTGTAATACCGGATCCTCCAAATTCGATCGGAGCATCCCCAAACGTTTTAATTTCATCAACACTTTTCAGGTATTTGCGAATTATTTCACGAAGTATTCCATATCCCTTACCATGAAGAATGCTAATTTCTTTCATGTTCAACAGTATGGCCTCATCAATGTATTTTTGTAACATCGACAGCGCTTCATCGGCGCGTTTGCCGCGTAAGTCGATAGTAAGTTTAAAATTGACCATTTTTTCATTAATATCGCTCACAATATCATTGTAGCCTTTTCTTTTTACAATATTGAATTTTGGTGCGACCGATTTAATAAGCTTTGAAACTTTCGTTTTAATTTTTACATCATTAACATTTAAAAGAGCATCCGTTCCATCTATTGTTATTAATTCACCAATTATATCGGTGTTTTTTATCATTACAAAATCACCTTCATTAATTTGTTCATCCTTTATAATTTCCGACTCCTTTAAATGATTTTTTTTCTTTTTGTTTTTATTAACAGTGTTTAGTTCCTTTGTTTTTGGGGATTCCTTTTTTTGCTTAACCTTTAATTTTTCTTTTTTATTATCCAGTACTTTTCTTATTTCCTGTGTAACTATTTTATCAGCACCAGCTTCTTTAATATCACGAATGGTTTTTTCAACATCTTTATTAGAAGTTTCAATTATAATTAATGCCTGCTCGTTGGCATCCTTTATTATTTGTTTTTTCGACTTCTCAAGACTATTGAGCAGATCAGTGTATTTTTCAATCATCCGACTCAAATTAATATCTGCAGACTCAGCTTTTTTCTGTTGCTTCAGTAATTTTATTTTGTCAATTTCCAGTTGCTGAAGCTGATGGTCGAAGCGGACATGCTTTCCTCCGCTTTTCTTTTTTGCTCTGTTTAGTACATGTGCCGGAAAGCCTATTTTTTTTGCTATCTCGAAGGCAAAGGAGCTACCTGGTTTTCCGATTTGTAGTCTGTACAAAGGTTGCATTTCCTCAGAGTCGAACAGCATTGCCCCATTAATCAATCCCGGCATTCGTTCGGCGGCAAGTTTTAAGTTAGTATAATGAGTCGTAATTAACCCATAGGTTTCTTTTTTATTTAGTTGCTCAAGAGTAGCTTCGGCAATCGATCCTCCAAGCTGTGGTTCAGTTCCGGTACCAAACTCGTCGATCAAAACAAGTGTGCTTTTATTTGCATTACGTAAAAAATATTTCATGTTTAACAAATGCGAGCTATAAGTACTCAAATCGTTCTCAAGCGATTGTTCGTCACCGATATCAATGAAAATATTATCAAATAACCGGAATTCACTATCGGGAGAAGCAGAAACTAATAATCCGCATTGCAGCATATATTGCAATATTCCAAAAGTTTTTAAGCAAACCGACTTTCCTCCTGCGTTTGGCCCCGATATGATTAGTATCCTGTTTTCAGGAGAAAGTTCTAAGTTTAAAGGTACTACATTCTTTTTTTGTTCTTTGTGCGATAAATACAAAAGTGGATGTATGGCATCTCTTATATCTACGGGTTTATTATGCGTAATAATTGGTTGTTTAGCTACAATTTTAATTGAAAACAACGCTTTTGCACAGATAAAATCAATTAATCCAAGAATACGGTAAGCCTCAACTAGTTCATTTATTGAAGGACGTAACTCATCAGTAAAGTTTAATAGTATTTTAATAATTTCTCTGCGCTCTTCACTTTCCAGTTCCTTTATTTCATTGTTGATTTCGAATGACATAGGTGCTTCAACAAATACTGTTTGACCTGATGATGATTCATCGTGAATAATACCACCGATTGCCCTTTTATCAGATACTTTTAAAGGGATTACTGATCGGCCGTTACGGATTGTTATTTCTGCATTTTCAGGAACCCAGCCCGATTTTTGTGCCTTTTCAAATGCTTTTTTTGTTTCTTGAAATACCTGCTTTAATTTGCTGGTAATTGCCTGACGAATTATACGCAGGTTGTCAGATGCGTCGTCTCTGATTTCTCCTTTATCGTCAATTATCTTTACAGCATTTTTCAGCAAATCCCCAGGAAAATTTACTTTATCAATTATGTTTTTTAACTCAGGATAGGCTTCTTTTTCGGTTTCTTTAAAATAATTGAGAATTTCCTCTATAGTGAATAATGATGTTTTTAAATTGAAAAGGGTATGCTGTTCAATATAGCTGCCCGGTGTTTTTAATTGAGTAATATCGTGAGTGACATCGATATAGTCATGTGCTGGAAATGATTTTCCAATGGTGAGTATTTTTGTGAACTCGCTTGTTTGATTAAGCAATTTTTGAATTACACTAATATTTGATGAAAACCGAATTTTATCTACAAAATTCTGCCCCATTGTACTAATACACAAGCTGCTTATTAGTTCCTTTATCTGGTCGAAGCCAATTTTTTGCTCGAAGTTAACCGGGTAGTTCATGCAGGCAAAGGTAGGGAAAGGAAGGATTGAATTTAGAGATTAACTTATATTAAAACTCCTCAGCATGTATTCCTCCCGGGCTGGTCTTTTTATGGTCTTTAAATCCATCAGTATAAAGTAACTCCTTCATTCCGTCAACCATTTTAGGATTTAATTATTTTCATAATCGGTGATATTTGTACCGATTGTGTTATTACGCAGTTTAGTTAATCTACTAAGTTCATGTTAATTATGTATGTTTATGAGTCGCAAAAATACGAATATCAATAATTTGAAAAAATAAAATGGAAGGTTAATTAAAGTTAAATAAGTCAAATTAACTCTGGAATTATCTATACTAAAAGCTCAATCCAATAGTTGTGTTAAACCCATTCATTGGTGTTCGGTTGCTGCTCGGGTTGGAATGGTTTGGCCAGTATTCACTATTTTGATTGTTTTTTAATTTCAACCCGCCAATATCATATTCAAAACCAAGCATAAAAACGGCGAGTCGTACATTTATACCAAACGAATACATAAACTGAGTATATGCATAATACATATCAATACCATTGTCAAAATTTTGGTGGTTATAATAAATTGCTCCTACCCACACCGGATTAAGTTTTGCAAATACATCGAATGACACAGCTCGGGCTGGTGAATACGTTAAAGATGGGCCAATTTTTGACCCCACAAAAAAATTATAAAGATTTTCGCTTCCCTGGAGATTAAATACCTGGCTTTTAAGAGATATAAAATCCACATTAATACCCAATCGGAGTCCATCACCTAAATTAATACCATTGAGTATAAATATGGTTCCAATTTCAAAGATGCCGCCTATCTTTGATTCTGCATTCAATCCCGTTTTTAGATCGTTTATGTTGCTATAGCCATAATATGTCCATGTTGGTGTTGATAAACCAGCTCTAATGTAAAATCGTTTATTCAGGTCGCCTGATTCAAAGTCTTGTGAAAATACAGATGATGAGATAATTGCGGCTAAAATGAAGATAATAATATTTTTCATTTTATGAGATTTTAGTTTACAATAATTGGGTTTAAATTAAAATCCTCAACTATTATATCATGTTTTGCTAAAGTACAAAAAAAAGCCGAATCATTCGAATCGGCTTTTTAAATAATTTTTGAAGAACTTTTAGGCAAGTGCTAATCGTTTAAAATCAGTTACAGTTAATCCGTTTTCAACATCTTGCAAATATTGACTAACGCTTTTTTTACTGTCTTTAATAAAAGTTTGATTTAACAAAGTGCTTTCTTTGTAAAACTTATTTAATTTTCCCATTGCAATTTTTTCAAGCATATCCTCTGGTTTCCCTTCCTGACGAGCCTGGTCCATTCCAATTTCAATTTCGCGTTTAATCATATCTTCCGAAACGCTGTCTTTATCCAAAGCAACCGGGTCCATAGCAGCAATTTGCATAACAACGTCTTTTCCTGCGTTGAGCAGTTCATCACCCGATTTGTTAAACCCGGCGATAGTTGCAATACGATTTCCGGGATGGATATATGCATATGTACTTTCAGCTTCAACAACTTCAAAACGACCAATCTGAATTTTCTCACCAATAACCCCAGTCTGGTCTGTAATCGATTCGTCAACTGTACGACCACCGAGCTGCAAAGCTTTCAGATCATCAATATTTTTAGCCCCATTTGATACAGCAAGGTCAATAATAGTTTGTGCATAAGCAATAAAATCTTCATTTTTTGCAACAAAATCTGTTTCACAATTTATCATTGCTACAGCAGCGTATTTTCTGTCGGCACTTACTTTTGATAGTACTACACCATCGGCAGCATTGCGATCAGCACGTTTTGCAGCTACTTTTTGACCTTTTTTTCTGAGTACATCAATGGCTTTTTCTATGTCACCTTCAGTTTCAACCAAGGCATTTTTGCAGTCCATCATACCTGCTCCGGTACTTTTTCTCAGTTCATTAACCTGTTGGGCTGTTATCTTCATTTCTTATAAGTATTAAATGTCGGTAAGTAATACCTGTTAATTCTTTTTGGCGATAGTTTTTCTTTTGCGTTTTGGTTTTCCGTCAGATGTTGTAGCAATTCCTTTTTCCGCCGATTTATCAGCAGCTTCCTCAGCAATAACGATCGCTTCTGATTTGGATTTAATATCTACATCACCAACTTCTGCATTAGCTTCTTCTTCAGTATCCTCTTTTTCTTTAGCCAATTTACGTTCATTTAATCCTTCGGCAATAGCCTGAACAGCTGCGTTTACGATTAAATAAATTGATTTTGAAGCATCGTCGTTTGCCGGAATTGCAAAATCAATTAAAGTTGGGTCGGTATTAGTATCAACCATTGCAAATATTGGGATATTTAATTTCCTTGCTTCTGCAACTGCAATTTTTTCTTTGTTGATATCGATAACAAATAAAGCAGCAGGAAGTCTACTCATGTCAGAAATACTGCCAAGGTTTTTTTCAAGTTTGGCACGTTCGCGGGTAATCTGCAGTCGTTCTCTTTTCGACAGGTTTTGCCATGAATTGGTTGTTGACATTTTGTCGATATTAGCCATTTTTCGCACAGCTTTCCGTATTGTTGCAAAATTAGTGAGCATGCCACCCGGCCAACGCTCAGTAACGTATGGCATATTTATTTTTTTTACAAGGTCAGCTACAATCGATTTTGCCTGTTTTTTGGTAGCTACAAATAATATTCTGCGACCAGATTTTGCTATTTGTTTAATAGCTTTTTGAGTTTCTTCAAGTTTAGCCTGTGTTTTATACAGGTCAATAATGTGGATACCATTACGCTCCATAAATATATAAGGAGCCATGTTTGGATTCCATTTCCTGCGCAAATGACCAAAATGTACACCTGCATCAAGCAATTCGTCAAAACTAACTTTTGCCATTTTTTTAATTTTTTTAATTTGTTTACATTCTCTTTTTCAATTACTGAATAGCTCTTGTTATTGAGGTTACAGTAATTTGGATACTAAACTCATTCCAATGTATGTGAAAATTATCGTTTACTGAACTGGAATTTTTTGCGAGCCTTAGGTTGTCCTGGTTTTTTACGCTCAACCATACGCGGATCTCTCTTCATTAAGCCTTTTTCTTTAAGAACAGGACGGTATTCAGGGTCGATTTTAACTAATGCACGGGCGATGCCTAATCGCAGTGCTTCTGCCTGACCTGTATAACCTCCTCCTTTTAGATTTACTTTTATGTTGTATTTGCCCAGGTTGTTGGTAAGCTGTAAGGGCTGTTCTACAACATAATGTAAGATGGCTGTTGGAAAATACTCTTTATAATCGCGATTGTTAATAATAATTTTTCCATCGCCATCATGAAGATAAACCCTGGCTACTGCAGTTTTTCTTCTGCCTAATGCATTCACTACTTCCATAGGTATATTATCTTATTGATTTTAAATTTATTGTCTTTGGTTTTTGTGCTTCCTGTTTGTGCTCAGTTCCTGCGTATACGTATAAGTTACGAAAAAGATCAGCCCCAAGCTTATTTTTTGGAAGCATGCCTTTAATAGCTTTTTCAACCATTGCAGTTGGTTTCTTAGCCATTAATTCTCTGGCCGTAGTAGACTTTTGTCCACCTGGATATCCACTATGGCGAATATAATTCTTAGCATCCCATTTGTCACCAGTAAGTCTTATCTTGTCAGCATTAATAATAATTACATTATCACCACAATCAACATGGGGTGTGTAATTAGGCTTATGCTTGCCACGAAGAAGTTTAGCAGCAGCTGAGGCCATTCTTCCTAATATTTCATTCTCAGCATCAATCAGCACCCACTCCTTAGTTACGGTGTTTGCATTTGCGCTAACTGTTTTATAACTCAGTGTATTCATCTATCTTATTGTTTCTTAAGCAGTTTACTAAATACCCCTTAAAATCGGGCTGCAAAAATAGAAACATTTTTCTGATTAAACAAATTTGAAACAACTAATTGTGAATAATGTTTTAGAGAATTAAAAAAGCAATGTTAATATATTTATCTATTTTTGCAAAATATTTAACTATCCTAATTTAAGAATTCTCAAATACAATTCTAACTAATGGAATATAATACTGCACGAGGTCACCTGATTATACCTGAATATGGTAGAAATATTCAGAAAATGGTTGATTACGCAATCACAATCGAAGACCGTGAAAAAAGAACAAAAACAGCACATACAATAATAGTATCGATGGCACAGATGAACCCTTCGATTAAAGAAACTATTGATTATAATCATGTTCTCTGGGATCACCTTTATGTTATTTCGGGCTTTAAACTCGATGTAGATGGCCCATACCCCCCGCCTTCTCAGGAAATTTTAAACCGGAAGCCGGATCTCTTAAGTTATAGTGTTAGTAACATAACTCTTAGACATTACGGCAAGCATATAATCAATATTATTAAGAAAGCTACGGAGTATGAAGAGGGGGAGGAAAAACAGGCACTTATTTTGGCTATAGCCAACCAGATGAAAAAGTCCTATTTGAAATGGAACCGTGAATCAGTAAATGATCAAACTATAGGTAAGCATCTTGAAGGAATATCAGATGGGAAATTGAAACTGCCTGAAGATGCAAAGTTAATAGCTATTAGTGAAGTTATTCAAAAACCAAAAAAAAATACGAAGAAGCAATTCTCTCATAAATCTAATCCAAAGAATGGTAAAGATAATTATGGAAAACGGAGAAAGAGTAATTACAGTTCAAAAAACAATTAGTTCGTCCTACTACAATTTATTTCTGCAACTAACAATCACAGAACTTTAATAGTTCTGCATGACTTAGCTGAATTCCCCATTTTTAAAATATTTTGAGAAAGCAACCATAATTTGGTTGTTTTTTCGTTTATTTTTACAAATAAATAATTGTAATGGGAGCTTTTAAAATATTGGGAGGGAAATCTCTTAGCGGAGAAATAATTCCTCAGGGAGCTAAAAATGAAGCACTTCAGGTAATTTGCGCAACTTTGCTTACCAAAAAGGAAGTAGTAATTAGTAATGTTCCTGACATCAGAGATGTTAATAAACTTATTGAGTTACTTGAAGGGTTGGGTGTAATTATTAAAAACACCAGCGAAAGCCAATATTCTTTCCGAGCATCAAATATCGACCTAGAGTATCTGGAAACAGACGACTTCTATAAAAAGGCTACAAGCATACGCGGCAGCGTGATGATACTAGGGCCGCTGTTAGCACGATTTGGCAGAGGCTATCTGCCACAACCCGGTGGGGATAAAATTGGAAGAAGAAGGCTTGATACTCATTTTATCGGGTTACAAAAACTCGGCGTTGATTTTACTTACGATGCTAATAAAAAAAGTTACCGTGTTGTGGCAAACAATTTGAGAGGAAGTTATATGTTGCTGGAAGAAGCATCGGTAACGGGAACCGCAAATATTTTGATGGCAGCGGTTATGGCCAAAGGATCCACAACAATTTTTAATGCCGCATGTGAGCCCTATATTGTTCAGCTGAACAAAATGCTTGTAAGTATGGGTGCTAAAATTTCGGGTATTGGTTCTAACTTGCTTATTGTTGAAGGTGTGACTTCTATGAATGGCACATCACATACAATGCTGGCTGATATGATTGAAGTTGGTAGCTTTATCGGGCTGGCAGCAATGACTAAATCTGAAATAAAAATTAAAAATGTAAATCTGTTTGATTTAGGGTTAATACCTGAGGTTTTCAAACGTATTGGTATTTCAGTATTTCAAGATGGAGCAGATATTGTTGTTCCCAAATATGAGAATTATTCTATTGAAACATTTATCGATGGATCGATAATGAATATTGCTGATGCACCATGGCCAGGATTTACTCCCGATTTGATTAGTATTGTGCTGGTAACCGCTGTTCAGGCTGAAGGTAGTGTGCTGATCCATCAAAAGATGTTTGAAAGCCGTTTATTCTTCGTCGACAAATTAATTGATATGGGTGCACGTATTATATTATGCGACCCGCATCGCGCAACGGTTATTGGTTTAAATCACAAATATCAGCTAAAAGGTATTAAGATGAGCTCGCCCGATATTAGGGCTGGAGTTGCATTGTTAATTGCTGCTTTATCTGCTCAGGGCACAAGCATAATTGAGAATATTGAACAAATCGACAGGGGTTATCAGAATATCGACAAACGATTGCAACAGCTTGGCGCAGAAATTCAAAGGATAAATTGAATTAATTTCTAATTGCTCTAATTGACCTAACAAATCAAAAATCCAAAACTCTAATTTGTTCATTTACAACATTTGGGATTTTAAGCATTAGAAATTTATTAGCAAATTAGACATTAGGTCAATTAGAAATTTAATAATCCAATTTTTCCTTACTGAAGTTCTTTAATCCTGTTTTTAAAAACTTAACAAATTCATTAATATCGAGGTCGTAAGCTCTGGGTGATGTTAGCATTTTCCCATCAGGGCTTAACAGTACATAGTATGGCTGCGCGTTTACACCAAACATCGCTTTCTGAAGGTCAGCATATTTTTTTCCGATGGTTTTCTTTTGTTTACCATCATATTCACTTATATACCAATCCTCCTCAGGCAGAGTTGTTTTATCATCTACATAAAGTGCTGTTACAATATAATCGTTATTAAGAATGCTTAACACTTTTGGATCGGCCCAAACGTTTGCTTCCATTTCACGACAGTTTACACATCCATGCCCTGTAAAATCAATAAATAACGGTTTGTTTTGTTCCCTAGCACATGCCAGAGCTTGTTCGTAATCAAAGTAACCTTCTAATCCGTGAGGTAGATGCAGGAACTCACTATACATAGGAAGTTCACATAATTCTTTGTCCTCTACCGAATTTGTTGAAGTACCATATACTTTAACATTTTCGCGAATAACATTATTCAAATCAAAATCATGTGTGCTTTGAGGGGGCAAATATCCCGACAGTGCTTTTAACGGAGCACCCACCATTCCCGGAATCAGATAAGCTACAAAAGTAAATGTTATTACTGCCAGCATTAGCCTCGGTACAGAAACAAAGGGCAGATCAGAATCGTGAGCAAATTTTATTTTGCCAAGTAAATAAAGTCCAAGAAGAAAGAAAATAACAATCCACGAGGCAAGATATACTTCTCTGTCGAGAATACCCCAATGATAAGTTTGGTCGGCAATGCTGAGAAATTTAAGCCCCAGAGCAAGCTCCAGAAAACCAAGTACTACCTTAACTGAATTTAACCATCCTCCCGACTTTGGAAGTCCTTGTAATAAGGTTGGAAAAAATGCAAACAAAGTGAAAGGCAATGCGAAAGCCAACGAAAATCCTAACATACCAATAATGGGCTTTATTATCTGACCACCGGCCGATTCCACAAGAATTGTCCCAACAATAGGCCCTGTACAGCTAAACGAAACAAGAACCAAAGTCAGAGCCATGAAAAAAGGTCCTAAAAATCCGCCTTTGTCGGCACTCTGATCCGATTTATTTATCATCCATGAAGGTAATGTTATTTCAAACATTCCGAAAAATGAAGCAGCGAAGATTACAAAAATCAGGAAGAACAGAATATTAGGCAGCCAATGTGTGCTAAGCCAGTTAGCAATGTCGGGGCCGGCAATAACTGCAAGTACCGATCCGATAAATACATATATACCAATAATACTAAGGCCATAAATTATTGCTTGAATTTTTCCTTTAGCCTTATCTTCCCCGTCTTTCATGAAAAATGCAACTGTCATCGGTATCATTGGAAAAACGCATGGGGTTAGTATGGCAGCAAGTCCACCCAGAAAAGCTAATATAAAGAATCCCCAATATGAGGCCTTCCTACCCTGTATGTCATCTTTTTCTTCTACAATATTTTCGTTGGTAACCTGAGCCGTTTGAGTTTGCAGTTCCCCTGATATTTTATTTAAATTCAAATCAAAATCAACTTCAGCGGGAGGCAAACATTTTGTATCGTCGCACGACATAAATTCAACAAATCCGCTTACAGTTGCTCCATCACTTAGTAGTTGTATTTTTTGTTTAAAAATGGCTTCATTAGAATAATATTTAAGCACCATCTCAAAGTTTGGATCATATTCTTCAACAACCGGGCTTACTTCAGTAACATCGCCAAGAAGTTTAAATTCATCGGTTTGGTTGAAAACAAATCTGGTTGCAGGGGGCGACATCGGAATGTCTTGCGAATAAAGATGCCAGTGAAGGTCGATGTCGGCTTTGAATATAAGCTCATATTCTTTTTCACCTGTTTTAATCGATGAGAAATTCCATCTAACCGGTTCCAGGATTTGTGCATCTAATCCAAAAGTAGTTAATAGTAAAAGTACTATAGTTGCTAAACTGTGCTTCATATAAATAATATGTGTTTAAAAAATAGTTTGCAAAAATAAATAAATATTACGGCTAGTATTTTCTGGCATCTTAAAAAGTGTTAATGTTGCATTAATTGATTAGTAGCGAGCCTTAGTTTAGGGTTTTTAATCCCAGTAAGAGGTTGATATTAAGTTAGCCCGGACTAAAAAGCAAACGAAGCTCCATCATAAAAATATGTTTTGTTGATTTAGTTACCTTGAATTCGTTCGATGATCTATGTCCAACAAGCCAAATTACTTTTTCCCCTGATAGTACAACATATGTATTCTCCTTTTCAAATAAGTCAACCTTACTATCAATAAGTATATCGCTTATAAGCTTACTCCCTGTCATTCCGAAAGGGATTATGCGGTCGCCAACTTCCCAATGGCGTATAGTTAACGGAAAAATTAATTTGGCGAAGTCGAAATATGCGATGTTATTATTTTTACTGAAAATGAATTCCGGGGCATTTTTATGATTCTCAAATATAATATTAACAGGTGCTGCTATCTCGTTTTGCTCCTTTGTAATTTTGTATTTATTTGAGGATGACTTTTTACGATGTTTCCTGATCAGTAGATAATTCCGGTCGATCAATAACTCGTAATCAGGGGAAGAGAACTTTAGCCCTGTTCTGTTTTCCTCTAATAATGATACGCAAATTGAATCTGTTATTTGTCGGTTAAACCCAAATTTATTTAGAAGATAATACATCCAGACTTCAAATGGAGACAGTTTTAGAAGTTCTGGTATGGATACATTTATTGTGCCTGTGGAATTTGCAATAAATAGGTGCTTAATTTTTTCGTTAATAGCAGATTGCAATATTAAATCTGAATCTTTTAAATTATCAATACTTTTCTCAATTGCAGAAGAAAATCCTGGAGATATTTCTTCAATTTTCGGGATGAGGTGATGACGGATTTTATTACGTAAATAATAGTCGGATTTGTTGGAGCTGTCCTCCCTGAATTCAAGATTATGTTTATTGGCGTATTCCTCAATCTGGTTACGGGTAGCAAACATTAATGGTCTGATGATATTTTGTCGTTTAGCTGGAATACTTTTTAAACCCTTTAAACCGGCTCCTCTAAATAAATTGATAAAAAAAGTTTCAATTGTATCATCATGATTATGTGCTACCGCAACCAATGAATAATTATTATGCAAACACACCTTGTTAAACCATGCATATCGAAGTTCACGAGCAGCTTCCTGCATTGATAAATTTTTCTTTTTTGAATAATCAGTTGCATTACACAAACCCGAAAATACTTCAACATTATAATTATGAGCGAGTAGCCTGACAAACTTTTCATCTACATCCGATTCAGCACCCCGCAATTTGAAATTACAATGTGCAATTGCATATTTAATTCCGGTTTTGTGGAATAAATTGAGCATGACCACTGAGTCGACACCACCACTTACAGCTAAAAGTACTCTGTCGCCGGGCTTAATCAAATTATTTTGACCGATGTATTTTTCAAATCGATTAATCACTTTGCAAATTTACTGCCTTTGGCTATTAAGTCGACCATTGTAAAGCTCAGGTCGGAGAATAATATTCCTGCGTGGGCATTTCGTTCAACATGGTAGTTGGCCTGGTTTAAAGCCGAATACATATCTGTTTGGTTAGCTTCATTGATAAACTGAGAAAGCTTTTTCGAGAAATCAAGTTCTTCTCCTGCTTTTTTTACTTTGCTTCCGTTGTTATGATTATGCAGTATTGAGTTATGTATAACTTCTAATCCATAATTTAAAAAACTCTTTTGCTTTTCACGACCAATTTTTGAAATTTCCTGATTAAACTTTATTAATTCAGAATAATCCTTGGGCTGAAAACATAATCTTAACCATTTTCGAAAATTGATAAAATTTGATTGAGTTTCCTCAGCGTTATTTAATATTTCTTTGGCAAGATTCCAGTTGCCATTTGAAAGTAATGCGATATCTCTGGCAACCAAAGCTTCAGTTCCTTCTTTAATAAGTTGACTCGCAATATCATTATCAGTAAGCTTGGCAACTTTAAAAAGCTGTGCCCTCGACCTTACAGTTGGAAGTAACTGTTCATACTTTTCACCAATTAGAATTATGACTGTATTATCGGGTGGTTCTTCAAGAGTTTTTAACAGCTTATTGGAAGCAGACTCATTCATTCTGTCAACCATCCAAAAAATAACAGTTTTAAACTTTGATTCGTAAGCTTTTAACGAAATTCTGCCAATTAATTCGTTAGCATCATCTTTACGGATGTAACCCTGTTTATTTCCTATTCCAAGGTGTTCATACCAACCGTTTTGGGAGATATAGGCATTGTTATCAGACAAATATTCGCGCCACTCGTTTAAAAACAAGCTTGATTTGGGGTCCTTTTTTATTGATTGGTTGGTGGCTGTGGGGAAATAAAAGTGTAAGTCGGGGTGAGCAAACTTTTCATACTTAATACATGATGGACACTCACCACAGCTATCATTATTTATTTTGTGAGCACAATTTAAAAACTGAGCAAATGCAATACCCACGGCTAAAGCTCCCGATCCCTCATTACCTAATAACAGCAGTGTATGAGCCACACGATTCTCGTTGTAACCTGTTACCAGTTTATCGATTAAAGTTTGTTGTCCGATTATTGACTTGAATTGCATTAAGATTAATTATTAGGGTTCAAAAGTAATGAATTTTAAAAAGGGCTTTTCTGCTCATTCATAAATGTAAATAAAAAAAGAAGACGGCAGCTGATAGAGCCACCGTCAATATTTCGTTTATACCGAAATGGAGGTAAACTATTAAATTTAGTAATGTTATGAAACCTTAGCTGCTAAAAATTCCCTGTTCATCCTTGCAATATTGGCAACGCTAATATCCTTTGGGCATTCAGCTTCACAGGCGTAGGTGTTGGTGCAATTGCCAAAACCAAGATCATCCATTTTAGCAACCATATTTTCAACCCGTTGCTTTGCTTCAATTTTACCCTGCGGAAGGAGTGCAAACTGACTTACCTTAGCAGAAACAAACAACATGGCTGATGCATTTTTACAAGCTGCAACACATGCACCACAGCCTATACAGGCAGCGGCATCCATCGCCAGGTCGGCATTTTCTTTCTTTATTGGGATGGCATTTGCATCGGGTACCCCTCCTGTGTTTATTGACACATAACCACCTGCCTGAATAATTAGATCGAAGGCCGAACGGTCAACCATAAGGTCTTTTATAATCGGGAAAGGTCGTGCACGCCATGGTTCGATAACTATTGTTTCGCCATCTTTAAATTTGCGCATATGAAGCTGGCATGTAGTTATTGAATCGTCGGGGCCATGAGCATGACCATTAATAAACAGGCTACACATGCCACAAATACCTTCGCGGCAATCGTGGTCGAATGCTACGGGCTCCTCGCCGTTAGCAACAAGCTCTTCGTTGAGGATGTCCATCATTTCAAGGAATGAAGCATCTTTGGATATATTATGAACGGGGTAATGTACAAATTTACCTTCGACATCCGGTCCGGTCTGCCTCCATATTTTAAGTTTTAAATCCATTGTTCCGTTTTTTAACTTTTTGTTAGTTTATGCTGTTTTGTAATTACGTTGTTTAACCTCAATGTTTTCGTAAACAAGTGGTTCTTTATGTAGCACAGGTTCCTGATCGTCACCCTTGTATTCCCATGCTGAAACGTACATATAATTTTCATCATCGCGCATGGCTTCGCCTTCTTCGGTTTTATATTCTTCACGGAAGTGCCCACCGCACGATTCATTCCTATCCAAAGCATCCCGCGCCATTAGTTCTCCCAGTTCAAGGAAATCAACCAGGCGTAATGCTTTTTCAAGCTCTACATTCATGCCTGTTTTTTCACCCGGAACATTAACATTTCCCCAAAACTCTTTTCGCAATTCTTTAATTTCAACAATTGCCTTTTCGAGCCCTTCTTTGTTACGTGCCATACCAACATAATCCCACATAATTAACCCCAATCTTTTGTGGAACGAATCAACAGTTTTATTTCCTTTAACAACGAATAATCTGTCGATAATATCCTGAACATCCTTTTCAGTTTGCTCAAACTCGGCACTATCGGTTGCCAAATGAGGAACATTTATTTGATCGGCAAGATAATTTTGCATCGTATATGGAAGAACGAAATATCCGTCGGAAAGTCCCTGCATTAATGCAGATGCACCCAATCGGTTTGCACCGTGGTCGGAGAAATTAGCTTCACCACCTACAAATAATCCAGGAATAGTACTCTGCAGCTCATAATCAACCCAGGTTCCACCCATAGTGTAATGGATTGCGGGATATATCATCATTGGTGTTTCATATGGATTTTCATCAACAATTTTTTCATACATCTGAAAAAGATTACCATACCTTGCTTCAATAACATTTTTACCCAACCGGTTGATGGCATCTTTAAAGTCGAGATAAACAGCAAGTCCAGTATTTCCAACACCATATCCTTCATCACAACGCTCTTTAGCTGCGCGTGACGCAACATCCCGTGGTACAAGGTTCCCAAAAGCAGGGTATCTTCTTTCAAGATAATAATCTCTGTCTTCTTCAGGGATTTTTACCGGCGACAATTCTCCTTTTTGTATTTTTTGGGCATCTACTTTCTTTTTAGGCACCCAAATTCTACCATCATTTCGTAAACTTTCACTCATTAATGTTAGTTTACTTTGGTAGTCGCCGTGAACCGGAATACATGTAGGGTGAATTTGAACAAAGCTTGGGTCAGCAAAGTAAGCACCTCTTTTGTATGCTTTCCACGCGGCACTGCCATTTGACGTCATTGCATTTGTTGAAAGGAAAAATACATTTCCGTATCCACCTGTTGCAAGCAGAACAGCATGTGCTCCATGTCGTTCAAGCTTTCCTGTTACAAGGTCTCTTACAATAATACCCCTTGCTTTGCCATCAATTTTAACAATATCCATCATCTCACGACGAGTATACATTTTCACAGCACCCTTGTTAATTTCTTTGCTTAAGGCGCTATATGCACCAAGTAAAAGCTGCTGACCGGTTTGTCCACGGGCATAAAAAGTCCGCGAAACAAGTGCGCCACCAAACGATCGGTTATCTAGCAGCCCCCCGTATTCGCGGGCAAAGGGAACTCCCTGTGCAACGCACTGATCGATTATGTTGTTGCTTACTTCAGCAAGTCGATATACGTTTGCTTCGCGAGCGCGGTAATCGCCACCTTTCACAGTATCATAAAATAATCGGTAAATACTATCGCCATCGTTGGGATAGTTTTTAGCTGCATTAATTCCGCCCTGAGCGGCAATACTATGGGCACGACGTGGGCTATCCTGAATGCAGAATACTTTTACGTTAAATCCAAGCTCACTTAAACTGGCTGCTGCTGCTCCACCGGCAAGTCCCGTTCCTACTATTATTACATCAATCTTACGTTTGTTGGCAGGGTTAACGAGATTTTGGTGTGCTTTATAATTTGTCCATTTCTCGGCTATTGGACCGGATGGAACTTTAGAGTCTAGCTTTGTCATATCTTCTATTTTGTAAAGTAAATAACCAGAGGAATTAGTATATAGCCAAGCGAAATTACAATCGCATATACATGACCAAACCCTTTTATACATGGGGTATATTTAGGGTGATTTAAACCAAGCGACTGAAATGCCGATTGAAAAGCATGATCGAGATGAAAGCCAAGTAATAGTAATACAATTATATAACCAATTACATATTCAGGTAATTCAAATAATTTTACCACCAGTAAACCCATGTCTTCCATTCCGGTATTAACACCAGCTAAAATGAAATCGTCTACTCCATGAAATACTTTTACTTTGATAAAGAAATTAGCAAAATGGATAACCAGAAAAATCAGGATTATAATCCCGGTGTGGATCATAAATTTTGAGAAGAAAGAATCTTCGGAAATAGCCTTTACTTTATACCTTTTCGGGCGTGCTATCCAGTTCTGGATTTGTAGTATAACCCCAAGAGCAATGTGGATGGCAAAGCCGGCAAAAAGCACCCATTGAAAAATCTGGATGATTGGGTTTGTCCCCATGAAATGGGCAACTTCATTGAACAGTTCCCGCGTGGGATCGAACAGGAGCAATAAATTTATGCCCAAATGAACCACCAAAAATATCATCAGGAATAAGCCCATCAACGACATCCATATTTTTTTGGTGATTGAGGAATACGAAAGATTCATAATATTAGCAGTTTACACGTTTTTAATTCAGAAAATATTCTTGATAAAGAAGAACTGACAAATATATAAAAGTATTCTATGTGTTTTTTTGCCCGAAGGCAATTTAGAATAAGACTAAGTTATGGGGAGTGATGAAAGGAATGTTGTCGGGTTATCAGCTTTCTTAATCCGCTAAGTGTTTTCTTTTCGTGCCTTAAAGAAAATCCACTTAACGGGTTTTTAGTTTTGTCTGCAGCTCTCAATGGACAGCCTCAACAACGACAACCACGACAACCACGCCCCCCCTTCCCCCAAGCCCGTAATTAAACTTTTAGCTTAATAAACCATACTCAAACATTTTCCATTAACTTTGCTTCATCTTAACTGAAAATTATAGATCATGAAGAACTTCATTATAATATTACTCGTTTTTTCAGGCATACATCTTTCGGCTCAGGTAAAAGAAGATTTATTTATACCTATTGATACCGAGACAAATAAAATAAAATTTCAGGGAGTTATTGATGAGAAGGGTGATCAATATGATTTGTTTAAAAGGAGTATTTATTGGCTGAACAGTACTTATAAGGATCCTGTGCGCGTTACGTCAGTAAGAGATAAAGAAACTGGCAAAATAGTTGGGAGGCACAGGTTTCGAATTTATTATTGGGATAAGGACAGTTCAAAACATGTGGGCGGAATGATAAATTATTCGTTTACCATTGAGATGAAAGAGAATCGGTATAGATATACTATAGATGAAATAGTGCTTAAATCAGCTACGGATATTCCGGTTGAAAAATGGCTTGATAAAAATGATCCGGCATATGATCCGAGGTGGGATGAATATTTAAGACAAATTGCCGATTTTGTTAACAATTGGAGTAGTACACTCGAAGAAAAAATGAAACCTGAACCTGAAAAGGTTGAGGACGTTTGGTAAATGAATTATTAATCAAATGCCTAGAAGAAGAAAACGTGATTTTTTAATCAGAGGTTTTTCAAAACTTCTGAAAGAGGACAAGCTAAAGATTGTTTCTGAGTTGATGGACAACCAGGTTGAAGCCATGGAGTTGATGAAAAGCTTTTGGCTATCTGATAAATCGAAGCAAAAAGTATTTGATGAGTTCAGTGAGAATACCCTTTCAAACTTTTATATACCGTATGGTGTAGCTCCCAATGTTGTTGTAAACGGTCGCACTTATCACGTTCCGGTGGTTATTGAAGAAAGCTCAGTTGTAGCTGCAGCTTCATCCAGCTCCAGATTTTGGTCGGAACGGGGAGGGTTTAAGGCCAGAGTGATTGGTGTGGAGAAAATAGGGCAAGTTCATTTTTTATGGAATGGCAAAAAGAGTAAACTTGTAAAAGTACTTGACAGTCTAAAGTTATATTTAAGAGAGGCTGCCATGGATATCAGTAAAAACATGGAGGAAAGAGGTGGTGGAATTACCGACTTTGAGTTGCTTGACTTTACAAAGAAAATGGATAATTATTATCAGCTCAAAGTATCTTTCAATACTGTCGACTCGATGGGTGCCAACTTTATTAATTCATGTCTTGAAGAATTTGCATCGGCCCTGAAAGAGTTTTTCAAAACCCATGAAATTTTTAGTGATAACGAAAGAGAGTGCGAGATAATAATGTCAATTTTATCTAATTATACACCAAACAATATTGTTAAAGCATGGGTGGAGTGTGATTATAATGACCTTAATGGTATTTTCAACGAAATGACCGGTGAGCAATTTGCTCGTAAATTTCAGATGGCTGTAAAAATTGCTGAAACTGATATTTATCGGGCAACAACTCATAACAAAGGAGTTTTTAATGGAGTTGATGCTGTTGCAATAGCAACCGGAAACGACTTTAGGGCAATTGAAGCAGCCGGACATGCTTATGCCACAAAAGATGGCAGCTATAAAAGTTTAACCAAAGTATTTTTAACCGAAAATAAGTTCAGGTATGAGCTAACAATGCCAATGTCACTTGGAACGGTTGGTGGACTAACGTCGTTGCATCCACTTGCCAAACACTCTTTGGAAATGCTTGGCAACCCTAAAGCCAAAGAGCTTATGATGATAGTGGCTTCAGTAGGCCTGGCAAGCAATTTTGCTGCAATCCGATCGCTGGTAACTAAAGGAATACAGATTGGTCATATGAAAATGCACCTTTTTAATATCCTGAATCATGTTGAAGCTACAAAAGACGAGAAAGAAAAGGCAATTGAGCATTTTGTTACCCATAGAGTTTCGCATGGTGCCGTTAAGAAGTTTATACAAACCCTACGTGAAAATTGAGTTCTGAAAAACAAACATGGTCGTCAAAAGGGAAGCTCCTGATTACAGGCGAATATCTTGTAATGGAAGGTGCATTATCCCTGGCACTACCCCTTCGCGTCGGACAATCACTCAGTTTAAAAAAAAACAATTCCAAAATTTTGCATTGGCAGGCAAACAAAACTGATGGCAGCTGGTTTACTGCTGAATATGAATTGCCTTCACTTAATATTAAGAGTGCAGATGATGCGGCCCTTTCCCAAAAATTAAAAAAGATTTTGACTGTTGCAAAGGAAATGTCGGGTGATTTTCTTGCTGATAATTTCGGATTTGATGTAACCACTTTGTTAGAATTTAATCCTGAGTTTGGCCTCGGATCCAGTTCTACGTTAATTAATAATATTGCAAGATGGGCAAACATAAATCCGTATCATCTGCTTCAGAACACATTTGGAGGATCGGGATTTGATATTGCTTGTGCGCGAAGTAATAATCCAATTCTTTTTCAGGTGGTTCATGGAGATAACCATGTGACTAATGTAAATTTTAACCCCCCCGAAAAAGACAGGTTGTATTTTATTTATCTCGGCAAAAAGCAGAGCTCATCAGATAGCATTTCTGCATTTAAAAAACACGGTAAATTTACTTCCAAAGATATTGATAGTATTTCTGATATTACAGAAGATTTAATACTAACCAATAATTTGACGGAATTTGAAAAACTACTGACTGAACATGAACGAATTATGGCAATCGTGTTAAAGTTACCTACTGCCAAATCTTTGTATTTTAATGATTATCCGGGTGTAGTAAAATCACTCGGGGCCTGGGGAGGTGACTTTGTTTTGGTAACAAACCATGATTTCGAGATCAACCTAAGAAGTTATATGAAAAGCAAAGGATTTGATACGATTTTCAGGTATGATGGGTTGGTTCTATGATAAGGATTTTGGTGTGGCCTGGTCTCATTATAACCCAGTTGAATTTTATGTTTTTCTAACCAAAAACAGTTAAGTCAGAAACTTAAGATTGTTGGGCTGTTAAGCTATCAGAAATTACCTAAATTTGTATAATTATTCATAACCTGAAAAATCATGAAATCAAAAAATAAATTTACTCTATCAGGTAATATTGTTGATATCAGGGCAAACTCGATTTATCAAGGAACCGTTTATGTTGAAAATGGAACAATTACCAATATAGTTAAAGAAGACCCGCTTGCCGGAGGGACAGGTGTGAAAGAAGACCAATACATATTGCCCGGTCTTATTGATTCGCATATTCATATCGAAAGTTCAATGCTTATTCCGTCGGAGTTTGCTAAGCTCGCTGTTGTTCACGGTACTGTAGCTACGGTATCCGACCCACATGAAATAGCTAACGTGTTGGGGATTGATGGAATAAAATACATGATTGCAAATGGTAGTAAGGTGCCCTTTAAATTTTATTTTGGTGCATCAGCATGTGTGCCGGCAACTCCATTCGAAACTTCGGGTTTTCAGTTTCATGAAAAGGAAATGGAAGAGCTCCTTGGTATGAAAGAGATCAAATATCTTTCCGAGATGATGAATTTTCCGGGTGTAATAAATCGTGATCCCTGGGAAATGAAAAAAATTGGGATAGCGAAAAAGTACAATAAACCCGTTGACGGTCATGCTCCGGGAGTTAGCGGTGTTGATGCTAAGAAGTATGCAGAGGCTGGCATAACCACCGATCATGAATGCTTTACAATGCATGAAGCTTTAGATAAAATTGCCTATGGAATGAAAATTCAAATACGTGAAGGTAGCGCCGCCCAAAACTTCGATTCACTTATTGATTTGATGAAAGATCATTCAGACAAGGTTCTATTCTGTTCGGATGACAAACACCCCAACGATCTTGTTAAGGGACACATTAATCAATTGATAATTAGAGCGATAAAAAAGGGCTATGAACCTTTAAAAGTTCTTCGAAGTGCGATACTAAACCCAATAGAACATTACGGACTTGATGTTGGAACATTACAGGTAAACGACCCCGCAGATATGATCGTAGTTAACAATCTTGAAGATTTTACTATACTACAAACATATGTAAATGGAATTATGGTAGCTGAAAATGGTAAAAGTTACATCAACTCCGTACCCGAAGATCATCCAAATAATTTTCATGCAACGATCATTTCTGCCGACAAATTGAGAGTTTCTCCCAAAGGAGATAAGTTAAAAGTAATAGAAGCATACGATGGCCAGCTTATAACGGGCTTTTTATCCGAAGCTTATAAGGTGGAAAATGACAATGTTGTAAGTGATGTAGAAAGCGATATACTTAAAATTGTTGTTCTTAACAGATATGAAAAAGCGGAACCAGCAATTGGTTTTATTAAAAATTTCAATCTTAAAAATGGTGCCATTGCATCAAGTGTAGCCCACGACAGTCATAATATTGTTGCGGTTGGCACCAGCGATAAAGCTATTACTGAAGCTATTAATCTTATAATTAAAGAAGGTGGAGGTATCTCGCTGGTTAACGGAACTGATAAGAAAACATTACCTCTCCCTGTGGCAGGCCTTATGTCGACCTGCGATGGTTACAGGGTGGCAGGTAGCTATCAAATACTTGATGATGAGGTTCATAAAATGGGATCGAAACTTCGTGCTCCTTATATGACATTATCATTTATGGCATTGCTCGTTATTCCTGAGCTAAAACTGAGTGATAAAGGGCTTTTTGATGGCATTAAGTTCAGTTTTACTGAATTGTTTTCGTCATAAGCATTATTTAGAATAAATATAAATATTATAAATAATTATATATGTACATATTTGTTTGCCTTCCATATTTTTTGTTTTCTAAATTTGTAAAAAATTACTGAGATGAATAAAATTGATATTGACGTACAAAAACTCGAAATGGCGGCAAGTAAATTGCGGGCAATTTCACACCCCATGCGAATTGCTATAATTGATTTATTATCTAAAGGTGAAAAGTTAAGCGTTACTGATATTTACCTTGCACTTAATATTGAACAGGCTACGGCATCTCATCATCTTAGTATACTTAAAAACAAGGGCGTACTTGTATCGAAGCGCGATGGGAAGAAGATTTATTATGCATTACGCAACCTTATACTTACCGAAATTATTGATTGCGTGAACAGATGTAACGAGTACTAGCAATATGATTAAGTTTAACGAGCACCCTCTCATTTAACCAGCACCATGCTGAATCTTCTATCCTGCATTTTCATTTACCACTTCCAATCTTCTTCAATTTCCCAATTGGCTCTGACTTTTATTTCTTTTGGGAAATAAATTACTTTTTCCGGTTGAGATTTTTGACCATAATTACCTGGATCCCAAATGTTGTTTTTGTTATTGTCGTAAATTATTTTTGTTAAGTATTGCGCTGGTTTAAGGTAGGAAAAGGTGACAGTTGTATCGTTATTAAAATAAAAATCCCTTAACGTTATTTTATCTTCATTTAATAGTTGAAGAATGTAATTCTGTTTATTTTCGGGGTGCAGTTTAAAAGTTAAAATCCCGTAATCGTTCAATGGCAATGTGCTAAAACTTAAATCAATAGCTGTAGTGTGAATATTATTCCAACTTGAAAAGGATGAATCGGGGAAGTAAATGTGATATTTAGTTTCTTCCAACAAATCAAATGGGAATACAATTTTCATATGTAAACTATCAACAAAATTAAACTCCGGATCCCAAATACTGTCTTTGCCAATAATTAATAATGATGAGTCGATATCATTTACCTTAACATAGGGTTGATTAAACTGAATTTCAACATGCTTGTTAAGGTCAAGTTTTTTACCTTTTATATTTGATGTCCATTCAAGTTTTTCTTTTTCCTCAACCTTGTCTTTTTTTCGTGACTTGGATGATTTTTTTTCAGGATCGAGTTTGAGATATACTGTTCTCAGAGTATCATCAAATAGTATTACCACTAATTCAAGTGAGTCGATGGGTGGATTAAATAGATACCAGTATATTGTATCTTTTTCTGCCGAAAAATCCTCTACATACCAGATGCTATCCGGTGAAAATTTGAGCGATTGAATTTTTATGTTAGTGGACGGTTGAGAAAATGAAAAACAAATTTTATTTTTTTCAACTACTTCTGCTTTCAATAATCTTTGTGTGCTATCGGGTGTTAAAAACATAAACAGGTCAACAATGGCATGACTCACATTATAAATCGAATCAGATATTAAAGAATCTGTAGTAACAATAATCGAATCATTTGTCATCAACACATTGGTTATACTGTCATTAAGAGTTGTGCCGATTTTAGGTTTTTCGATGTATATTGGTTTAATTAACGAATCAAGAAAAGCAATTTTTTCACCCGGCTGATCGAAGATATAATTGCTGTTTTGATCACCTATTGCAAATATCAAGTAATTATCGTTGGATAAACCATTAAATTGAAACCTGCCGTCAACATCTGTTTTACTAAGGTAATAGGGTACCACAAAATAAGGTAAAGAGTCGAAAACAATGGTGTCGTTGTTATCTTTATAAAGCATTACATATGCTCCTTCCATTGGTGCTAAATCAAATGCGTTATAAACATGTCCAGCCAGGCTTAGAGAATCAACATAATCGCCGGTAGAAAAAATATACGTATAATTAAACAAAGGGTTTTTCTCAGTTATGTCAACAATTGCATCTCCAAAATAAACCGAGTAAGTTGTTATTGGTTTCAAATCTTCATTAAATTTAACAACAACCGATTTGCCCTTTACCCTAAAATCAGGTATGTTGAGCATGGGAGGCGATATTAATGCTGTTTGCTGTATATTTTCAAGAGATACAAATTCTTCAAACTTAATTGTAAACTTATCAGTTTTAAAATTAGGACTCCCGTTTTCAGGTATGGTTTCGATAACCGCTGGTGGCGTAACATCTTTAGCACCCCCTGAAGGAGAAACTGGATGAGCACATTGCAGAATAATTGCACTTGTTAAAACCAGTAAAAGAAACCACAAAAATCTAACCACAAGTATTTAATTTATTTAAACTACAAAGATGCGAAATAGTTTAATTTCTAACGGCATTAAATTTTGAATTATAACAACTTAAAAGCAAACCCTTTATCATAGAAGTGTTGTAAAAACACAGGAAGAGCATAAAGCAGATTTTTTTCAGCTTTCTTGCTATCGTGAAAAATAATAATTGAACCTGGTTTTGTTGCTCTAATCGAATTTTTCAGACATTTTTCCTGATTCACTTTCATGTCGAAATCGTAAGTAAGAACCGACCACATTATAATAGAGTACTTTTCTTTCAGTGCTTTTATTTGTGATGGCATTATTCTCCCAAAAGGCGGCCTGAATAAATGAGAGTTAATAAGTTGGTCAGCTTTTTCAATATTTTCGAAATAATCATGATTTGAAACCTTCCAGCCGTTAATATGATTATAACTGTGATTCCCAGCCTGATGTCCATTACCGATAATAAGCTTAAAAGTATTCGGATAATTCATCACATTTTCGCCAACACAGAAAAAAGTTGCTTTTGCATCATATTTATCAAGTAATTCGATTACTTTGCGAGTAATTTCGGGATGAGGACCATCATCAAAAGTGAGGTAAATTTCCTTTTCACTTGTTTTGATATCCCATACTAAATCCGGAAATACTTTTTTAATTATGGCAGGCGATTTTACAAACATGGTTAACAAAAATAGTACAATTGACCTAATTGCCCAATCGAAATATTTAACTTAATATTAAATTGAATGGAATAATAGATAACATTTTGTTAGTTTTGTTAAAAATTCTTAAAGCGATTATACCCCTTAAACAATGAAAAGATTAGTACTTGTTCGCCACGGACAGAGCATATGGAATAAAGAAAACAGATTTACAGGATGGACAGATGTAACTCTTTCTGAAAAAGGAGTTGCTGAAGCAATACAGGCAGGAAAGATTCTTAAAGAAGAAGGCTATAGGTTCAAGCTCGCTTTTACATCATATCTTACCAGAGCAATTAAAACGCTGTGGCTCATGCTGGAAGAAATGGATTTGATGTGGATTGAAGTTAGAAAAAGCTGGAGACTGAACGAAAAGCATTACGGTACGTTGCAGGGTCTTAACAAAGTTGAAATTGCTGAAAAATATGGCGCCGATATGGTTCAGTTATGGAGACGAAGCTTCGACACACCTCCCATGCCTTTAGCTGCCGATGACGAAAGAAATCCTAAATTTGATCTGAGATATGCAGAATTAACTGCCGGAGAACTTCCACTTACTGAATCGTTGAAGGAAGTAATTGAAAGATTTATCCCCTACTGGGAAACAGAAATAAAGCCTGCGCTACACGAGAACAACGACTTGCTGATAACAGCCCACGGCAACAGTTTAAGGGCCCTGGTTATGCACCTAAAAAATATGAGTCGTGAAGAAATATTAGAGTTTAATATTCCAACTGGTGTTCCTTATGTTTTTGAGTTTGATGATGACCTTAATTTTATTAAAGATTATTTTCTGGGCGATCCCGAAGATATTAAAAAACTAATGGAGCAGGTGGCCAATCAGGCAAAAGGAAAATAAAATACCAAATCATAATGATAAAGAAGTGGGTTATACCTGATATACATGGTTGTGTTGATACTTTGAAGATCTTAATGGAAAATCAAATTAAACCCAACAAAAATGATCATCTGATCTTTTTAGGGGATTATATTGATCGCGGGCCGGATAGCAAAGGTGTTATCGATTACATTATGGAGATGCAGCGAAATGAATATCATATTACTGCATTGTTGGGTAATCATGAAGATTATTGTGTGAAAGCATTTGATGAGGATGTGAAACACAAAGGATTTTTGGGATTTAGAGCAAAAACAAAAATTCAGCGTGAGTGGGAAATATATGGCGGTGCTGAGGCCCTCCAGAGCTTTGATGCTGAATCACCTAAGGATATTCCTGAGAAATATATTGAGTGGATGAGGAATCTTGATTATTATACAGAAGTTGATAATTTTATTATAGTTCATGCCGGCCTTAATTTTAAAGAGGATAACCCTTTTTCTGATAAACGTGCTATGATATGGATCAGGGATTTTAAAGTGGACCCGGATAAAATTTCTAACAAAAAGGTAATTCATGGACATGTTCCAGTAAACCTGGAGTTTATCGACCTTTCGATCAACAACCCCGATTATAGATTTATCGATCTGGATAATGGAGTTTATTTTAACGACCGAGCTGGATATGGTAATCTAATAGCTCTTGAACTCACTGAGATGAAATATGCCATACAATCATTAATGGACGATGTTACCTACCGCCAACAGCGATAATTAATAACCCTTTTTTTGCTTGCCATGAATAAACTATAAATAAGCGGAATTATACTTGCGGGAGAAGTAAACAACTGAATGAAAAATAATGATGACTTATGGCTTAAAGCAGCAGTAGTAGGTGGTTTGTGGGCAGCTTTAGAAATTATTATAGGTAGTTTTTTGCATAATACCCGACTACCTATGGCCGGCACAACGCTAGCTTTTGCAGGTACTGTATTATTGATTGGATATTACCAGCTTTGGCCACAAAAAGGACTTATTATCAGAGCAGGACTAATAACTGCTATTATGAAATCTGTTTCTCCCTCTGCCGTAATCCTTGGCCCCATGACCGGAATTTTACTCGAAGCCATGCTTATCGAGCTGGTGATATTAATAGCCGGTAATAATATTTTCAGCTATGTAATGGCAGGAATCTTAAGTGTATCTACTGCCTTATTTCATAAAATAGTAAGCCTGCTAATTTTTTATGGATTTGATTTGATCAAAGTATATTTAAATATTATAAATTTTGCTCTAAAGCAATTGAAAATGAGCGAGACCGCGCCAAAGCAAGTATTACTGGTACTGTTATTATTTTACTTTGTGTTAGGTTTTACTGCCGCAATATTAGGGTATTACATTGGCAAAAAAGCAGTTGCAATAAAATCGTCATCACGTAATTTTGTTCTTGATAATAAAATTAATAACAGAAGTGATTTTTTTGACATAAACAAAAATTACCGCACATCAATTGGTTTACTAATATTTCATTTGATTGCAATACCAATGGGTTTGTATTTATTGAATTTTCATGATCTTATTTTCGGGTTGTCGTTTATTATCTTCTACTTGTTGATTTTTGGTTATATGTATCGATATGCTCTACGCCGTTTGCGCAAACCAGTTTTTTGGTCCCAGTTAATTATAATAGTTCTTTTATCGGCATTGTTTTGGGATACAGGGAGCTATAACCCAACATGGTTTAATTTAGTAGGGCTTTACAAAGGCATGGAAATGGTTATTCGTGCATTATTTATCGTTGTGGCGTTTTCGTCCATTAGTGTTGAACTAAAAAATGAAAAAGTAAGAAATTTTTTAATGAAGGTTGGCTTTGGAAAATATTACCAGTCGATAGGTTTGGCATTTAGTGCTTTACCAACAATGATTTCTTTATTGCCTAAATCAAAGCAAATTATTGCACATCCTGTACGTTCGTTATTGCTACCCCTTACAATGGCCAATCAGTGGCTTGAGTTGTTTAAGGAAAAGCAAGAAAAATCACCAGATTAATTTTCCAATCTGTTCCTTAACATCCCTCTCATTTGGATTAACATCGAAATAAAGAAGTGGTTTCAGATAATGTAATTCATTATCATTTTTAAACCTGTCTTCACCGCCTCCGGTAATGTTAAGCATAATAATACTATCGGTTTTCACCACATTATTTTTCACGGCAGTTATTAATGTTGCTGTGGCCACGGCTGCTGCCGGATGAATATCTATACGTTCGGTTTCAAGGAAAATGTTTCCTGCAGTTTTTGCTTCCTCGTTGGTAGCAAGCAATACATCACCTCCTGCATCTTTCATAGCATCATACAATCCTCCCGAAAGTGAGTATGGAGGCCTTCTGTTTGAAAGTACTTTTGCATCAATAATTTCAACCTGCTTACGTGCTTCAGCATCATCAAATGGTAGCAGCGATCTTGAGTCTGCTTTCCATGCATCATAAATAGGGTGGAAGGGAAAATTTTGACTTACTATAAGTTTCATCTTTCTATTTCCGAAACGGCCATCTTCAATTAACCTAAGATTTGCTTCCCATGCAGCAATGGCTCCTGTTCCACTTCCTACAGCCTGAAAATAATGCTCAGGGATTTCACCAATTGTTGTAGTTGCCGACAACATTGTTGTTCCCATACCATCACGTCGTGCCACATTCTTTGCGCCACCTTCTGTTACAAAACCATCTAATTCGGCAGCAATGTTTGAAAGATGAATTGCATCAAAATAATCACCTCCTTTTTTACTTGAAATAAGCTTAACGCAATCGTCAAGTGGTGCATCAAACCATAGTGCATCAAGATTATCTTCGGGAACACAAAGCAGTAGTGGAATTTTGTTGTCCGAGCACACCTGGGCAAATGCACGAGCTGTATTCCCTGCCGATGCAACCACCAATATTTTTTCTTCATCACTATCCATACGAGCACAAACCGAGTACGATTCGGTTTCCTTAAACGAGCATGTTTTCATAAGGATATTGCGTTCAGGCCAGTAACCGCTAAACGTAATGTAGAGATTAGAAAGCCCTAACTTTTTACTAAGTCCTTCACTTTTAAAGGTGACTGGTGCAAATGAGCCCACCAACATTTTATGTATTGGTAGCCAGTCGGCAAATTTGTAAATACCATAGGAATCATCTTTAATTTTCAGTTGTTTCTTCTCATAAATGGCGCGCACTAGTCCGGGTTGTGATTCATCCGGAGCCTCAAGTACCCATCCTGTATCGTTAAAAAATTTTCCGGATGCAACCGACATTAATTGATATTTGGTTTCAGGGATTGAATGATACATATGTATTTAGTTATTATGTTGGGCAAAAATATAAAATATGAATGATGCAGATGAATTAATAGGGCTACAACATCTATAATCAGACATTATAAATTTAAATCTTGTACTAACTTATCTTTTTTGTGCTCAAATACTAAGTTATGATAATGAAGGTTTGAATTATACGACCATGTTGCCGAAATTGGGTTTCTTGTTGCCTTCAAAGCATCTATGAATTTCCTTTTCAATCGTTTTTCATCATATAGGGTTTTCCATGCTGAATCTATTGATTTAGTGAGTTCTCTAGCAGTCATAAGCCTTGGCTTATAAACTACTTCTACAAAATCGTAACGAGCCCAGTCATCAGGGAAATTGTTGCAAATTAGTCTATGCTCATCCACCAAGCGATCAAATAACGGTGTACCGGGAAGAGGAGTAAGAATTGTAGCCTGCATTGCATCAATATTAGAATTGAGCATATACTTTGTTCGATTCTCAATTGTTTCTGGGGTGTCAGTATCTAAACCATAAATAAATGCACCAAGAACAGCAATTCCATACTCGTGTATTTTATCGTAAACTTTTGAAAAGTTGTTGATACCAATTTTTACATTCAGCTTTTTATTTGCCGATTCAAGTTGGTCGATAAGCTCCGACTCAATACCGAGAAATATCATCCTGCATCCTGCTTCAGCAGCATATTTTAACACTTCGTCGTGATCGGCAATATTCATCGAAGCTGCGCAAAACCAATCTTTTTTAATGCTGCGCCTAATAATTTCTTTGCAAATCTCAACAACTCTTTTGGCCGATTTTTTTGAATATCCGATGAAGTTATCATCAACAAAATACACTTTATCTTGTGGTATTTTTTCAAATTCATCTACCACATTTTTAACCGGACGGGCGCGGTATTGTTTTCCGTTAAAAGTATGAACCGAGCAAAAATCACAACTCATTGGACACCCCCTGGTGGTTTGTACACTACCAAATGCATATCCGGAATGATAAAGGTCGATCCTTGGCTGTGGTGAATCAACCAGAGGTTTCAGCTCGCCTTTATATAACCGTTTTAATGATTTGTTTTCAAAATCCAGTATTACATTTTTCCAAACACTTTCAGCCTCTCCAATCACAACTGTGTCGGCGTAAGTTAATGCTTCTTCCTGCATCATCGAAACATGAATCCCGCCAATCACGGTTGGAATATTTTTCTTTTTATAAATTTCAGATATTTCATAAGCACGTGTTACCTGGGATGTTAGTGCAGTTAATCCAACAAGGTCGGCTTTTTTAAATTCAAAGCGTTCAAAATTTTCGTCGAGTAATTCAATATCCCAATGTTCGGGAGTTAAAGCAGCAATTATCGCGAGGCTCATTGGAGGGTATATTGACTTTTGATCTCTTATCAGGCCAATTCGCTTTGTGCTTAACGGATTTATGAGTAGAAGCTTGTATTTTTTTTTCGTCATGATTGAATAGTTCCTACAAAAACGGGTTTGATTCAAATTCTTTCAATCCGAAAATATCAACAAGATCAAGCTGAGGCCTGCTTTCATCATGTTCAAAAACAAGATTGTAGTACTGCAAATTTGAACCATACGACCATATTCCCGCAATAGGGCTTTTTGTTTGTTTAAGCGTTCGGATAAATTTCTTTTTCAATATTTTCTCATTATATAACTTATCCCAGTTTTTGGCTATTTCGCTGGTTATAACCTCATACTGCATAGTGTCGTGCTTAAAAACAACTTTACCAAAATGGTAATGTTGCCAGTTGTTTGGGTAATCGTTCATAGTTATTTTGCCCTCCTCAGTCATTCGATTAAATAGACCGGTTCCGGGAAGTGGAGTTAGAATAGTAGCCTGAACAGCATCAATTGATGCGTTATTTATGTATTCGGTACGGGCAACCATCGACTCCGGTGTGTCGGTTTGCAATCCGTAAATAAAGGCTCCAAGAACAGCAATTCCATGTTTATGTATCTTATTAAATACTACTTCATAGCTGTCGATGCCCATACTAACATTCAGCTTTTTGTTCATATCCTGCAACTGGTCGATGCGTTCCGACTCAATACCCAATAAAACCATCCTGCAACCACTTGCTGATGCTAAACGTAATACTTCTTCATTATCGGCAAAGTTCATCGATGCCGAGCAAAACCATTCAATCTTTATTCCGCGCTCGATAATCCCTTTGAATAATTCGATGGCTCTTTGCTGCGATCTTTTCCCATAACCAATAAGGTTGTCGTCAACAAAATAAACCAGATTGTGCTCAAGAGTTTCAAGCTCGTCAAGTACTTCAGCTACAGGCCTCAACCTGTATGAGTTGCCATTAAAAGTATGAACCGAACAAAAATCACAACTCATTGGGCAGCCGCGGGTTGTTTGGATGCTGGCAAAATTATAGTCCTTGTGAAAAAGATCGCGCCTGGGCTTTACAGCATTTTCCATCGACAATAGTTTTCCTGTGTAACTTTTCCTTAGTTCACCGTTTTCGAAGTCTTCAATCAGGGTGGGCCATACACTTTCAACTTCACCAATAACAACCGAGTCAACAAGTTTCATGGCTTCCCCTGGCATCATCGATGCGTGTATGCCTCCCAGTACTGAAGCAATACCCTTTTTACGATAAATATCTGCAATTTCATATGCCCGAGTAACGCTGGAGGTAAGAGCTGTTAATGCTACAAGGTCAGCATCTTTGAATTCAAAACTATCAAAATTCTCATCTAATAATTCTACATCCCAATCATCGGGTGTAAGAGTAGCAATTATTCCCAATCCCAAAGGTGGGTAAATAACTTGTTTGTGAATTATAAGACCCTTAGTGCCTGTGTTTAACGGATTTATTAGTAATAGTTTTTTCCTTTTTGTCGACATAAATTTGTTTGATTCTTGAAGACAAAGATAATTATTAAAATAGATGTTTGGTTTTAAAGGCTACACTAAAAAATTCGTAACTAATAGTGTAACGAAAAGTAATGATGACTAGAGTTTCTAAAAATCCTTAATTTTCTTTGTGTCACTTGAGCTTCTTTGAGCTACTTTGTGCAATAGCCCTGCCTGCCGGTTTACCTGCCGGAAGCATGGCAGACAAGTGTTTCACAGAGGATCACAGAGAAGACACAGAGTTTCACAGAGTTTATTGAAAGATTATCCTGTATTTTAATACTGATTAGTTACAAAAATTCTACGCGCTTTACTCTCATCGCGAAAAATATGTACATTTATCGACCCTAACTGGTCAAAGTTTTTGTTTATACAAATTTGTTAATTATGTCCTTCCCTGATGAATTTCTCGAGTGTTCAGCAATTAATTATTATGGTAATGCCCCGCAAGGGCACATCTTAGAGAGAGAAATAGTTAAAAATCCTACTCAAAGGGTGGAGAAAATACGAAATCAGTATTTTGAAACGAAGTCTTCTGCATCTATTGAATTTCCATATTGGTATACACGTAAGTGGGAAGAACTAGAGGGCGAAGTGCCAATCGTAAGAAGAGCCGAAGCACTCAAAACAGGTTTTGAGCATCTTACACCTGTAATTTACCCCGGCGAATTACTTGTTATGGGAAAAGCTAACTACCTAAGGGGTTCATATCCAATGCCATGGCTGTCGGAAGCATTTTTTCTCGCCAAGGAAGATGAAATGTATAAAGAAGCTCTTGAGGCAGGAAAGGTCAGTTCGGATGAAGTTACTACAATGGGACAGGGAGGAGGTAACGTTACTAAAAGTATTGGCAATGTAATATCGATTGCCGGAAAGTTCGGGATGAGGAAGGAAGAAATGCCAATGCTTCTGAGAATTGCAAAAAAATGGCATAACAAATCTGTCGATGACATTGGTCACAAATATGAGCAGCTGGTTCCTGGATACAGCACTAAAGAAGAGATAATGAGGGCTGTTATTTGTATGTTCGATTCGGGCTATACTCTCCCTCAGGGCCGTGAAGTCATGAATTATTACTATCCGCTGCAATATGGCATTAATGGAATATTAAAAATCTGTAAAGAAAAGATTGATGCATCAGCCGGTTATCCGAATATGGACAGGAAATATTTTTACAAATCAATTGAAACAGTTCTTTTAGGAATTCAAAAATGGATAAAAAACCATGCTGATGAAGCAAGGTTTATGGCAAGCCTGGAGAAAGATAACAACCAACTTCACGAATATTTGGATATTGCAGAAAGACTCGACTGGCTATCACATAATCCTCCCCGGGATTTTCACGATGCATTGCAGTTGACATGGATTTTCCATGTTGCTGTACTAAACGAAGATGCAATTTCGGGACTTTCGCCCGGAAGGCTGGGACAGGTACTATATCCCTACTGGAAACAAGACATGGACG
Source organism: Bacteroidota bacterium (assembly GCA_014382445.1). Classification (GTDB taxonomy): domain Bacteria; phylum Bacteroidota; class Bacteroidia; order Bacteroidales; family F082. Next base: position 199,074 of record JACNJS010000035.1, read on the forward strand.
AAGGTAAATTGGATAAGGAGAAAACTATCGAACTACTCGAAACTATGCGCATGAAGTTCACTCAGCTGGATTGCTTTGCATCAATGGGTGTTGTTGGAGGTGTACTAAGTGGTAACACTTTTAACAATCTGTGTGTGGGAGGATTAACCAAGGATGGCAATAGCGCGGCTAACGAGCTTGAAATACTTATCATGGAATCATCAATCACTTGCGACACTCCTCAACCAACTTTAAGTTTACTGTATGATGAAAAGTTGCCTGAAGAGTTCTTGCTTAAAGGTATCGAAACTACAAAGGTAGGAACCGGATATCCGGCATGGGTTAACAACCGCGTAGCGATGGAGTTTATAATGGAGAATTTCAAAAATGAAGGAATGGAGATGGAAGAGGCAAGAGCATGGTCGATAGGTGGCTGCCTTGAAACTTCAGCCGGAAGCTGGATGCCTCTTGAGTTTAATGGGGAGATTCATTATATTCCCGGTGGCTCAGCACCGGCCACAAGTGTTGGGGTTCACTTTATATCTGTGCCAAAAGTGCTTGAAGCTGTGCTTTACAATGGAATTGATCGAAGAACCGGAAGAAGAGTTTATCCCGCTCACGGCAAAAAACTTAGTACTTATGAGGAACTTTGGGAAACATTCAAAGAGTATTTCAGCCTTACGGTAGAAGTTCTTACGCTTACAAATAATATTCAGCACGACATTTGGGGTAAGATTTCGCCATCAATTGTAAATAGCATGCTTAAACCCGACTGTTTGGAAACCGGCAAAGATATCAGCCACAAAGGAAGCCGCTATAACCGTACATTTAATGTTGAAGTTTGCGGAGGGGTTAACCTTGTAAACTCGCTGGCATCAGTAAAGAAAAATGTTTACGTAGAAAAGAACTTTTCGTTAGCAAATCTGAAAGATGCCATTGATTCTAATTTTGGATATTTCACTGCACAGGAAACAGGTTCATATAGTTTGATTGAACAGAAGAGAACTGAAAAATACGAAGATTGGTTAAAAATTCATAGCCAATGCCTCGATGCTCCTAAGTATGGTAATGATGAAAGTTTTGTGGATAATATTTTCCGCGACTGGCAAATCTGGTTCAGCAAAATGTGCGAAAATTATCTTTCACTATATAATGAACCACTTTATTCATGTCAGATATCTGTATCAACCCATGCACCAATGGGAGCCGTAACATTGGCAACTCCTGACGGGAGATTGAGCGGTACAACATTTGCCGATGGCTCTGTTTCGGCCTATCCCGGAACTGATCAAAACGGCCCATATGCACTTTTTAATTCCGCAACATGTTACAACCATGCGCTTTCGCAGAATTCGCAGCTGAATATGAAAATCCATCCTTCGGTTGTAGCCGGCAGGGAAGGCTCAAAGAAATTTTTAGAGATGATCAAGGCATATTTGAGGAAAGGTGCGTTTCACGCACAATTTAATATTGTTGATTCGCGCATGTTAAAAGATGCACAAAACAACCCCGATAATTACCGGGGACTAATGGTTAGAGTAGCAGGGTTTACACAATATTGGGTTGAACTTGGTAAGCAAATCCAGGATGAGGTAATTGCCAGAACAGAATATGAAGAAATTTAAGGGTTTGGAGTTTGGAGTTAAAGTTTTAATTTAATAGTCAATAATCAATTAGTAATGAAACATATAGATTGTAAATATTATCTTCCTGTTGATGCGTTTAAAGGATTGTGCAAAAGAGACAAAAACAATATAGCTGCCGATGATGAGTCGTGTGAACATTTCGAAAAAGCCCAAAAGTGCAAACATTGCTTTAATTTTCAGTTAACAACGGATGATATGGGTAACTGCATGAAAAAATATGATGCCTACCCACAGTTGAATGCTCTAACCTGCACTGATTTTCATTGGAATTAAGGTGGAGCCCAAAGCATATATTTTCGACATTCAAGGACTATCTGTTCATGATGGTCCCGGATGCCGAACTCTTGTGTTTATGCAAGGCTGCACATTAAACTGTAACTGGTGCTCAAATCCGGAAGGTATAAACCATAGTCCTATATTACTTTACAACATCTTAAAATGCCGCCTTGATGGCAATTGTGTAAAGGATTGTAATTTCGGAGCAATTGAAATAAAAAATGAACAACTTTTAATTAATCGTAATTTTTGTAACGACTGTTTTGAACACTCATGTTTAAACAATTGCTATACTAAAGCACTAAGTGTAAGTGCGAAAGAAATGACCGTAGGAGAACTTATGAAAACTATAAACCGCGACAGGCAGTTTTGGGGGCTCGATGGAGGCATAACCTTGTCGGGAGGTGAACCGCTCCTTCAAATTGATTTTGCTGAAGAGCTCTTAAAGCAATGTTACGATTCATATATACATACTGCCATCGAAACATGTGGCAATCTCCCATGGAAACATTTTGAAAGGGTAATGCCTTTTCTCGACTGGATATTCTATGATTTAAAAAATCCCGATACCTTATTGCACAAAAAGAAAACCGGCTCAGGAAACGAACTCATACTAAGCAATGCTGCAAAATTATCAAAGGAATTCAGCGGCCGTTTGATTATCAGGGTGCCGGTAATTCCGGGATTTAATAACTCCGATGAAATATTGGAAAAATACATCAACTTCTTCAGAGAAAACAATATCTCAGAAGTCAATCTGCTTCCTTTGCATCACCTTGGCAGGGAAAAGTACAAATTGTTGGAACGTGAGGACACGATGGACATAGATAACATTCCAACACAAAATGAAATGAAGCAAGTATCAGAAGCATTTATTAATTCGGGAATAAAGAGTTATACAGGTAGTTATACGCCGTTTTGAGAAGGTATCTTTTTATAAAACTGACTCAATGTTGGTGCTTAAGGAATTAGAGGGAGTTGAAGCAGATTTATTTGAATAATACGACGACGAACCATATCCATAAAACAGTTAAAAATCCTTAAACATTGTTAAATTTAGTGCCATCTGCCTCTTGATATAGTATTTTTGTACTTTTGCAGTACCAATTAATAAATGTGAGAAGCACGATTTCTGCACGGATCGGCTCACCAAAACCAACAACTGCGGGAAAGTTTAGTTCAAACTTATTAAAATATGAGCAAAAAACACACATTTCATATTCCTGTTATGGGAATTGGTTTTACCATTGATACCCCATTAAAAGTTTCTCAGTACGGAATTGATTCTGCGGTATCCCTGGTTGATGATACTCTTCTTGAAAAATTAAGAAAAATGTACAGCGAGAAATTTGAAATCCCTTTTCAGGAAATTTCGGAAAAAATTGACGATTTCAGAGCAAAAAGGATTACCTCTTATCTTAATTTTTTAAACGATCAGGTAGAAAAGAAATTTGAGGAATTAAAAAATGCTACTTTTGAAAAAGGTAATGAAATAAAGGAATATTTCAATATGTTGCCCGATAGCTCTACCCTAAAGCAAGAATTCAATAGTTTAACCGAAAAATATTTTAATTTAACTGAAATAAAAAACTGGCTAAAAAATAACTTGTCATTGGGCAGCATTGATGTAAATATTATGACCAAAATTGATAAGGATAATTATTCAAATAATGAAAAATTACCTATCGAATATAATGATGCCCATGCTGCGTTAAGAGGATTTGCTAATAGCGAACTAAATTCTTCCGTTGTATTATCGGCAGGAATGAATCCCAGATTATACAGTTATATTGAGCAGTTTAAAGATTTTTTTCCTGATGAAAGTGGTGAAATAAAAAAGAAAATTATACTAAAAGTAAGCGACTACAGATCCGCATTGATACAAGGCAAATTTTTAGCAAAAAAAGGTCTATGGGTAAGTGAGTACAGAATTGAATCAGGTCTTAATTGTGGTGGCCATGCTTTTGCTACTGATGGATATTTAATGGGGCCGATACTTGCCGAATTTAAAGAAAATCGGAAAGAATTAATTAAATCAGTTCACGATATCCTTATCACAGCACTTTCTCAAAAAAATCTTCAGATACCAAAAACAGTATTACCTCTTAAAATTACCGCTCAGGGAGGTGTTGGCACAGCCGAGGAACATCAATTTCTAATTGATCATTATCAAATCGATTCGGTTGGTTGGGGAACGCCCTTTCTCTTAGTGCCTGAAGCTACAACGGTTGATGATTATACTCTTAATGAATTAATCGATTCCCGGGAGAATGATCTGTATTTAAGTAATATATCCCCGTTAGGTGTACCATTTAATAGTTTGAAAGGTAATACTAAAGATATTGAAAAACTATCACTGGTTGAGAAAGGAATACCGGGCAGTACATGTCCAAAAAAATATCTTGTTTCTAACAAAGAGTTTACTGAAAAGCCAATTTGTACAGCCTCAATTCGATATCAACGATTAAAAATAAAGGAATTGGAAAATGAAGGATTATCACATGATGAATACCAGGTAAAATATGATAGTATCGTTGACAAATCATGCATTTGCGTGGGATTAGGCACATCTGCTTTGTTAGTTAATAAACTGGACACTACGATTGAAGGCGAGGGGGTTTCAGTTTGTCCGGGTCCAAATATGGCGTATTTCTCAAAAATATCAAGCTTAAAGGAAATGATAGATCATATTTATGGAAGGGCAAATATTATTACCAGAACCGATCGCCCAAATATGTTTTTAAAAGAGTTAAAGATTTACATTGATTATCTGAAAAATAAAATTGATGAATCAAAGGTTTCCAAAACAGATAAACAACATAAGTATCTGCTAACCTTTGCTGATAATCTAAAAGAAGGGATTAACTATTATTCCGGATTATTTAGCGAGTTGAAAGACAAATTTGAAGATACTAAATTGAGTATTCTAGTTGATTTGGATGAGTGTCGTACAGCGTTAAATATATTAAAATTAAAAATATACAAACAATCCTTAATACCTGTTGTAGCTCAAACAGCCTAATGGAGATGACTTTTTAAACAAGTTTAAGTTCTTTCCCATCAAAAAACGTCCGTTCAATCTTTTTGTTATTTTTGGCGGATATGGAGATTAATAATCTTAAAATAAAAGATGGTTCCAATATTGCCATTGTTGGAGGAGGTCCTTCAGGCAGTTTTTTTACATATTTTACTTTCGAACTTGCCGAACAACTTGACCTTCATATTAATATTGACATAATTGAAGGGAAGGACTTTAATAGCTGTGGCCCATCAGGTTGCAACCAATGTGGGGGTATTGTTTCTGAATCACTAATCCAAATGTTATCTGGTGATGGGATTATTTTACCTGCAGAAGTAATCCGGCAAGGAATTGAATCCTATACGTTTCATCTTGAGCAGGGAAATGTAGTAATTGAAGCTTCTGCTGACGAACAAAAAATCGCTTCTATGTTCAGAGGGCTTGGCCCCTTAGGATGTATCCCTGATGATCGCAAAAGTTTCGACAATCACCTGATGGAATTATGTGCAGCGAAAGGGGCAAATATTATCCGTGACAGGGTTATTGAGATGGAAAGAAAAAAGGATGGAATAATCCTTAGGGCCAAAAATAATTTTGAAAAAGAATATGATCTTGTTGTAGGAGCTGTTGGGCTTAACAAAACGACGTTGGAATTGTTTAGTGATCTTTGTCCGTCTTTTATACTTCCAAAAACAACCCGAACATTTATTTGTGAAATTCAAATAGATGAAAACCAGATTAATAAATATTTTGGTAATTCAATGCATGTTTTTCTTCTTAATTTACCCAATATCAAGTTTGGAGCATTAATACCGAAAGCCAGGTATGTTACCCTCGTATTATTAGGAGCAGATATCAACACCGAAATTGTAGCAAGTTTTCTTGAGTCGGAACCAGTTAAAAAGTGTTTTCCTCCAAACACCGATCTTAAAAGTATTATAACATGCCAGTGCTATCCTAATATTAACATTAAGGGTGCAAAATCTGCATACGCCGACAGGGTGGTACTTATTGGTGATTCATCCACTTCAAAACTGTATAAAAATGGCATTGGAGCAGCTTATTTAACAGCTAAGGCTGCAGCTAATACTGTATTATTTCAAGGAATATCGTCGGTACACTTTAAAAAGCATTTTCAACCCACGTGTAATAAACTAGAGAAGGATAATAATATCGGCAAGTTTATTTTCAAAATTACATCTAGTGTTCAACAATCGGTAATATTGAAAAGTGCACTACTTAGGATGGTTGTTAATGAGAAACAAAAAGAAAGATATAAACGAAAAATGAGCTCCATCCTTTGGGATATATTTACGGGTAGCGCTCCATATAAAAATATTTTTGTGAGGTTTTTAAATCCGGGAACTATCTTTACATTTGTATGGAATACTATTGGTGCAATGGCTCGGATGGTAAAGTATAATAAATATGAACTTTAAATATTATTGCATTTTTGAAGAATCATGACCGGTATACCTGAGATTCATAAGGCAGAAGATAACCAGAAGCAACCCCCAACAAGGAGCAGGAATATATTAACTGATATCAAGTATTTTTTGCTGAATAAACCAACAGTACATACTCTTATTAAATTCAACTCCGAAGAAGAAAGAAGGAACTATTGTGAAAGTATTCTGCAACGAACAGGCATTGAAGTTGATAACTTTAAAATACTCAACATTCATAGAATTGGAATTGAAGCCCCAGCTAGTTATGTGTTTGATGAACTGCTTAAATGGAATGGTGATTCTTCATGCTGGCCTAATCATATCGCTAAGGTTAACCTTCAAGACAAAAAACTGGAAAAAATTCAAATTTTTCTATTCGGTTGTTCTCCACATATTTTCGGACTGAAAAATGGAATATTTGGATTTAAATTGATGCATTTATTTGACTTGAATGCGATTACCATCCAGCGAACACCTGCTCCATTCGATTTTGACAATGCCCGGTTTCTTCTTTACCGATGTAAGGGAGGATACCCTATTGGAGTATTTTCAATATATGTTAGAACCTCTATCCCTGAACGAGGTGAAAATGAAATGACGCAATTGTTTATGATGGTTGGATTTGATTTTTATGGTAATAAAACTTTATCAAAAATGAAATTTATTCGTCGAATTTGGGAATCTCTTCATGATCGTGTAACTGCAAATGTAACAAGCAGGTTTAAGCAATTATGCGAGTGGCAATTTGATAAATTTGTAGATGGTAAATAATTGATAAGATTGGTAAGTGTTAAAATCATCTTTTTTAAAAGTTATTTTATAATCTTTTCAACATAACTCCTGAATTTTTAACCAAGTGTACAATCAAAACTAACTCTACAATTTTGGTTTTCATAACAAGCTGAATTATTAACTGATGCTAGTATATATATATGTAATTATGTGTATAACAGTAAGATGGTGAAATAATCCAAAATCCTAACATATCTAACAGGCAGTATATGAGATATATAGCCAAATATTCAAAATAGTTGCAAATAATAAATACTTTTTTATATTTGCATCCTATAAGTTTAGTAGCATTGATGGGATTATGAAAATTCACACCAAAGTAAGGTATGGTTTGAGGGCAATGATTGAGATTGCCAATAATAAATCACTAAACGGTCTTTTTCAAAAGCAAATTTCTGCAAATCAAAAAATTCCGTTAAAATATTTGGATTCAATAATCATGGGGTTAAAAAATACAGGATTAATAGTAAATTTTGCAGGTAAAAGTAGCGGGTATGTACTGTCGAAACAACCAAATGAAATTTCGGTTTATGATATTTATCGAGCATTTGAACCTGAGTTAACATTGGTGAATTGTTCATATGAAGGTACACAATGTGAGCAATTTGATATTTGCCCTTCCAAAGATTATTGGTACGAACTGAATAATGAAATAAAAAATAAAATGAAATCATCGAAGCTTCTCGAATTTATAAATGAAAACGCACAATGAAAGACTTTAACAACAAATTTCTAAAAATATTTTTTGTACTATTAGTATTATTATATGGATGTAGCGAAAGCCATTTTTTTAAGCAGGACATGGTAAATGCTGAAGCATTGACAAGCTCTGATGAACAGAAGAACAATATAGCAGTTGCTAAACCACCATTTAGTGAAGATATTTTCCCATGTTCCGAATGCCATGCTGAGCAGGAAACGAATCCTGAAAGAAGATTATTGGATATGCATGAAGAGATTGTCGACTCTTTCCATCATGATAGTGAAAACCGTTGGTGTCTTGATTGTCATGACGCCGATAACAGGGATTTCTTGAGACTTGCAAGTGGCAGTTTATTAAAATTTGAAGAATCATATAAGCTATGCGGACAATGTCATGGTGATAAACTTCGTGATTGGAAGGTTGGAGTTCATGGTAAACGTACTGGTGATTGGAATGGAAATAAACAATATCTACTTTGCGTACATTGCCACAATCCGCATTCGCCTAAATTTGAATCATTACAACCGTTGCCCCCTCCTGTTCGACAAGAGGATATTTATTGATATATTTTTTAAAATACAGAATAATCATGCAAAAAACTGATAATAGTCCGAGAAGAGATTTTTTAAAAAAGATACCTATAGCAATTGTTTCGATTAGTGCTTTTTCTTTTTTGAATCGAAAAAAATCTAATAATCATTCTGAACTGAAATTTAATACTCTGTCGAAGGCTGAAGCGGATGAAATTATTAATAATGATAGTTCATCTGGTTCAATGCAACTTAAACCTGCACCGGCCCCTGTTGCACAAAAAAACATAAAGGGATAATTTTATAAATATTGATAACGATTTTGTAAAGTATGCAGAAAAAAGAAAAAAATAATTCACGACGGAATTTCTTGAAAAAATTACCTGTTTTGGCTTTGGGAACTGTTGCATTAGCAGGTTGTAGTTCAGAAGAGTTAGATGAATTTTTTCAACAAAATTTCAGAACATTATCAAAAGCAGAAAAAAATGATATTGTAAAGAATCTTGAGAAAAAGTATTCTGAAAAATATGGTAAGGAGTTTGTAGTATCAGATAAGCCTGCTACTGAAGGAATTTTATTTGGATATGCTCTCGATTTATCCCGATGTATAGGATGCCGAAAATGTGTTTATGCTTGTGTTGAGGAAAATAATCAATCTCGTGAACCTCAGGTTCACTGGATACAGGTGCTTCGGATGGAAAATGAAAAGGGTATCGATGTGCATTATGCCAATGTTCATTATAATCCTGATTTGGTTCCGGAAAAGGGTCATTTCTACATGCCAGTTGCTTGTCAGCAATGTAGAAATCCTCAATGTACTACTGTTTGTCCAACTAAAGCAACCTGGCAAACCGAAGATGGAATTGTTGTAGTTGATTATAACTGGTGTATTGGTTGCCGATATTGTATGGCTGCCTGTCCTTATGGCGCCAGGCATTTTAATTGGGGTGAGCCAAATATTCCAGATGAAGAGGTTAATCCAATAACTCATTATTTAGGGAATCGGCCAAGAACTAAAGGTGTTGTCGAGAAATGCACTTTCTGCATTCAACGTGTTCGAGATGGAAAATACCCTTCTTGTGTTGAAATATGCCCTACAGGTTCACGAAAATTTGGAAACTTGCTAGACCCTGATAGCGAAATAAGATACATATTAGAAAATAAGCGTGTTCTTGTTTTTAAAGAAGAGCTTAACACACAACCTAAATTCTATTATTTCTTCGGTGTCTAATTTTATCTTTTTTAATCATTTGATAAATTAATAATTATGAGTTTTTTACGATTTATAAACGGATCATTTAAAATTATTGTCAATGGAGGAAGAGTTTATTATTCCTGTATATTTTTTCTGCTTGTATTAATTGTGTGGGGAGCACTTGGGTATTATGATCAACTGCAAGAAGGTCTGATTGTGACAAATATGAGAGATTCTGTTTCATGGGGTTTCTATATTGGAAATTTTACTTTTTTAGTAGGGGTTGCAGCAGCTGCAGTTATGCTTGTAATTCCCGCATATATATACGACTGGAAACCAATTAAAGAAATTGTAATTTTTGGCGAAATATTAGCCATTTGCGCTGTTATTATGTGCATAGCTTTTATTGTGGTTGATATTGGAGAACCACTTCGTTTTTGGCATATGCTTCCTATTGTTGGAACAATGAATTTCCCATCTTCGATTTTGTCGTGGGACTTTTTTGCTCTCTTCACTTATTTTATATTAAATTTAGTAATTGTTACACACTTATTATATAAACAATTTCATAAAAAAGAATATAACAAATCCTTCATATTGCCATTGGTATTATTAAGTATTCCAGCCGCAATAGCAATTCATACTGTAACTGCATTTCTTTTTAATGCTCTTCCTGCCCGACCTTTTTGGAATAGCGCTTTACTTGCTCCCCGGTTTTTAGCTTCTGCTTTTTGTTCGGGTCCTGCAATACTAATACTACTCTTTCAGGTTCTTCGAAAAACAACAAAATTTGAAATTAAGGATGAAGTTATTTTTACAATTGCCGAACTAATGGTTTACGCAATGTTTATCTATCTATTCTTTACGGTTTCTGAATTATTTAAAGAATTCTACTCTGATACTGAACATCTTGTTTATTGGGAATATTTATTATTAGGAGTTGAGAAAAACAGGGAGATTGTATTTTACAGTTGGTCGTCGATTGCAATGGGCTTCACTGCATTTCTACTATTTTTAATTCCAAAAACCCGAAAAAACCTTCTCACATTAAATATTGGAGCAGTTTTAATTTATTTCAGTGTTTATATGGAAAAAGGAATAACTTTAATTATACCAGGGTTTACTCCCGATTCACTAGGGCAGTATTTATTTTATGTTCCTTCTGATATTGAAATACGTACAGCTGTTATGATTTTCTCAGGTGGTGCATTGCTCTTTACTTTTATTTCAAAAATATCTATTGCAATTTTATTTGAGGGATTTAGTATTGATAGTTTACAAAAGAAGAGCGTTGAATCGAATACTCAAACCGTTTGATTAATAAGCACACTAGATTTTTAATAAGTAATATTGTTTGTAATCATAAAATAAATATAATGATCAAAAAACAACTTAACCAACTAACATTTAAATTATTATGCCACTTCAAGTAAAACGATTATTGATAGTTTTTGTCCTATTTATTGGGATAATGTTAGGTCTTAAATATTTTCTAACTCCTGAATCATGGAGAGAATATGGAGCCTATCGCGGAAACGCTCTTACAGAAATTTCAGATAAAGAGGCCAAATATGTTCAAACTGAAACATGTGCTATGTGTCATGATTCCATCGCCGAATTAAAAACTCAAGGTGCGCATAAGTCAATTCAATGTGAAATTTGTCACGGTCCCGGATATAAGCATATTGATGATGAAAATATTGATATGAACATACCCGACGACAATCAATTTTGTATGAGATGTCATTCAAAAAATGCTGCCAGTCCGCAAAGTATAATTAAACAAATTGATGCTGTTGAACACAGTGAAGGTGAAGAATGTATAAATTGTCATAATCCACATCAGCCATGGCTATAAAAAAAGAAAATTCATCAAGACGCGATTTCATAAAGAACTCCAGCATGTTTGCAGGAGGCATAGTATTGGTTTCATTATTGAATCCATTAAAAATGGTTTATGCAACAAAAAAACCTAAAGGTAAGGGTAAGTGGTACGGAATAGGTATTGATATCGAAAAATGTATTGGCTGTGCCAGTTGTGCAAGAGCCTGTAAAGTTGAAAACGATGTTCCTAATGAGCCATTTTTCTTTCGAAATTGGGTTGAACAATATACCATCACTAATGACGACGAGATTAAAGTTTCATCGCCAAACGGTGGTATTGATGGCTTTAAACAGCCGGTACCTGATGATGAAATTTATAAAACATTTTTTGTACCAAAAATGTGTAACCATTGTGCAAAATCACCTTGTACTCAGGTTTGCCCGGTAGGTGCCTCCTTCGAATCTCCCGAGGGTATTGCTTTAGTCGATAAGAGTTATTGTATAGGTTGCGGATATTGTGTTCAGTCTTGTCCTTACGGTTGTCGCTATATTGATATGGAAAATGGGGTAGTTGATAAATGTACACTTTGCTACCATCGCTTACAAAAAGGTTTGGATCCTGCATGTATGATGGCTTGCCCAACAGGAGCCAGAATATATGGTGATTTAAATGATAAAGAAAGTGCAGTGTCAGTATTTATCAAAGAAAATAATTGTGCCGTATTAAAACCACAATTAAATACAGAGTCTAAATTATTTTATAACGATTTAAGTCAGGAGGTACACTAATGAATAAATATGAAACTCTATACGAAGCATTAGCCAACCTCGACGGCTATATTTATCCTAATGAAATTGCCTTAAACTGGGATTTACTAATTGTAATGTATCCCTACGTTACCGGACTTGTTGCCGGAGCATTTATCCTTGCATCTTTAAACAGAGTATTTGATATAAAAGCATTACGACCAACGTATGAAATTTCGTTGCTAACAGCGTTATCTTTTATGTTAGTAGCCACAATGCCGTTAATTACCCATCTTGGTCAGCCCTGGCGCTTCTACGAAATGCTAGTTACACCTCATTTAACTTCTGCAATGGCCATTTTTGGTTTTGTGTATTTATGGTATCTAATGGTAGTATTATTACTCGAAATATGGTTTGATTACAGATACGATATGGTTATATGGTCGCAACAAAAAAAAGGCTTTGTGAAGTTTGTTTATAAAGCACTTACTTTATGGGTTAGTGAAACTTCACCGGAATCGAGAAAAACAGATGAGAAAATCGGCTATTTTATTACCGTAGTTGGTATCCCTTCAGCATTTTTACTACATGGATACGTAGGATTTATATTTGGCTCTATTAAAGCAAATCCATGGTGGTCAACCGTTATGATGCCTGTAATTTTTATTTTCTCTGCTATGGTTTCAGGAATTGCTCTGGTAATGTTTATTTATATGGGAGTTTCCTATTTGCGTAAACAGAAACCAGATATGATGGCATTGGATACAATTGCAAAATATTTATTTTATATACTTATAATAGATTTTACTCTGGAAAGTTTAGACCAAATCCATAGAATTTATGAAGCAGATGAATCATTTGATATTCTAAAAATACTGGTTCGCGGTAAATTATTCTTTACTTTCTTTATTATGCAAATTGGAGTTGGCGTATTAATTCCACTAACTACTTTAGGTTTTCTGCAATTTAAAAAACCTAGAGAAAGAATCAGGAAGATTATATATTTAATAATAAGCATTTGTGTGTTGGTTGGTATCTTCTATATGAGATGGAATGTTGTTATTGGAGGTCAACTTTTCTCAAAAAGTTTCTATGGGTTTACCAGCTACAAGGTTGATTTAATTGGAGGTGCGGATGTTTGGTTATCTGTGTTATGGTTTATTGTGCCATTTTTTATTTTAGCGTTTCTGTTATGGCTTCTGCCACCCTGGAAAAAAAATCATGAAGCAATGCATTGATGCGATTTAATCGTAAAGCATATTGACTATAGTTGATATTTATCTTTAAATATTTGAATATATTAAAACTACGGTATGGATGCAAATCATGATGAATTGAGTAATACTGAAATATTTGACAGACTTACAGCTCTTGAATCAAGAGTTGCTAAACTTGAGACGATTCGACAAGGTTTACCGACTCAGACTTTAGATATTGATGAGCCAGAATTTTTAGATCAGTTTAAAAATATTTCAGTTGGATCTGTACTTGAGTCGAAAGTGGGCGAATACGGACTTTCCTGGCTTGGGAATATTGTCCTATTCTTTGGTATTATTCTTATTGTTGAATATATTCAAAGTTCAGGTTACCAAATAGCATCTTCTGTTTTTGGATATATTTCTGTTGCTGGAATTTTCATTTTAGCACGTTTCCTAAAATCGATTTATCCCAAAATAGCCACCACATTTAGCTGGAATGCCTATTTACTTCTTTTTTATGTTACTCTTAGCTTACATTTTTTCACATCCACTCCGCTTATTGGCAACAAATCGTTAGGGTTATTATTAATTGCACTTGTAGCTTTTACCCAATTAGTAATCTCAATCAGAAAGAAATCACCCATATTAGTTGGTATTGCACTGGTACTTTTAAGCATTGTTGCCATCGTAAGTGATTCACCCCATTTTATGTTGTCGATTGCAATTGTAATAGCTGCTACTGCTGTTTACTGTACTTTTATGTCAGGATGGAGTCGGTTGCTTACTTTTTCAATATTTCTGGTTTATTTGATCAATTTATTTTATTTTTTGAATAACCCTATTATGGGTCACCAGATACAGGCTATTAAAATACATAGCTATGGGTTTATTTATCTTTTTGTAATTGCGGCCATTTATTCGTTAATTTCTTTGGTTAAGAAATCAGAATCGTTAACCAATAATGGAATAGTGGGTTCAATTGTATTAAACGGAATGGGGTTTTCAATGCTACTATCGTTGTATGTAATATCTTTTTTTAAGTCAGATTATGTTAATATGATGGGCTCTATTTCTGCATTTTGTTTGCTTTATTCCGTCGTGCTGAAAATAAAATCAGATTGGAAAATAACATCATCGCTCTATGCCTTATTTGGTTTTGTAACCATGAGTGTGATGATACATGGTATTTATGATTTCCCCCTTGCCTATTTTATGCTGGCAATTCAAAGCCTTCTTGTGGTGTCGATGGCCATTTGGTTTCGCAGTAAGTTTATTGTTGTTATGAATACTATGCTTTTTATATTCTTGTTAATTTTTTATTTGAGCACATCATCACTTATAGATGGAGTAAATATTTCTTTTTCGATGGTGGCATTAGTAACAGCAAGAATCTTGAATTGGAAAAAAGACAAGTTGACTATTAAAACGGATATATTAAGAAACATTTACCTGATTATCGGGTTTATCATGGTTCTGATCACTCTTTTTTATTTAATTCCTGCCAGGTATGTTACGTTATCATGGACAGTTGCAGCCCTTCTTTACTTTATTCTAAGTTTGGTGTTAAAAAATATAAAATACCGATATTTAGCACTAGGTACAATGATAGCTGCCGCACTTTACTTATTCATTGTTGATCTTGCCCGTATTGAGTTAGCATATCGCATCATTGCATTAATGTTTCTTGCACTTATTTCCATAGGGCTGTCTATTTATTATTCAAAAAAATCAAAGCACAAAGCTGATAAAGAATAAAAAAGCTCCACTACTATCTAGTAATGGAGCTTTTAAATGTTTTATAATTCAAGCTTATTCAGCTGGAGGAATTGGGTGCGAAATCTGCACAAGGTATTCACTATAGTTGAACCCTTTGTAATGAGGACTTTGATCGTTATGACATTCTAAACATAATTTTTCGGTTGGCATAATCATACCCATTGCTAATGCTTTATCACGATCCTTCATAATTGTGTTTGATTTGTAGCCACTGCCCGGTCCATGGCATGTTTCGCAAGATACACCTTCGCTTACTGTTAAGGTTGCAATTAGATCTTCGTTAACGCTTCCCGCAGTTGAGTGACATTTCAGGCATTTTGGATTATTTACTTCATCGCCTTTAAGTGATTCCATAGCTTTGGCGTGTTTTGTTTCAGCCCATTGTTTATATTGTGCACCGGTTGCTGGTTTATTATGACACATTTTACATTTAGCAGCTCCAATGTATTCAAATTCCTGAGCTGTAAGGTAATTTCCCCCTAAAAACAGAAGAAAACTAGCGATTAAAAGAGTTTTAATGTACATGATATTGATTTTTTTGGTTATTAAATAATTTCTTTTAGTAATAATTCAATAGTATTGTCAAAAGTAATAAATTAAATAGATAATTGGATAATCATATTCTTAAATATTTTCAGCATCATTATATTTTTAATAAACTCCTGCAATTAATGAATATATAATTAGTCCCACCATAATTATGCCAAGTGATAAAAATAGGTATCCGAAAAATTTAACTATTTTAATATAAGTAGATGATATTTCCTTTTCAACAGTTACACTATCTAATCTTCCTGATTCAACCAACTCTTTATATTCTCGTGGCCTGTCTTTCATATATTCATCAAAAGGAACATGGCCGGTAAAAATAACGGTGTCCATAGGGAATGATTCTGGACGCAGATGCGTATTAAAAAAGTGAATAGTGAATATGAAACCGGTAGCTAACAATGCTTCATCACTATGAATGATTTGAGCTACGTTAATCGCCCAACCCGGAATGAAATGAGTGAAAAATTCAGGGAACCAAAGTATCAAACCCGATAAGCCAATAACGGCTACTCCCCAAAAAACAGCCATATAGTCAAATTTCTCCCAATAAGTCCATCTTCCATACTCAGGTCGTGGTCCTTTACCTAAAAACCACTTGATTGATGCTCCAAGATCCTTTATATCCTGTTTATTAAACATTAATGAATTCTTTCCGAAAAGAAAATCTTTCCCACTTAAACCTTCCTTAGCCCTTAACTGAAACAAAGTTGAAAGGTGGAATGCAAAATAGACAAATGTAACAATTGCGGCAAACCTGTGTATAGTTCCAGCAGATTTTACTCCGCCTAGCATGTGAGCAATCCATGAAGCCCATTCCATGTGAGCAAACTTTAATGTCATGCCGGTTAAAGCGAGTAATAAAAAACTCAGAATAACCATAATATGTGTAAATCTCTGGCGTTTATTGAACCTGCGGTAGTATTTGGTTTTGCCTACCGGAGTATGATGTTTATTTATTTTGCGCTGTTTTAGTGAACGTGGTAACCAAATTAAAGTGTGGAGGCCAAAGAATCCAAAAACAAATATAAGCAATGATGTCATGCCCCAAAATGACCAAAATAAAATCGGGTTGTCGTTGTGGGTCGCATGTGTAAGGTATCCTGTAAATTCAAGGGTTACATTGTTGTGACATTTTGAGCACGTATTTACAATATTCTTATAGCCGACCATTGAATTTGGATTCTCCACTTTGAGAATCTTATGTGCTCCATGACAATCAGAACATCTTGCAGCGTCCAAATCTCCCAACATATATGCCTTACCATGATATGTTTCTTTATATGTTCCAGAAAGTTTTTCATGGCACAATCCACATTGAACTGTGATTTCGGTCATGAATTTATCCTTATCAATTTCACTAATCACATGTGCTGAGTGACATGTACCGCAGTTTGGATAGGTTTTACTTTCAGTATTGTTGTAGATTGAATGGTCGCTGGCAATATAATCATCATAAATACTTTTGTGGCATTTTGCACAGGTGAGGGATATATTATTAGGATGCACCGAAGAAAGTGTATCACTTTCCTTCAATTCATGATGTGTAGTATGGCAATCAGTACAAACAGCACTTACAAGTAAACCCTTGTCAGTAAGCCCTTTCCCATGAATGCTTGTTGAGTAGTCGAGATAAGCGTTTACTTCTTTTAATCCGGCCATCTTGTTTGCATCGCCGTCTTCCTTATGGCAACTTCCACAAAGTGTTGGTATCTCTCCACGGTATGTCGGTGAGGTATCATCAAACCTGGATTTTGTTTCGTGTGTTCCATGGCAATTAGTGCAGTATGGTGCATCTTCCTCTTTTCGTAAAAAAGCCTGCCCATGACCACTGTCAAAATATTCGTTTGAAACCTCAATATGACAATTTGAACAATCGATTTTATCAACGGTTTCACAGGGTCTTTTTAAGTTGTGGGATACGCCAGTATGACATTTGGCACACTGTATGCTCGAATGTACTGAATTGGCTAGATGAGTTAGATCGAAATGAAGCGTATCACCGGTCTGAGATAATAAATATTCGCTTTTGGAAGCATCTTTCTGATGACATCCTAAACAGGCTTGATTTGGTATAACGTCTTCAATATTTTGATATTCAACTTTATGTGGTGGGTGACAATCGGAGCATGAAGGTACAGCACCCGGAGATTTTTCCCATAATTCACTTTTAATTACCTTTTTGTGCACTTCTTCAATACGAACGTGGCACTTCATACACGTACGTGCGATCCGTTTTGGATTAACTGATGAATTTGGGCTTTCGTGTGGTAGAATTAAGTGACTGTTATGGCAGTCGTTACATGTTGCTGTAACAATTAAACCACTTTGATAAAGACCTCTACCGTGAATGCCCTGACTATAATTTTCGACAATATTGTGCTCATCGATCTTATAAATTCTGGCAACAGGCGCTCCCTCCTTATGACAATTCCCGCATAAGATTGGGATATTCATCTTGTAGGTTTTTGAATCTGAATTCCAACGTGATAGTATATCATGTGTGCCATGACATTCTTTACAATCAGGAGCATATGGTTCGTTCAGGCTAAGGGCCTGGCCATGTATACCTGCAAAAAACTGCATTTCACTATCCTTATGGCATGTACCGCATTCAACTGGTGCTAATTTTTTCAGTTTATCGGCATGCATATATTCGTCAGTATTTACATCCGTATGGCATTTAATGCAACTAACTTTATTGTGGACTGAATGACTTAGGACATTCGTCTTAACAAACATAGAAACAGTTTCCCCATTTTTTTCAGCAATTAGTTCAGGGTCTTCATGGCACATCATGCAGTCCTCGTCCGATTGTGCAATTACACCATTAAAGAAAAAAAGAAGTATAATGAAATAACAAGTAGTTACATAACCAAAAAAAAACTTTTGTCTTTTATACTTTATCATAATAATATTTAATCTATTAATTTGAACAAATTATCTTCTTTTTAATCTTAATGCCACCCATTTATCATACTCTTGAAATTTGCTAATGCTGTTTTTCCAATAGTGCAGAAGTATATATGTACAGCCATAAAGATAGAAAGTGCAAATCCTGTTACGATGTGTATCAAATCGACAATATGTATTCCGCTTATGCCAAATAAATCTGTTGGTAATATTTCAGGGAAGAATAAAGCAGTTCCGGTAATAACGATAATTGGCATAAATACATACATTACAATTACATAGCTTATTTTTTGTAGTGGATTAAATTTTCTGTCAATTGATATTGGATAGGGGGCATCTTCATTTTTAAATATTCCAATTGAATAATAACGTAATTGTTTTAAAACACGAACTAACATACCTGTTAAATGAAATTGGTAATAAGTTCCATTAGAGGTAAACCGGTTGCTAAACAAATAGAATATATATGCAACACACAAAGCAATGCCTGCAATGTCGTGTATTGAAATAGCCCAATCAAAACGAATTAAAGAATAATCGTTACTTGAATATTGCAAACTCAATCCGGTAACTATAAGGGTCAGAAATAATAGGGCATTTAACAGATGCCATAATCTAACCCAAATTGGATATAGGTAAACTTGATTTTTCATTTTATAAATATTCTTAAAACGGCGTGAATAAAAATAAGTAGCAACACGAACCCAAATATGAGTCCGCTCAATACGTTAAGGTAGTAGTTTCTGTTGGCACCTATGATATATGAATCATCCAATGTAGAAGCATTGAAAAAACCATATTTATTTCTTTTTTCTATTGCTTGGAATTTATATAAAGAAGACATTAATATCGAATTTTGCGAATGGCATTCAACACATTTTCGAACTGCCTTGTCTTTGGTTTGAACTTTATGAGCTACCAAAATATTGTTGCTGGTATCTGTATGGCACTCAATACACCTTACATGGGCAAAGTGTGATATTTGATTTGGAAGCCAATCGTGTTTTTCAATAATATTTGGATTTTTATCTGATGAAATAAGCTGATATTTATTTATGTCGGCATGACAGCTTAAACAAATATTATTATCATAAACAATTGTTTCAAGTAAATTTTGGTTGTTACGTGCGTTTATTTTATAAGTGTGTGGATTGTGGCACATCCAACAAGTAAAATCTTGGCTATGCTTTGTAGAATGAACACTTTCCTGGAATTGCTGATCTATTTTTGCAAAATTGTAAACTTCATCATCACCTTCATGACAATCGAAACATCCGGGCATGGCTTCCATTTGCAATTCATTGTCGTGAGGGAAGGTTTTGAAACCATACGAATGACAATCAATACATTCAAACGAACTATGGTTTTGATAATAGTATAATGCAGAATCAATTATCAGATAGGGATTCATTCGATTAGTAACATTGCGTTCCAGAATTTCATTGTAAAATGAATAAGTCGGGTTTCCATGGCAATAAAAACACTTGCTGTTTTCGGGAGAATGTTCAACGGATTCATCTGTTATTTCCTGTGCAATGAGAAATGTGCTAAATAATACTATAAGGTTTATAAATAATAATTTTTTCATTTGATTGATCTTTACATACTTTATTGCTTAATTATCAGAATAATATAATTTTCTAATTTGGGTTTAAATACTTAATACAATTCCTTATGGCATTCAAAACAAGTCATCTCTTTCCAATCGTCCATTTCAAAAGGGTGGTTGAAAACTAATGAGCTATCAGCATTGGCATATTCCATATCACCGGCAGGTCCTTGAGCTTTTATTGAATGACACACGGTGCAATCTCTTGAAATTACATGTCCATCATCGCTTATGAAGTTATCGTTATGACATCTTATACATCCTAACGTCTCAACATGACCCATATAGTTTGGATACTGACTCCAGTCGGCTTTCATAGTTGGGAAAATGTTATTCTTATAACCAGTTTGTATAGCTTCAATTGCTTTTGGAATCACCTCTGGGTTAGCAATAACAAAATCTTCATAGTTTTCATCGTAATACTTATTTACCTTATTTGATATGTAATTCATAGCACTGTCAGTGGTAGGAAATTCTTCAACAAGAATCCCCATTATATAACTTTTAATCTCCGGAATATCTAATGATATTTCACCTGAGGCAATTGCAGCATCAATAAATATTGCTGGTGAAAGATAATCATGAGATGGTCGGTTATGACAATCTAAACAATCCATTGTCCTAGTTTCGCTAGATTGAATAGAATCAGTAATTAGATTGTTCTTAAAAACTCTTACTTTTCCGGTGCTAAGATTTGTGTATTTTACTTCTGTTATTGAATCTCTTTTCCAATTTGAAACATAGTCAATTTTAACATCTGGATTAATATGCCAGTGGATTCCTTCTGATTGTCCTAAAGCACTATGTTCAGGACCTGTTTTCATTAGTAGTTGAATATTCCACTCAGTGTTTTCTTCATCTGATAAAAAGTGTTTTTTTGTAACGAACTTTGGATCATAAAACTTTTGTGGCCAATGGCATTTTTCACATGTTTCCTGAGCGGGCCTTAAGTTGTGTATTGGAGTTTCGATAGGCGTAGGATATGCTTTTGCAATTACAGAGTAAACCTGATACATGCCTGAAAGTTTTGATTTTACATACCAGTTTACTCCAGTACCTACATGGCATTCAACACAACTAACACGTGCATGTGCTGAATTGTGGTAAGTAACATATTCAGGTTCCATTACTGAGTGGCATAATGTACCGCAAAATTCGTTTGATTCGGTATAATGAAAAACCTCATAACTGCCAAGGGCTGTAAATAATAAGAAGATAGCTGTTCCGATAACAAAGATAGCAACAACCATTCGTTGGCTGGCGTCATTTAAGTTAACAATGGGAAATTTAACTTCTCGATGAACTTCTTTACTCTTGTCTCTTTTCATTTTTCTCACCGTTCCGATTGGGATCAGAATCAGGCCGATAATTAGAAAAACAGGTAGTATTATAAATGTAAATAAACCCAAATAATTTCCTACATCAGTTGGAAAAATGAATGTGATTGCTAATGTAAAAACAATCAGCAAAAAACTGACAGAAGCCAAAACAGCACCGGAAATTGTTGTCCAGCTATAAAATGATTTTGGTAGTTTCATTATCAATAAAATTTGAAGAAGCCAAGAAGAATTTAAAGTAATAAGTGCTACTTTAGTGCAGCACCGTTGAATAATTCATTAACTAAAATCCCCATAACCTTGTAATGTTGAACCCTATACGGAATTCGCCATCAGTCCAGTCGCTTTTATTCCACAAATAATTATCCTGAGGGAGAATTCCGTTTGAAGTCGTAATAAATATCTCAAAAGCATGAGTGGCAGTACCAACCTGATAGCCGATACCGAAATTTGGTAATGGACGATTTGTTACTGTAGTGTTTTCAGATATTGACTCAATTTCCAATGGTATTGAATAGTGGAAAACTAAAGATGATTGTGGTGAGAATTTTACTCTTCCCATAACCCCGATACCTATTACATCATGGTCCATTCCTTTTACGCCGGCAATATCTGCTGGTACTGAATTATAATGTGTAAAACTTCCATTAACTGCAAATGAGAACCAATCATTAAATTTACGACTAACAATTAATTGTGTAAAGTACGATAACCTGTTTGTAAATTTAAAAGCCGAGTCGGCAGTAGCAGTAGTAAATATCTCTTTGTTTCTGCCATCGATTGCCATATTTCCGTATAATGTAACACTAACCGGAATTGTATTTTTTCGGGTTTGTTGAAGAATGTTGTATTTAATCTGGAAATCACTATACATGTTCTTTCTGGTGATACCATATCCCACCATCAGGTTATCAAGTATAGCATAATTTAATCCCATTCGTGTGTTGGCTGAAGGAGCATAAATTCCCCACAAATCAGAAATACCATTGTTTTTAATTAAACCAAACCTGTGCTGAATTTGCAATTCAAGTGTTTTCTGTTCGGGAATAACCGAAGTTTGTTCGTCAATTATTAGTCCACCGGTAAACATTTCACTTACTGGTTTGTCTTTTTTCTTTTTAGCTTCTTCATCTTGTGCTAGAATAACCCCAACACCGAAGATCATTACAAGGAAAAATATTAAATGTTTTTTCATTTTCTTACAGTTTTAAGGTTTATTAATTGTTACGAGCTCCTTCTTCTATCCAATATAGTAAAAGAGTTGCCTGTGCTGCTGTGTATTTTTTGTAATGATTCCCATCAGGCAGAGGGTGAGTATATATCCTGCTTAACGGAGGATCATCTGTATTTACAAGTCCCATTCCGGTAATGCTACTGTAAGCATTATCAGCAGTAAGATCAGGTTGAGTTCCTCCTGTGCCGTGACATCCGGTACAGTTTTGAGCAACCCAAATAGGTACAATCTCTAAAGAAAAGCTAGTTGTGTCACCTGGTGGCGGCGGCGGAATAATGGGTTCTACAAGGAATTTATACTGGCATGAGGCCACCATAATCATTATAAATGCTACCATTACAATCCCAACAAAATGTAATTTATTCATCTTTTATAATTTTATTTTGTTACTTATTTAACATTACAAGATTAATGGTTTATTAGAGAATTTTGGTTTTACATACATTGATATATATCCTGATAGAAATGATAAATTCACGTATTAGTATTGATAGATGTCAATAAATTTAAGATATTTGTCCCCTGTAAAGATCATGAATAAAATAAAATTCCAAAATAGTAACTGAGTATTAAAGTATTAATTTAAATGGCAAAGTTTATAATAGTGATTCTTTTCACACGCAACTTACACGACAGGATATTGGTGATATGTCGGCAATGACCAAGGAGAGTGCTACAAGGGCATTAAAAGAATTTGAAAGTGAAGGAATAATTAATTTCAATTCGTACAATATCAGAATCTTAAATAAAGAATCGCTTAAAAAAATTAGTAAAACCGGGTAATTATATTTCCTTTAGAGAGTATTGTCATTAATTCATTTTGCTATTTAATCCTTTTCAAAACCAAGCGTGATTTGTGTTTTTGGAACGCAGTAGGGACTCGCTATAAGTACTATTCCACAACAACATTTTACTTGACAGCATTGAGTTTCCTTTTTCTAATTTTAAGTTAAAAATGTTAAAACAAAATTTTTATTATCTTTATCCCTCATTAATGAACATTGTAAAATGAGTTCCGCAACCAACAAAATTTTACTATTGTTTTTGTGTGTGATGAATTTTCAATCAGTTGCCCAGATAGAATTTACTACATACACAAAAGACAACGGCCTTCCTTCCTCAAATGTACTTTTTA
>JACNJS010000067.1 GCA_014382445.1 Bacteroidota bacterium
TGTTCCTGAATAAGTGGTAACATGAACTCCTCGGTTGTTGTTGGATACGTTGTACTTTCCAAACTTACAAAAGTACCGGCTTTCATATTCCTGCCAATATCAATACATGCTGATTCGATATATGACATGTCTGGCTTGCGGAATTTATCTAATGGTGTTGGGACTGCTATTATTAGGGCATCGCATTCTTTCATGCGGGTTGTGTCTGTGGTAGCCTCAAGTTTTAATTTGTCTACAACAACTTCCCTTAGTACTGCATCACGTATGTCACCTATATAATTATCACCATGATTTATCTTATCCGCTTTCTCCTGACTTTTTTCAAACCCAATAACCTTTATTCCTGCTTCGGCGAAGTTAACGGCGAGGGGGAGGCCGACGTAGCCGAGGCCGATGATGCCGACGGTGACGGTGTTGTCGGAGATTTTTTGGAGGATTTGTTGTTTGTGTGTCATGGTTTGTTTGGGTTACGAAGTTACAGAGTTACTGAGTTACAAAAGTTACTGAGTTACAAAAGTTACTGAGTTACAGAAGTGACAGGGTTACTGAGTAATAACGAGGTGACTATGCTACTCAACAAAATATCAAGTTAAAATAGACTATCTAGTTTTATGGGATTTCTGTTTTATTGAAATAATCAGCTTACTTAATAGAATAAACAAATAGTGCACTTTCTCATTTATTATGCTGGTATCCATTACAAATTCAAGTCTACTTGCTAAATCAACTTGTGTTTCTAATTCTGATAAAGAGCCTAACGAAATATATAGAAATTGAATCAATTCCCCTGGATTTTTTCTAGCAAACCCTTCAGCTATATTTGAAGGCACCGAGATAGCTGCTCTCCTCATCTGTGATGTCAAACCAAACTTTTCATCTGCCGGAAAATCATTTGTTAACTTGTAAATCATAGTTACCAGCTCCATTGATTGCTTGTAAACTTCAAGATCTTTATGGTTTTGTATCTTATCCACTTGGGTTATTTTAAAGTTACGAGGTTACGAAGTTACGAGGTTACTTTTGCTATGTCATTTTGTAACTTTGTAACTCTGTCACTTCGTTTACTCTGTCACTCGTCACTTATCATTTCTCCCTTATCAATCAGCCACTTCCATACCGGAATAAGTTGTACTCCCGGTGGTGTTTGTTGTTGATTTATTTCAATATCGTAATAAAGCAATATTACGTTTGACAGATTGAATTGATCTTTAACTTCCTGCAATCCACTAACTTCTCTTTCAAGGTTTTCATTATTCAGCAAATATGTTACTTGAATTGCCTCAGTAATATGTAGTCCTTGCTTTACTACGAAATCACATTCCCCTTTTCCGGTAAAGTAGTAGATTTCTTTCTTGCGGCGTTTTAGCTCTAAGAAAACTATATTTTCAAGGATACGTCCTTTATTAGCGGAAAAGTTAAAACCAATCTTATGTATAAATCCCTGGTCGATGGCAAATACTTTTCGGGGATTATAAGTTTGTTTTTTCAATGAATAATCGAACTTACTCAGATAATAGAATAAATAAGAATGTGAATAATACCTCAAATAATTTTTTATACTACTTAGGCTTTTAACTGAAGATATTTTTTGTAAAGTGGAATATGAAAACAGTTTAGCGATATTAGAAAAGAAATAGATACCTATTTGTTTAATCTCATCTACCTGACTTAAACGATATCTGGCAATAATATCCCTATATAAGATATCTTTAAAATAGCTATTCAATATCTCAGGATCATTTTCTTTTACCATTAAAGGAAATCCACCAACTATTATAAATTGTTCAAACGCAGCTGTAATCTGTAATCGTTGCTTTGTTGATAGTTGAGTAAGTGTATTAGCTATGTTACTAAACCTCAAATATTCGCTAAATGAAAAAGGCATAAGTTCCAACACTTTGTTGCGTCCGGTAAGGCTTGTGGCAATTTCAGAACTAAGAATAGAAGCATTAGAGCCAGTAATAAATATTTTTCTCCCCTGTTCATAAAGGCGATTAATAAATTTCTCCCAACCGCTAATATTCTGAATCTCATCGAAAAATAAAACAGGCTCAATTCCGTATAATTCCTTATGGAGATTGTCGATACTTTCCAATAAAGCAATATCGTTAATTATCCTTTCATCATCAAAGTTGAAATAGCAATAAGCGTTCTCATTGATATTCATCTTTTCCTTTATAAGAAAAAGTAATGATGATTTTCCGCACCTACGAACGCCGGTAATAATAACAATTAAAGAGGTAGTGATATAATTATCCAAAGGCACATCTCGTGTTATCAACCCCGATTTAATGGAAAAAGCCTCCTTTTGATCAAGTAATATTTCCGTAAGCCGTTCTTTGTTCATTATTATATCTTTCGTTTGAAACGAATGATTATTGGGTATATTGTTCTTTGCGAAGAAAAGGTGTGATGGTGTTGGGTGTACGTAAATTCAAAACCTAATAGCTACTATTTATATGAAAAATGAAAAATTGGTTTTTTTACTAAGGGACAAGGGGACAGAGGGACAGGGGGACAAGGTGTTCCTTAGTACTCAGTCCAGGTGTCATTTTATATTTTTCGTTTTAATGTTTTTAATAAGGGACAAGGGGACAGAGGGACAGGGGGACAAGGGGGGCCTAAGTTCTCGATCCGGTTGTTTTTTATACTTTGCGTTTTAATGTTTTTAATAAGTGATAAGGGGACAAGGGGGTTCCGTGTTCAGAATGTCTTTTGGTGTCATTTTATATTTTTCGTTTTAGTGATGTTATCAATCCAGATAACATACTATTTATATGTGAGATTTTTGATTGAATTTCGGATGACTGGTCAATATAATTTAGTCTTTGACATACATCTAATTGAGTCTCGATTTCAGCTAATGATCCTAACGATATATACAGGAACTGAATATATTCTTTTGTGTTTTTTCTAGCTGCACCTTCTTTACCCTGTTAAATAAGATTTGAGGCGGTTCCTAAGAAACATTTTTCCATGGAAACTCTTTAAATACTTTTCACGATGCGTTGCATCATCCTGATTTAGACATGCCTCAAAGTATATTAATTTCAATGGCCTTCTGTCTTTAGTTGAATTAACCTTCCCTTTTTGATGTTCATCAAATCTTCGCTCAATATCTGATGTATAACCTGTATAAAACTTCTGATCTTTATCACTTAAAAGAACATATGTATAATAGTAACTCATTTGAGCGATTTAACAGGGCAGGTATTAGAGACAATTGAAACTGCAGCTCTTCTCATTTGACTAACAAGTCCGAATTTTTCTTCGTCAGGAAGCATCTTAGTGATTCTATATATATCCTCAACAAGATTCATCCCCTCTTGATAAACTGTCAGATCCTTATGGCTCTTAATTTCACTCAAAATAATTTTTTGTATACCAAACTACCTTGTCACTTTGTCCCTCTGTCCCTTTGTCACTTCTTAAACCAAATCCATGCTTTGTTTATAAACCTCTAAATCCTTATGACTTTTTATATTACTTTCGGCAAGCTTGTCACTCGTCACTCTTGACCGCCGTAGCTTTAGCGAAGGAGGTTTGTCCCCTTGTCACTCTTGACCGCCGTAGCTTTAGCGAAGGAGGTTTGTCCCCTTGTCACTATTACAATCTAACATCAACCGCAGTTTTAGTCAAAAATTCTTTAATTTTATTATCGGGGGGTTGCTTTACCAGGTATTCAACCTCTTCACTATAATCGATATCTTCAAAATAACATAGTTGCGCCCTGAAAAGTTTTTCTGAAAACAATTGTCCATATATGTTATCACATAATGCCACAATTTGCTTTACGGAATAATGATCTTTAATGATAAAGTATAAATCAACGTAATCTTTCCACTTTGAACGTCGCCCCAAGGCGAATGCTTTCATTGCTGCCAAACTTAACAAGTCAGGTAGTTTGATAATATCTTCAAACTTATGGTTGGCCTCAATAGGATAAGGATACTCAAAGAATGTAAACTTAACATTGTCGATCGTAAGGTTCAATTGTTCTTCAACACGCCTGGTGATATTATATGCACTATTATACGCCGATATCTTATTTATTATGCGGTTTAGAACGAGTCTGTTTGCTTTAAACAGGTCAAAATCAATTGATCTTCTATGTCCGATATGCAGGGCAATAGCAGTTCCGCCAACGAGATAAAATTCACGTTTAAATTGCTTTACCAATGGTAATAGTTCAATCTGACTTTTATTTAGTACCTCTTTATGCATTTCTACTAAGATAAAGAGTGAAGAAATTATAAATCTCAGGGTAGTAATTCATTTTTTTACGGCCTTCAGCTTTTTTGAGAATTTCAAGAGTTTTGCTGCAACCAATTAAATCTATAAGTGTAAGGCTATCTTTTAGAGTACCGTAGTTCAAAATGGTCTCCAATAGTAATTCTTTACTAATGTGTATCTTTTTTTCTTCGGGAGTGTACCAGAAAAGATTACTATGACTTAGTATGAATGATTCTATTTGTTGACTATGCGTTGATTTCATATTTCAAATATGATCAATTTTCAGGCTTTTGAATATCAGAAGCTGGCTGGGGTAAAAGTTTAAAGATAAAAAAAGAAAAATTGGTTTTAGTAGTTTGTTATTGATTTTTTTCGGTTTTTATTGAGGCAAATAATAATGCAACTAACTTTTTTACTTCTGAATTATGATATTAAGATAATTCTAGGTATTTATTACGTTCCCCTCAAGCCGCAGTGGATTTTACTTATGCCAATTTCTTCTGGATGAATGAAATGTAATTGATGTATGGCTCTTTATTAGTCATTAATTAGTTTAAGGCATGGGCGTGGGGCGTAGGGCACGGGGTTGCAACCGGCATTCTATATTGGTGGCTGTACTTTAATTAAAGATTTTCTAAAATTAGTTATCATTTTACTGAGAATTTGAAGTCTGTTAAAAAGTTGATCTTTAATTTCGCTTGAGATGTAATTACTTCGTTCAAGCATACATAGAATATTAGCACATTCGAATACTGATCTCCTGGAAATATTTACCCTGTGGAATAATGCTCATGTTAAATATTTCTTCGAAACTCACAGGATAAATTTGCATTAAAATCTAAGATTTTATTCCACGGGGTAAATTTTGTAGGATTCTTCTTTAAATATTAAGTCCACGCCTGCCTGCCTGTCCGCCGCTTTGCTCTGGCAGGCGGGCCGGCAAAGGCAGGGATTTCACCCCAGCACGGTCGTACCCTGTTAAATATGCTTCCCATTTCACAGGATAAACCTCCCTGCGGGGCAGGCGGATTTGCTCGAATTAAGTATTGTCAAGAATATAACTACTATTAAACATCTGGTTTATTTGCTATCAGCCGATTGGGTTCAACGGTTAACACAGTTTCAATTAGTGTAAATCTGTGTAATTAGTGGATTAGAATAAATCAGAATGTGTCCCAGTCCGGACGAGCCATATCTCATTTTCATTAACAAGCATTTTCCAAATAATCAACCAATCAGGTTTTAAATGTGCCTCCCAATAACCTGAGAAGTCCCCAGTCAGTTTGTGTGGTTTATTTGTTTTTGAAAGCTTCCCTTTTTCTTCTAATTGTTCAATCACTTTTTTCCAAAGTTCCATGTCATATCCTCTTTTATGCAGTAGTTTGACATCTTTCTTGAACTTATTTGTGATAACAATCTGAAACATTATATTCCAAGTGTGTCAAAAAGTTCTTTTGAGTTTTTCGTTCTAATCCCGTTTCGTTTTTCGACATCTTCAATGGCTTTACGAGTTTCATAATTAGGCTTGTCCTCTTCCACTATCTGAACCTCAATATTCATTCTTTTTAAAAGCCTAGTTATTAAGTTGTATTCAGACTTTGTTTTTGGTTTTATTAGTATGGTTGTCATTTGTTATGCTTTTTTACAAAAGTAATGAATAATTCCCAAATTCGGTCAGAATTGAATAAAATCGTATCCACGCTTGCCTTCCTCAGGCTGAGATTACAGTCTACGAAGTTTTTCTGTCCACGAATTTCACTAATTGACACTAATTTTTTATTTTCACGAATATGCCTTCGCTGCGCTTCAGGCTTTTTTTATCATCGGATTGAACAGATTTAACGGATTGGTTTGTTTCAGATATAATTTGTTTAATTAGCGTAATTAGATGATAAACATCTTTTTTGTAATGATCCAATGATTT
>JACNJS010000079.1 GCA_014382445.1 Bacteroidota bacterium
AAATAATATCCAATAAAAAAAGAAGCCGTCTCGAGTTGTGAGACGGCTTCTTTTTAATTCCTTATAGTTATTAATTATTGAAGTGTAAATTTAACAGGCAAGTTGTATGATACTCTAACAGGTTTACCACGCTGCATACCAGGTTTCCAGCTGGGCATGCTTTTAACCACTCTTATTGCCTCTTCATCACATCCTCCTCCGATACCCCTTAACACTTTAACATTTGATATTTTTCCGTTCGGTTCAACAACAAAATTGATAAAAACACGACCCTGGATACCACTTTCTTTGGCCAATGGAGGATATTTAATATTATTACTCAGATAGCTCATAAGATTAGCCATCCCGCCCGGGAATTCAGGCATAGCCTCAACCACAGTAAAAATTTCTGCCTCAACTATTTCTTCATCAACATCTTTAGGTGGAATATATTCTTCCATTTCAGTATCAACATCAGCATCTACATCAATGTCGATTTCATCCTCAACTTCTATATCATCCTCAACAATAGTAATTTTTGTTACCTGCTTTGGTGGTGGTGGTGGTGGTGGTTTAACTTTTTGCTCTGTAATTGGGATAATTTCCTCCGGAGTATCATCGATATCCCTTGACATCAGGTCAACTGTTATTTTATCATAACTTTTGTACTCAAAGGCTGCAAAAACTACTAACAGGGCTATAATCAGACCTATTTCAAAAAAATAACCTCTTTTTCCTTCAAGGTCAGCTTTTTTCGTTTTTCTAGTTTCCATTTTAATTAGTTTATAATAAATTTTATAATTCGGCTAAAATAATAAAATCTGTTAATTGATAATGATTATTCTTCTTTCTTTTTATAAAACAAAATGTATGCCAATAAACCTGCTAAAACTCCAACTACATCGGCAATAAAATCGTAAACATTTCCATTTCGTCCAATAAATACAAATGCCTGTAACACTTCAGTTAACAATGCAAATAATATTGCTGCTAAAAGCAATAATGCACCGTAAACAAAACGTTCTTTGGCTGATAAATATTGTACGTTAAAAGCAAACATCAATAAAAATGCCTGCACTCCAAAAATAAAAATATGAACTGCTTTATCAGGAGACAGCCAAACCCAGAAAGTAACTACCTCAGGGAAATATGCGCCGGGTACACCCGTAATGATCAGTATCATTAATGCCCAGGCTAATGCCGGCCACAACCTCCTGATGATAATAGATTTAGCCATCGATATTTTTAGCATATGTAGTGTGATTCAACAATTGATCAAGCTCCGATATATCCGACATTTTTATTTTTATGATCCAGCCATCTCCATAGGGATCTTTGTTTATAACTTCGGGATCAGAACCAAGATCACCATTAAACTCAACAACTCTTCCGCTTACGGGCATAAACAAATCGGATACAGTTTTTACAGCTTCAATAGTGCCAAATGATTCCCCTTGATCAAGATCTTCATCAACGGTTTCTACTTCAACAAAAACAATATCACCTAACTCTTTTTGAGCATAATCAGTGATACCTGCAAAAGCATAATCGCCATCAACCTTAACCCACTCATGGTCATCGGTGTAAAGTAAATTTTCAGGAATGTTCATTTTTACATATTTAATTAAAACAGCTTCAAAATTAATTCATTTTTTCGCTCAGATAGTTAAGCATGGTTGTTTTTTTGAGATTTAGAGCACCTTGTATTATTGAGCTAAATTGAACCTCAGGCTAAATCCACCGCTCGTTGTGGAATTTGGCATCTGTGAAGAAACATAAGGATTGCTACTGGTCCAGTTGTAGTATAATTTCAGCTGAATACTCTGACTTAGCATATAATCACCTGAAAAATTAAGTGTGTATTGCTTAGTCCCGGCCGAAACCTGATTATTTACTTCATCAATTCGCCGGAGTGTAGTTTTATTATCCCTGATGCTAAAATCTATCTTTAGATTCAAGTCGCTTTTAAAGTTTTGTTTTTTACCACCACCGCTCATTGAGCCTACAGTAAATTTAAGATTTTTAATTCTATAGCCCATGCCAACAACAACCTCGTTTCCGGCCACTTCCGTAAGTTGGTTATTAACGAAACTTAAGTCGAGCTTTCGCGATTTCTTAAATTCAACTTTAGCAGATAAACTGTTATGCATAGTTACATCTACACCTATCAATGGGCTATATTGTTCCATAACCGAAACAATACCAACATCGTACCTTGTAATATAATTGTATGAGTTGGGATAGGTTTTATTTGAATTTAGCGGATCGAAATCAACATTTGTAGTCCATGAAGCAATGCTTAACATCGAACGGTATCCATGCGTGATATTAACAGTTCTGAATAGTTTTCCTATGGCTTTAATTTTTGTAAGACCATTAAAAGTAACCCGCCAGTTAGGTATGGGAAATGTTGGGAACGGGCTCTTAATATTAACTTCCGAATTATTTTGTCCTGAATATGCCGACAGAAATGCATAATATAATACAGTTTGGGAAGTGGAAGTATATCCCCTTGGGTACATACTACCGGCAAGACTGTCGTACACTTCTACATGGTCCCACGACCTATTTTCGCTAGCAAGCCGGTAGGCAATTTCTCTCCTTGAATTTAAGAAATTGTTAAATATTTCAGATATATCCGAAGTATCAGTTTTGGCGAATGATGTTTTTATGATTGAATATGAGATACTAAAATTACCTCCATCAACCGGAGTAAATTCATCAAATATTGGATCTTCGTTTGGATTAGTATTCGAATTTCTAAAATAAGACCGATAATTGCTGGCATATATACGATCGCCATCGATGTCAATACGCAGAGAACCTAAAATATCGGCGTTAACTTTGTATGATATTGATTCGGTTGATTTTCGTAAATAGGGATTATTGAGAATAGTATCGGCAGAAATCCAACCATTTTTTGCAGCATCCCACTTTATGTCGCGTTGATCACCAAAAACAAATCCGAGTCCGGGAGCAGTAGTTGCCAGGTTTATTCCCATTAAATCGGGTTCAGGCATAAAACCGGGCAGCAACATTCCATAACCTGAACTATATGTAACTGAAGCTGTTTTAATTGACATAATTGTTTTTAGCACACCTTCGCCAATAATTTTGGCATAATTAATTTTTGGCTTTTCAATAGTATCATTAACATCTTCGGGGGGGGCAGGGACTGTTCCTCTTGGTCTGGCTGCAGGCCGTGAGGATCTTTTTGCCATGTTGTTCAGCTTTTTAAAATAAGGTATCTTGTCATATAGCTGCTTCCACTCCAATTTTCCGTTTAGCTGTTTTTGATTTGAGTTTTCGATCGAATTTCCTATACGCTGCTGAACCGAATATGGTGATGCCGTCCATTTGTATAATGCCTGATAACTCATAGCCACAGTTACCCAATCGATAATAGGTATTTTCTTAAATGGAACATTGTAAGTTGCCTTGAATGATTGATTATAGCGTTGCATTGTTCCCCCTGAATAAACATCACGCCATATTGCCTGCTTATATTCTTCCCATTCCTGAGTATCTTTATCAGGATAAATTACGGGTTCACGGATATAGGCATTTGCACCGGCATTAAATTCGAATGTTAACGATCGGGAGAAATCATATTTAAAATCATACGTTCGTGTCCATGACCATTGCCTATCGGTTGTTGGTTTAATTATGATATCGCCCAGACTTTTATCCCTGTAAAGCATTTTTCTTATTGTCCGGTCCATGTCGGTTCTAAAACCTAACATCTTGGGAATCAGATAAAAATTAAAATCCTTAACAAGTTTTAAATATTTGCCCGAGAACAACTTGGTTTTTTCCAGCGGTTTATAGTTTTTTGGTTTAGGACTAAAGTTATAACCCAGTCCTCCACGATACTGATCCTGGTTATCATATTCAAAATCAATATCTCGATGATCATTTTGGGAGTAGGCAAATGAAACATTCAGGTTCTCAACATCATAAATTCGCTGTTTTTTCTGAGTTCCTACCCTGTCTTTACGAACGTTCATAAAGTTAATATTTTGCCTGATTGTGTTGTCGATAACAAGATCCCGAACCGAGTCGCGCAATTGTTTATCATCATAAGTATCAAGTTCTTCCTCAAGAAGTACATCAGGGTCTAACGGATTATACTTAGGTGTAATTTTAGTTACAGCATAATCGTAATGCAAAGGTATCCTTACACCGGCCTTCTCCCCTAAAAACTTACCTAATTCAATATCAGTAGCAACCATAAAGTTTGTTACATACTCCAAAGGTATCTGGCTAATTTTCTTTTCAAGACTTGAGAACCCGGCAGAGCTGTGCGAACCTGATACAACAACTCTTCCCAAATCAGCAAGGTCGGTTTCAAACCTTCCGGTAGCAGCCCATCCGGGATGATCATTAAAATCAGTAAGCCGTAACTCATCTACCCATATTATTGCACTTCTGGGATTGCCATCATCATCAAATGTAGATCTTTGTTTTGGGTTACGCACGCCAATTAATATCCCTTTTACATCACTTATACTAGGACTACCAAGTATTGTTACTTTGTTATTTCCATTATATTCGGTGTAGGGTTTATCCAATCTAAGAGCGGTATTCGGATCGCGCAGGGCAATATTTCGGTTTTGCTTTATATGCACAAGTTCCTGTAGGTCGATATCAAAATTATTTATCTCAGGCCATATCGAATCGGGGGCATTGGCAAGTGTTCCCCAACTAGTAAATTCGAGTGAGACTTCATATTCATAAAAATTATGAGTAAAATCTGATCCTATCCTTATAAAGGCAGTCATATCACCATATTCAAGGTCCTCATGCTCGAACATTTTCTCGGCATGAACAAACATTTTTAAGCGCTTGTACTGGCGGAAATCGAAATCGGTAGTTTTAAAAATTCCACGTGCATCACCATCAAACAGGTTGCTCACCTTCAATTCAACCGATTGCTCATTTTGAAGCACATAACTTGTTGTGCCAAAATTTGATTCACGCTCAATACCAGGTGGAATTACATATGGAATGGGTTCGCGTTTGCCGTTTTCTTCAATATTTACGGTTGCAACGGTGAAATTTGTTTCGTTACCATAATCGCCTGTGGGATAGTCTCCGGGCTCTAACAATGGATGATTGTATCTTCGCCACTCACCGCGCACCAGTTCAAAAGTAGCAAAACGAGTAACTATCGGACGTTCAAAATCGCGCATGAACAACCTCATGAATCTTATCGATCTGAAATCACTTATGTTTCCGATTATATCATCAGGATTTTGAACCGGGATTTTAAACTGATACCAGTGTACACTTGTAACATCGCTATTGGCAAGCTTAATATCTTTAGCCTCAAAAACATCAGTAATATAATTTTGTCCCACTTCCATTTTTGTAGGATCAAGTTCAATTTTATACTGGAAATAACGTTCTGATTCGCTTAAAGTATTATCACGATTAATGTCTTCTACGTTCGGTAAATTAGTTGCTGCGGTGGGATATGCTTCAGGATTTTGCTCATCAGCGGGTGAATTCCCCTCAGAATTATTGAATTTCTTATAACGTTCGGCGATGCTTGCATATTTAGCCTCGCTATCATAATCACTTCCCCTGAAATAATGATAGTCATCTGTTGAGGGGTCGGTTTCAGCTACAAGATAAGCATTTGATGTAGCACCATATTTGGACCTAATTATGTCAAGATATGTAGTATTGTACCACGATCTTTCATCATCAGTGCTAATTCCGTCATAACCAACATCCTGAAATTCGCGTGAACCACCTGCACTGCTAAACGACTCAACCAAGGCCTGAAGCGAAGGGATACGCCCCCAAATTGTAGTGTCAACATTTTCAACTATCGATGATGTAGGTAATCCGTTTTCGTAACTTTTTCTTCCGTCTTTGAGAATATCTTCCGAAATTTCGCCAAGGTTTATATAGAGACTACCTTTATTATTATGGTCTTCCGTAAAAGGATCCATCATCCAGAATTCAATATACTCTATATTTGCGGCTTCAAAATCCGATGATTCAATTTCACGCATCATCCCACCCCATCGCGATTGCGGATTATTAAGTTCACCATCTTCATTAATACCATCCGAATATGCATTTGCATCAACATCGTAATTGTACGAACCCTTTTGTGAAGGATAATATGCCAGATTTAGCACCGCGATATTTGTAGGAATATTATTTACATTAAAATCCTTATTAGGAAATACTTCCTGCTGGAGAATTTGCCGTACTGAGTTTTTAGATATCTCATTTCTGTCAACGTTGGGAGGTCGGAATCCGCCTCTTATATCATAGAAAAGGGGGTCGATAATATACCATGCTAGTTTCGCCCGGTTTTTACCATAGGCATAACGGTTTGTAAAAGAGGTGTCAATTAACTGAGCTTCAGGAAATAATCCCGGCTGCCCCTGTGGCGTGCTTGCCATGAACCACATATTTGTATTTTTCAAATCAATAGATGATGATGCCCCCTCAAAATCATCGATATATGATGTTCCCGATTTCCCGATTGCCTTAGAATGTCCTGGAATAAATTGGGCGAATTCGCCGTCAACATTAATTTGCGAGATTTCTTTGGTTGATATTCCAGGTAATTTATCAATCATTTTTGTAAGCCACCTTGATTCGGTACGGTAACTCATATCGATGCCCCACATAGTATTTGAAATTGGATCGTCGCCATAATTTATTTTTTGAGTAAGCGGGCGTTCATGAAGATTGAGAAGTGTACCACCAATATGAAAATCCTTATTTATCTCGTGGTCAACACGGATCCCCATCATACGCTTTTGCTGAACATTGAACATGGAGTTACTTTCGAGCGAAACATTTATTGGCACACCCGAATTCATTATCCCTTCGTTAATGATATTAACACGGCCAAGCGTATAATCAACGGTATAGTCAACATTTTCTGTTAATGGCACACCACCGGCTGTAACTACTACTGAACCCTGGGGTACATTAAGTGCATTAAGACTTATATCCGATCCTCCTGAAGAGCTGTACATACCTTCGAGAAGGAATTTGTTTTTATCAGGAAACTGCTCAGCGCCTGCTTTAGTCATTGTATAAAGCGAATCGTAAGCATACATTTTAGCATAATTAGGATTATTGGGGAATATTGAATCGCGGATATAGCTTCCAAATGGTTCGAGTGAAGTAAAATATAGTCGGCCGTTTGAAGATTGTATTGTACCGCCGTTTACGGTTGCATTGTCGATAAAGTCGAACATCCCATCGCCGCCCGGAATGGGGTTTAGTTGGTTATCAAGGTTATCAAGGCCAAAAAGGTGAATTAAAGGTACGCCTATTACATTTTCGGGTCCTTCGGTAAAGTAACCAGTTGGGACTCCCTGTTTATTTCCTGAGTAAAGAATATTAAACATGAAATTCTGTTTCTGGACCTGGTAAGCACCTATTGCATAAACATTCTTCATCATCAGGTTCCACATTGGCATTTTGGTATTCAGCGAATTACTTTTCAGTAACTTAACTACAAGGTTGTTGGGAGAAACAATGCCCTGATCAGAAAATTCACCAACCTGATAAACACTATCACTTCCAATAATGGTATATTGGAAAGCAATGGCCAGAACCTGATCGGAACCCAGAGTAGTGTTAAGAGAAAGGAATCCGAGTTTTTGATTTAGTGAATATTCTGATTGTCGAAGTTTACGTGCATTTTCAAGTTTTACGTAGTCTTCACCGGCTACAAAATAATTTGACTTTCCAATACGAAGAGGATCACCTGAGAGATAATTGGTAACCGAATTTATTCTTCTTATCTGATTCGTATCAAGACTGCTCATCAAGCTGTTAGAGTTATTTGAAGGTCTTGCACCACCCGGCAGGGCATGGATATATGGGCTATAAATATCTGCCTGAATTCCTTCACCAAGATCAGTAAAAGCAACTATATTTCTGTTTTGCTCGGTTGCTGCACCAATATTTGTAACCCATAACTCAATTTTTGTAATGTTAATATCAGAGGCTATTATTGGTAAGCTACCGAGTGCTTTAGGATATAAATCACGAAAAAACTGAGCAAAGAAAAAGTGTTTATTTTGCTCATAATCTAGAGCTGTTAGCTTAAACCTCTGTGTTTGAGCACCGCCTTCAACAGTTATATTTTTAGTTTCGCTTTGTTGCTGCGAGAAAATTGCTGTAACATGGGTTTTGCCAAACTGCAGTTCGGTTTTTACTCCAAATAAACTCTGGCTTCCGCTGATTAACGTTGACCGTAGGGGTAGGCTTACATTTCCGGCTTCAATAAGTTTTATAATTTCATCTTCTTTACCTTCATATTTAAGCTTAAGAGTATTCTCAAAATCGAACGACGATTCGGTATTATAATTTGCCTTGAACTCAATTTTATCACCAATTTTCGCAACAACATTCATTTGGATTTTCATATTGAAATCGAAGTTGGTAGTTTTTCGCTGCCTTACGTCGAGGGCAGGGTCATCTCTTTTTGTTGAGAGGATTCCGAAACTTACTTCGGCTGCACCCTGTGGTCGAATATCGATGGTGTTACTGCCGAAAATTCTGTCGAAGGCTTCACCTCCAATATATATTTTAGGTATAAGCCTTTCCCCTTCAGCTGTACCTGCGGTTTGATTTCGTTCGTTCCAATAATCTGAAACGTCATTTTCGAGCGCATATTTCTGGTACTCATCAAAATCCATTGTAGTGGGGGGGCGATACATAAAGTCACCAACTTTATTAACAAACTCATAGGAATTTGTTTCGGGATTGTATATAATTTCCCTTTCAATGTTCGATGGCTGGTTTAAAAATAATGGACTCGAATTTTGCTCATCATAGTATGGGTTACCGGTGAAATCGTTAAATGGAAAAATAAGGTCGACTTTTGTTGTATCGGGATTTAATGTTGCATCAGGATAACTAATATTTTGTGAGCTTACAACAACGGAATTTAAAAGCAAGAAAGCTAGTAAACCCGGAATTAGAAATTTAATTGTTGTAATGTATATATTATCCCTGTTCAAAGTTTTTGTTTTTATCTCTTTAATCTATTAGCGGAAAACTTAAAGCATTTTTAATGATTCTTTGATAAGTCCCTCAACATCAACCACGTTATCAGCTTTAAGTACTTTGTCAACTGCTTTTTCGGCACTAAGCTTGTTAAAACCTAATATCAGTAAACCTGATAACGCTTCTTCCCTGATTGTATTGTGAGTATGGTCTGTTTTTTCGAGCTCAATTCCTGATTTAATTAGTTTATCTTTCAAATCGATAATTATACGTTGAGCTGTTTTTCCTCCAATTCCTTTAACTCCCTGTAACACATTTATTTTTGACTGAACAATTGCATTAAAGGCTTCTTCAGTAGTAAGCGACGACAGGATTAATCGTGCTGTATTTGCTCCAACTCCCGAAACTGAAATTAGATGAGAGAATAGGAGGCGTTCGTTTTCATCGGCAAAACCAAATAATATTTGGGCATCTTCGCGAACTAGTAAGTAGGTAAATATCTTAATATCTTCCTTTTCTTTAATCTTAGAGTAGGTTGTTAGTGAGATGTTTACCATGTAGCCAACACCACTAACATCAATAACAATATAGGTTGGGGTTTTTTCAACCAGCTTACCCTTTAGATAATCGTACATTCTGCTTTATTGATTTTGCTTCGGTTCTTACCGAAATCTTAAATGACAAAAATACGATTAATCACAAATTATGCAATGTATAAGAAAAGTTAACGTATTATATTTTTGATCCTAACCTAACCCCAACTAGCCCAAGTCTGTCGGGTAAGCCAAAACCAACTAGCGCAAGTCTGTCGCGTAAGCCAGTGCGGAGGGACTTGTGCCTAACTTTGCGTTGTTGAATTAAAGCACAAGTCCCAACCCACGATTCTACACTTCAGACTTGCAATAGTTGAGGTTGGTGTACAATTTTCAACAAATTATTTTATCAAATTTTTAACTGTAGTTATAATGCCATGTGCATCATATCCACAAACTTTATGTAAGGTATCGATGTCGCCATGTCCGACAAAATGATCAGGAATGCCTAAAGAGGCGAGAGCGTTGCCGTAATTATTGTTGCTTTTAAAAACTGCTACCAGTGTACCAAGCCCCCCTGTAATGCTACCATCTTCAATAGTTAATACGTGGTTGTATTTTTTAAAAACATGATGCAGAATATCTTCATCAACTGGTGAAAGGAATCGCATATCAAAATGACCAGGATTAATATTATCCAAGGCCAACTGTTCCAATGCATTTTCCACAAAAGTACCGGCATGGCCTATTGTTATGATGGCTATTTCGTTTCCTTCGTGCAAGCACCGGCCTTTTCCAATTTCCACCTTTTCCATTGGTGTTTTCCAATTTTTTAAAACTCCGCTACTTCTAGGATACCTGATGGAGAAAGGGCCTTCAAAATAACCGGCTGCAGTGAACATAAGGTTTCGCAGCTCAACTTCATTAATTGGAGCGCTGATAACCATGTTGGGAATAATCTTCATAAATGCCATATCGAAAGCACCATGATGAGTTGCACCATCTTCGCCAACCAAACCAGCTCTGTCAACACAGAAAACAACAGGCAATTTCTGCAATGCAACATCATGTATTACCTGATCGTAAGCACGTTGCAGAAATGTAGAATAAATTGTGCAAAAAGGTTTAAACCCTTCGGCCGCCAATCCAGCTGCAAATGTAACCGCATGTTGTTCTGCAATGCCAACATCAAAAACTCTTTCAGGAAATTTAGCCATCATATAAGTAAGTGCCGAACCGGTTGGCATAGCCGGAGTTATTGCGACGATTTTTTCATCAGCTCCGGCAAGTTCAAGAAGTGTTCTGCCAAAAACCTCCTGGTATGTAGCGGGCAGATTATTTGTTTTGCTTTTCATTAATTCACCAGTATGGCGATTAAATTTACCGGGTGCATGGTAAACGGTTTGCTCTTCCTCGGCTTTCTTAAATCCCTTGCCTTTTGTTGTTATTACATGAAGCAATTTGGGACCACTAATATTTTTAATTTCCGAAAATATCTTAACAAGGCTATTAACATCATGACCATCAACCGGACCAAAATATCTGAAATTCATTGCCTCAAAAAGATTACTTTTTCTAAGCAAATTTCCTTTGATTGCAGAATTACTAATTGTGGCTTCATCGGAGTAACTATTCGCTATACCCAGGGCCTTCCATGTTGGTTTGCCAGCTTTGGCAGATGTTGCAATTTGTGAGAAATAACGCTTTAATGAACCTACATTTTTGTCGATGGAAATACCGTTATCATTAAGAATGACCAGTAAATCAGCATTGGTAACACCTGCATTGTTCATACCTTCAATGGCCATCCCTCCGGTTAAAGCCCCATCGCCAATAACTGCAATATGCTTTCTGTTGGATTCACCCTTGAGTTTAGAAGCCTCGGCCATGCCAAGCGCTGCTGAAACAGAGGTAGAGGCATGTCCAGTACCAAACGCGTCGTATTCACTTTCTTCTCGAATAGGAAAACCTCCAATACCTTTATACTGCCTGTTAGTATAAAACACATCCCTTCTTCCGGTTAGTATTTTATGGCTATATGACTGATGCCCCACATCCCAAATAAGCCGATCGTAAGGAGTGTTAAACACGTAATGCAATGCCACTGTAAGCTCAACTACTCCCAGGCTGGAACCTAGATGTCCGGGATGAACTGAAACTACATCCAGAATAAAGTTTCGTAACTCATCTGAAAGTTGAATTAATTCAGATACCTTCAACCTTTTCAGATCAGAGGGTGAATTAATTGATAATAATATGGTTCCTGATTTTGGCGTCATTTGAAATTAACCGTCAGTTTAAAAATAACAAATTTATTACTTTTAGTAAGATATATCCTTATCACAGCAACTTTGGAATTACTGCTTTTCTATCTTTAGGATAATTAGTAAACCTGCGATGATACCATCGATGATGATCTAAGGCTCGTGGAATCAAATTAGCCATCGTCCAAATGGCAAATGAAAATCCCGGCAAACACCAACCCATCATTGCCCATCCTATCCATTCGATTATTTCACCAAACAAATTGGGTGACGATATATATTTAAACAAACCACCCTGTGGAATGTAATAGCCTGTCTTTCCTCCTTTTCGCAAATTAAATAGCTTATTATCCGATGAAATATTGATATACATCCCTATTAAAAAAAGTATTAGTCCACATATAAACCTCGGATCGTACAACCATGATATATGATATACTGGAGACAACGTCCCAAACCAATATCCATTAAAAAAACCATTTAAAAAGTTGAAGAACACTGCCAGCATAATTATGGACCAGGGTATGCGCTTACCTGATGTTTTCATTCTGAACGGGAAAACAAAAATTCGGTTGGCATAATGAAGCATAAAAAGGCCGTAAAAAATAAAAACCGGAATTGTTTTAGGTGCTGCCCCTGTAAAAAAGAACCAGGAAAAAACAATTACAACAGGAGCTTCCATTAAAAACCAGCCCAATCGGTTATCTGCAGTTGCTCCCCAAGTATTTGTGGCATGTCTACCATAAGGTACGGTTATTCGTAGTAGAACTGGAAAAGTAATAATGGCAAGTGCAATCCAAATATAAAGAAATGTAAAAAAAAGATGTTCGGAAATCATGGCTAAAGATAATCGTTTTCTTTAAACCAGAGGTAAGTATCAAAAATGGTTTCTTCAATTGGCCTTGGGTTAAACCCTAGTTCAAGTTTTGCCTTTTTAGATGAGATAAATCTGTTCCCTGATTGCAATATATCTAACGACTCTTTAGTATAAATTGGTTTATTACGGATTAGTTTTGAGTACAGCAACATAAAAGGAATTCCCCACTTTGCAAGCCATAAAGGAAGAACCGGTAAATAGATATTCTTATCACTAAATTTCACAAATATATCTGCAAAACTTTTTATACTCAGCCACTTTCCCGCAAGTATATAGCGTTCCCCTCCCCTCCCTTTTTCAATTGCTGCAATTGTAGCTTCCACAATATCACGTACATCAACCCAATCGTAACCACCGGGAACCAAACAGGGAAGATTACGATAATACAGCATTTTCATAAACTCGCCCATTAGGGAGGGTTTTAAGTCCTCCGGCCCTATAATCGAGGTTGGATTCAGGATAACTACATCAAAATCGTTGTTTTGCTGTTGCAGAACCCATTGTTCGGCTAATGCTTTAGTTCGTTCGTAGTGTATTGGAGAATTTATTGCAATAGCTTTGCTTTCATCCATTTGATATTCATATGGTTCATGAACCAGTGCATGTATTGAACTAAAGTGGATAAACTTTTTCACTCCCGCGTTTATGGCCGCATAAACCACATTTTTTGTGCCATCAACATTTGTGGTGAAAAGCTGCTCATATGAAACGGAGCCTATTGAAATAAGAGCCGCAAGGTGATAAACAACTTCTACACCTTCACAAAGACTTT
The DNA here is from genome assembly GCA_014382445.1 of Bacteroidota bacterium. Classification (GTDB taxonomy): domain Bacteria; phylum Bacteroidota; class Bacteroidia; order Bacteroidales; family F082. Next base: position 13,420 of record JACNJS010000079.1, read on the forward strand.
TTAGTGACTCGGTATTTTGCAGACTCCCATTTACTTGTTCAACATTTAAGCCCTCTAATACCTTAGCATCTTTATACACCATTACTTTCAGGTTGTGGCCAAGGTTAATAAGTCTTTTTACTAAGTTAATCCCAACATGACCGCTGGCTCCGGTAATAGCAATTTTCATAAACGATGCCTTTTTTCACTGAAGAGTAATTTTTAATGAACAAATATTTTTCAGGAATAACCATATCAAATGTTTGCAAGCATATGGACTTTTTTAAGAATTATCCGAAAAGTGGTTCCTTTTCCAACAGTTGAGCTTTTTACATAGAGTTTACCTTTATGATAGTCGTTAATTATTCTTCGGGATAGTGAAAGACCTAATCCCCAACCACGCTTTTTACTTGTGTATCCTGGATTAAATATTGCTTTCTGCTCAGAAGTGGAAATTCCTTTTCCAATATCGCTAATGTCAATTATTACATTCTTGGTTTCTTCAGACAGATCAATTGTTATTGAGCCATTACCCCCCATTGCGTCAATTGCATTTTTACATAAATTTTCTATTACCCAACTAAAAAGTGCAGCATTAACCGGTACGTTAAGCGTAGCATTTTTATTAAAATTTAATATATACTTGATTTTCTTAGGAGTACGTGGTTTTAGATATGCAATACATTCATCTAAAGTTTTAATAAGATCAGTATTTTCAAGTGTTGATGATGAACCAATTTTGGAAAACCTTTCAGTAATCATCTCAAGTCGTTGTACATCTTTTTCAATTTCAGTTGTTGCCTGTTTAACATTATTTTCATCAATTTTAATGAGCTCGAGCCATGCCATAATTGACGATAATGGTGTTCCAATTTGATGAGCTGTTTCGCGTGCCATACCAGCCCAAACACGATTTTGCTCCGATCGGCGTGCAAAACTAAACAGCAAGTACGCTATAGCGGCAAAAACTGCAATAATTAATATTTGAGTTAAAGGAAAATATTTTATGATTGTTAGCAGTTCCGAATCCTGATAATAAATGTACGAGGGACCCTGATCACCAATAGCAACCTTTATGGGTGCATTTTCATCAGCCATTTCTTCGAGCTTAGTTTCAACATAAAGAGGATCGGTCATTTTAATATCATTCAAATTACCAAACATTAATACCTGCTTATGTGTGCTATCAGTTATTATCACAGGAACACTCGATGAATTCAATGCCACTTCCGACATAAAAGAGGCCACATAATTACTAAGCACATCCCTTAATTCGGTAAAAAACCTGGAGTCCTTGTAATAAAGATAATGTTTACGATTTGGTAAATATTGGACTGTAATTGGTTTATACACCGAAAAATCTTCCTTTATTTTTCCTCTTAAATATTTTATAGTATCCTGTTCAGGGCCAAGGTTCTTTGATTCAATGATCCGTCCACTATAATCCGCGAGAATAACTGGTACCGTATTATTATTGGAGATTACTTCCAGATAGAAAGTGTATTCTGATTGTGTATCATCAAGCAATTGCTTGTAAACATTAGCTAACAACTCAACTCTTTTTCGCTCCTGTTCCTGTAACTGACCAAAAAAAGACTCGGTATAGCGTACCAAACGGGCTTTTCGCTGAACGGCATCTGCCCATAACCGTACATTTTTACGTTCTTCTGCAGCAAACTTCCTTACTAATAAGTTTGTGTAAAATATTGAAGCGCTTATTATTAAAAGACCAAGAATGGAAAGTACTATCTTCCACCGCCTTTTTCTAGAATATATGTCCATTTACCAAATTATTAATCCCGATTACTATCAGGACAAAAATATAACTTATTATCAATTACATTATTGCTTAAGGGTTAAAATAGAAAAAAGTAATCAATTAATAATTAAGAATTGGTCAATAAATTGTGCGGGGATTGAGACCGTGGATTGAAGCAATGGTAATGAGTAAAATACTCTGTGGGCAATCAACGATACACCCTTCACGCATACGCCAAGCTCTATGTTTCGTGCTTAATGCCTAACTTAACTGCACGTTTTCGCACACAACCTGTAGTATGCTCGAACACTATTTTTTTTGCCTGTTTTTATTATAAACACATAATCAATCATATACGAATAGCGGCATAATTATCGTTATTAACACATATCTTTAAAGAAAAATTTGATGTAACCATGATAAGTTTACAAAACATAAATAAAACATATTATACAGGCAAAACGAGTCTTCATGTACTTAAAGGTATCGACCTTAATATCGAGCAGGGCGAACTCGTATCTATTATGGGTTCATCGGGTTCAGGGAAATCCACTTTGCTGAATATCATCGGGATGCTGGATAATTTCGATGAAGGTATTTTTAACCTTAATGGAGAAGCAATAAAAAATCTAAGCGAAAAAAAAGCAGCATACTACCGAAACAAATTGATCGGTTTTGTATTTCAGTCATTTAATTTGATTTCGTTTAAAAATGCAATGGAAAATGTTGCTCTACCTTTATATTACCAGAAAGTAAGCCGCAAAAAGAGGAACATGCTGGCAATGGAATATTTAGACAAGATGGGGCTTGCTGATTGGGCCCACCACCTTCCCAATGAACTATCGGGTGGACAAAAACAAAGGATTGCAATTGCACGTGCGCTTATTTCAAAACCAAAAGTTATACTCGCCGACGAACCTACCGGAGCTCTGGATTCAGCTACTTCAATTGAGGTTATGAAACTATTCAAGGAAATACATCAAACGGGAATAACAATATTAATTGTAACCCACGAGAGAGAAATTGCTGCTGAAACCGAAAGGATCATCAGATTGAAAGATGGTTTAATCGATTCTATTGTGGAAAATGGCCAGAGAAGAGAATGGCTTGCGGCACAACATATGGCATAAAAATCTCAAATTATGTTCGATATAGATAAATGGCAGGAAATATTTAACACAATCAGCAAAAACAAAATGCGAACTTTGCTCACTGGTTTTAGCGTTGCGTGGGGAATTTTTATGCTTGTTGTTTTGTTGGGTTCTGGATATGGTCTTGAAAATGGTGTTAAAAAAGAGTTCGAGGGCGATGCAGTAAATTATATTTCCATAAATTCAGGAGTAATGTCAAAGGCCTATAAAGGAATGAAGCCGGGAAGGCGTATAGATTTTAGCAATGAAGACTATGACATGCTGAGTACAATTGAGAATATTGATCACAGCTCAACCCGAACAAGGATTTTCCAAAACAACGTATTATCCTACAAAAGTGAGTATGGCACTTTCGACATTTTTGCTATTCTTCCAGCCTATAAATACGTTGAATCACTCGAAATGATAAACGGAAGATTCCTTAATAAAAAAGATGTTGATGATTTCAGAAAAGTTGTAGTTCTTGGCAGATTAGTATATGATGCTCTTTTTAAAGACGGAGAGATTGCCGTTGACAAGTACATGAAAGTAAGTGGAGTACCTTTCAAAGTTGTGGGTGTTTTCAATGATCCGGGATCCGACCGTGACTTGCTTCGGGTTTACATCCCAATTTCGACGGCACAAAGAGTGTTTAATATGGGCGATTATATACAATCAGTTCATTTTAATCTTGAAGGTGGAACCATTGAAGAAAGTATGCAAGTAGTTGAAAAAGCAAAAACTAAACTATCCTCAAAGCATAAGTTTGATCCGGAAGATACTCGTGCATTATTCATTTTCAACAGCATTGAAAATTATCAACGATTTATGAGTCTTTTTGCCGGCATTCGATTATTTATATGGATTATTGGCGTAGGAACAATTATTTCGGGGATTGTTGGCGTAAGCAATATAATGATGATTGTGGTTAAGGAGCGCACAAAGGAAATTGGTATACGAAAAGCACTTGGAGCAACTCCCTTTTCAATTGTAAGCCTAATTCTTCAGGAATCAATTTTAATTACAGCGTTTGCGGGGTATATCGGACTGGTTATGGGTGTTGGTTTGCTGGAACTTGTCTCAAAATCACTTCCGGCTATCGATTATTTTGCAAACCCCGAAATAAACATGAATGTTGCATTGATAGCAACAGGATTATTGGTTTTAGCAGGAGCTATTGCCGGGTATGTGCCGGCACAAAAAGCAGCAACTGTAAAACCTGTAGTTGCGCTTCGTGATGAATAAAATTATAAAACTATGTTTTTGTTGGACACAGATAAATGGACAGAAATACTACATGCCCTAAGTAAAAATAAACTACGGACATTTTTTACAGCATTCGGTGTTTTTTGGGGAATTTTCATGCTAGTTATCATGTTGGGTTCAGGAAAAGGACTTAAAAATGGTGTTAATCAGGGCATGGGTGATATGGCAAATAATGCCCTGTTTATGTGGACACAGCCTACAACAGTTCATTATAAAGGATTTCCAAGAGGACGAAGATATAATTTCAGGAATGATGATACAAAAGCACTGAGAGAAAATCTTCCCGAACTGGAATATATTGCACCACGGTTACAAATTTTTAGTGCTCAAGGGGATAACAATATTGTAAGGGGAGAACGTACTGGCGCATTTTCAATACAAGGAGATTACCCTGACATGAATAAAATTGACCCTATGAATATTCATTCAGGTAGGTTTATTAACCAACATGACATCGAAAAAAAACGAAAAGTAATTGTTATCGGAACAAGGGTTAAAGATGAAATGTTCGAAAAAGAAGAAGATCCTATTGGAGATTATCTAAGAATTAGGGGCGTTTATTTTCGGGTAGTTGGAGTTTTTTCATCAAAAAAGAATGATCAACAAGCCGAACGCGAAAATCAGCAGATTTTTATGCCCTTTACTACTTTGCAGCAAACTTATAATATGGGAGATGTTGTAGGATGGTATTCAATGACATCATTTAAAGAAATCCCAGCTTCGGTTGCTTTGGAAAAAGCTAAAAAGCTGATGCGTGAACGTCATTCAATTGCCCCTGATGATGAAAGAGCAGTAGGCTCATTTAACGTTGAAACAGAGTTCCAGAAAATGGAAAACCTGTTTTCAGGGATAAACGGACTAATTTGGATAGTTGGAATTGGAACATTATTAGCAGGAGTTATAGGTGTTAGCAATATTATGCTGATTGTTGTAAAAGAACGAACCAAAGAGATTGGCATTCAACGTGCGCTGGGGGCAACGCCTTTGTCAGTAAAAAGCCAAATTGTGCTGGAGTCAGTTTTTCTTACCGCTCTGGCAGGATATATCGGGCTTGTACTTGGTGTCGCAACTTTGGAACTAATTAATTACCTGCTTATAAAGTTTGGTGCTTCAACCGACATGTTTACGCGTCCGGAAGTTGATTTTCAAAAAGCAATTGTTGCATTGATAATATTGATAATATCCGGCGCTTTGGCAGGTTTAATTCCTGCACGGCGTGCAACTCAAATAAAACCGATTGATGCAATTAGGGATGAGTAATAAATATTAAAACATAATAAACACAAACAAATTATAAAAATGAAAACATTTTTCAAAATATTATTAGGATTGATTATAATTGGAGCCATTGGTTATACAATGTATTTTCTTTACCAGAAATCACAAGTTAAACCAATAGTGTATGAAACAGATGTGCCAATTGTTATTGATATTATTAAAAAAACAACTGCAACAGGATCGGTTGTCCCACGTAAAGAAATTGAAATTAAACCAGTTGTATCAGGTATTATTGATGAGTTGTATGTGGAAGAAGGTGAGTTGGTGAAAAAAGGTGATTTAATTGCCCGAATCCGGATAATTCCAAACATGATAAACGTTAACAATGCCAAATCGAGGATTGAAGTAGCAAAAATAAACCTGACCGACGTAAAACGTAACTATGAACGGCAGTTAAGCTTGCTGGAAAAGGGAGTTATTGCCAAAGCCGATTTCGAATCGTATGAAACTGCAAATAAAAATGCGCATGAAGAATTGGAAACAGCACAAGAAACCCTTGAACTAATACAGGAAGGACAAACAAAAAATGCAGGTACGCAAACTAACACCCTTATTAAGTCAACTATCGACGGAATGATTCTGGACATTCCTATTGAAATTGGTTCTCAGGTTATTGAAGCAAATAACTTCAACGCAGGCACAACAATAGCAACTATTGCCGACATGGGCGAAATGGTTTTTGAAGGCAATATTGATGAAACAGAAGTTGGGAAAATAAAAGAGGGAATGTCTTTGATACTTGTAATTGGTGCTATTGAAGATATCCAGTTTGAAGCAATGCTTGAACATATTTCACCAAAGGGAGTTGAGGTTAATGGTGCCGTACAGTTTGAAATTAAAGCAGATATAAAATTGCGCGAAGATCAGTTTATTAGATCCGGATATAGTGCCAACGCAAATATTGTGTTAGAAAAGGCCGATAGCGTACTGGCAATTTCTGAAAGTTTATTACAGTTTGAAAAAGACACAGTTTTTGTTGAAGTAGAAACTTCTCCCCAAGTATTTGAAAAAAGGTACATAAAAACAGGCCTTTCTGATGGCATCAATATAGAAGTTGTTGAAGGTTTATCGAAAGATGATAAGATTAAAAAGCAACTTTAAGTGACGCGAACAGGTCAAAAAGCAACTTTAAGTGACGCGAACAGGTCATTATTCATCTTTTCATTGATTTTCATGAATTAAGTAAATTCTTTTTTTACCGTCCATTTTAATACTCAACGGCTTTTTAAACCGAATATGATTAAAGTATTTTCCTTTGCTGATAACCTGTTGGCGGGCGAACTTTTCATATTTAATATAGCTTACAAGTAATTCGGGTTGAACAGTAAAATATCCAACGTTCATGGTTGTTACATTATGAAAAAAATGAGAGCCTGATGAAGCATCAAGCGGGAACTCATCTAAACTGGATTCTACAATAACTTTTGCATTTGAAATCATATGCCACTTAACCGGAATCCCGATCCATCTGTCACGTGTTCCCCATCTTCCCGGGCCTATTAACACATATTTTCTGTCCTGTTTGATCATTTCATTATTAATTTCTTCAATTTCTTTGGCCATTTCCTCGGTCTCCGACTTATTAAACCTGTCAACATCTGCATAAATAACATCAGTAATATTATCAATATGGCCATTGCCCATTCCCTTCTCAGAGTAAAGCAAAGTTGAATCTTCATCGATTGTTGCTAGGTCGATATTACAATCAAAACCCAATTGGATCAAAGGTTTTATCTGAAGAATGTAAAATGAAGCTTTCCCGTCTTCGTCTTTTGTCAGGTCAACGGCATATTCAATTTCAATTGGAGTTCCCATGGCGTCTTTTCCGAGTTCAAGAACAATTTCAATAGTTTTAGCCAGGGAGATGTAGTTGTATTTAAGAATATTAGCAAAATTTACAATGCGAGGTCCGGGCTTAGCAATGCCAGGATAAATAGTATTATTATCTGGGTTATAAACAGATGCCAAATGTTTTAGTGTTCCTTGTTTCTCAGCCATGCTAATATCATTTTCTGATAAACCGGCCAATTCTCCATCAAGGAGATTTAGGTTTTCCTTATTCAGGTCAACAGCGTAAAATTTAACCTGCGAATTCTTAAACTGACTTTTTGTAGAGCTAATTTCGGTACTGGGATATTTGGGAGAAAATCTGTAGGCCTTATTTCCCTCAACAATATATTTACCAAGTCCAACTCCGGCAATAGCAAAACCTTCCTCTGGTTTCATGTGAGCAAACGGATAAAAGTTATACGATTGAGCTACTCCGCTTATATGTGGGTAATAAAGGCTACCATATTTATTTCCAACCACTTCCTGGATTATTACCGCCATTTTTTCTTCTTCAATTTTATAGTCGATGGCCTTTACATAACCTTTGGCAGCATTTGAATAAACCGAAGCCATAACAAGCTTAATCGCATCTTTAGCCTGACTAATTCGCACTTTGATATCGGGATGGTTATTCGGCAGCAGATAGGTTTCAAAAATTCCTGCAAAAGGCTGTGTTAGCGAGTCTTCAAACATACCGGACGACCTTACGGCAATTGGCTTTTTAATAACTTCAAGTAAGGAAGTGAGTTTTTTATCAAGTTCCTCTGATAATTGTCCGTTAATGAAATGTTTTTTTATTTCATCATATTCATTATTCTCAATTAAAACTGAGGTAAGCTGGTTGTTTTTCAGAAAAGCTTCAAATTCATGAGTTCCGATAACAAATGTTTTTGGTGTTCGGACCTTCACGTCGGAAATGAATTTTGAGAAATTAAAATTATGAATTAGGGCATCAATAAATGCCAAACCTCTACCTTTACCACCAAGAGATCCACCGGCGAGGGTATAAATATTTTCTTCGGTAATCTCGTTTTTACTGATAAATGGTATTACATTACCCATATCACGCTCATTTCGGTATTCTTTGAGCATGTGTAGCAAATCTTTACGTAACTCAAGGGCATTTTCAAAGTCGTCAACTTTTTTTAGGTTTATTATGCGTGCAGCACGTATTTCACCGCGTGCCATCAACCACATTGAAAAATGATCGCGGCTTGCGTGATATAGTAATGATTCGTTGGGTATTTTCTTTAGAAAACGCTCAAACTCTTTCATGTTTGAGGCAATGGCAATTATTTTGCCTTCACTATTCTTGAATACAAAATCGCCAAACCCAAGATAATTTGTAATGAAATGTTCAAAATCATGATAAAGAGTATCGGAGTGTTTATGAATAAATAACGACTGATACTCACTTGCTACCGGTCCATATGAGCTATCAGATGATTGCAGGATGGTTGGGAGATTTTTGAGCATTTTATAGGTGAACTCAAGTAACTTTATGCCAGCATTTTCATCAAATTTGCCCTCCCTTTCAAATTTAACATCAGTAATTAAGCAAGTCATATATTCCCTATACTTATTAATAATATCAGTGGCTTCTTCAAAGTTTGTAGCCAATAGTATTTTTGGCCTGGCCCTCATCCTTAATACTTTATACAGGTCATCGGTGCTTACATCATCAATTATCCTTTTAGTTTGCTCCATCACAACTTTATACAAAAACGATAGATACCGTGAATAATAAATCGGTGAGTCCTCAACCAATAAAATAACACGCACCTTACCGAGTTGTGTATCATTTTCAACGTTTATTTTATCTTCGAGTAATTTTATCATCGAGAAGAAAATATTGGCATCCCCATTCCAGGTAAAAAGTTTGTCGATATAACTAATGTTTTCCAGTTTCCGGTTAAAATAATTTGTATCGGCACTATTGTTTAACAACAGAAATATTGGAATAAAGGGATATGCTTTTTTTATTTGTTCGCTAACTGTGAGAGGCGTTATTTTGTCAACACCAACCATGTATATTATCAACTCAAAATGCTTGTGTTTAAGCAACTCCATTGCCTGATTTAGGTTAGAGGCACCTGTAATTCTGGGAAACGACTGAAGGTTTAATTGTCCATATTGACCCAGCATATGCTCAGAAAATCTGCCCTCACTTTCAATTGCATAGGCATCATACAGGCTTGATATAAGTAGTATTTCTCTAACCTTAAAAGGCATTAGGTCGTGATAAATATCACGATTATATGTGTATTTATTTAAAAACCGCTGAAGAAACCGGCTACTTACAGGCCCATTAGTTGTGTTATTTGCATCTGCACCCACCTTTTGATTTCTTGTGGTTGATCTTTCAAACTCATTTAAATATTGCGTAATGATTTTAACAAGACTTTTCATGAAATAGTCATTTTCACTAATAACCAAACTGTTAGTCTCATCAATATTATTTTTTGAACAAATTTGTATCTTCCCTCTATTACCTGTGATTGTAATAAAGTTGGTTTCAATACACATATAATCATCTTTAAATTCACGCGAGAGATACTCTTTATTTTTAAAAACAATACGTAAATAAATGGGGGTACTTAGGTTGTTAAAAACAGGAATAGCATCAGCAATTTCCAACAAAGTATTATCGATACTCTTATTTTGTCGAACAATACGGTTAATATTACTTATGATCTCGAGCAAGTTCAGATGTTTGTATGATTGACTTTCCATCATGCAGATAAATTTTTTAAAGGCAAATATAAGCAGACTGAGTGAAATTAATGTGTTCAGGTTTATTAAATTAATAATAACATCTTTATCAGCTTAAGAAATAGCAATAAAACTCTCAATTACATTTTGTATTTTCGCTTTTTTAATAATCTGGTTCATTTTTAACTGTATGATTAAAGTTTCACTTATCGATGAACACCCAATTGTATGTGATGCACTTACGGCTTTACTTTCAGATGCAGAGGATGTAACCGTTATTAGCTCAAATAACACATTCTCAGAATTTTTGGAACATATTGAAAACATTCGACCGCATATTTTAATAACTATTTTTTATTATCCTGATGATATTAATGTGGAAAATGTGCGAAAGATAGCTCTTCAATATCCAAAAATTAGGGTTCTTGTAATGTCGAATTACCATGATGAAAAACAAGTACTTAAAATGATAAAAGCCGGAGCCAAAGGGCATATCGGTTACGATACCAACAGGTCTGAAATGCTTGAAGCCATTTACACATTGAGAAATGGTTATGAATTTTATGCAAAAACAATAACAAACATATTGCTAAGTAGTTACATTGCCGACAAGGGTATTAACAAGAGAGAAAAAGAGAACAGACAAAAAGATCTTTCAGTACGAGAAATGGAAATTTTCAAACTTTTTGCGGAAGGGGTTTCAAACAGAAGCATTGCTGATAAGCTTTATATAAGTGTCCGCACGGTTGAGACCCATAAGAATAATATTATGAAGAAAATTGGCCTAAAAACTACTGTTGACATGGTTAAGTTTGCAATAAAGAATAATATAATTCAACTGGATTAGTATAGTGCAATTGTTCGATCGCTAATTATTTCAATCCTTTATAGCATCACCTTTTTAAAGTTTCCCAAACAAGGTCTTTTAATTTCAAAATACCAATATTTGCAACGGATGAAATAAAAACAGCATCAACGTTTTCAGGAAGTGTGGGTTTAATTTCTTCTATAAGTTCTTGATCAAGCATATCGGTTTTAGAAATTGCAAGAATCCGTTTTTTGTCTAACAATTCTGGATTATACTTGTTTAACTCATTTAATAGTATGTTGTATTCTTTGCTTATATCATTACTGTCGGCAGGAACCAAAAAAAGTAAAATAGAGTTTCTTTCGATATGACGCAGGAACCTTAACCCAAGCCCTTTGCCTTCGTGTGCTCCTTCAATAATACCGGGAATGTCGGCCATTACAAACGACTGTTGGTCGCGGTAGGCAACAATTCCAAGATTAGGTACCAGGGTTGTAAACGGGTAATCAGCAATCTCGGGTTTTGCAGCTGACACTACTGAAAGAAGCGTTGATTTTCCCGCATTAGGAAATCCAACCAAGCCTACATCGGCAAGTATCTTAAGCTCAAAAATAATATTTTTCTCAATGCCATCCTCTCCAGGTTGGGCATAGCTAGGTGCCTGATTTGTTGATGTTTTAAAATGATCGTTACCTAAACCACCACGTCCGCCTTGAAGCAATACCAACTGCTGGCCTTCTTCTGTTATCTCTGCTAATACCTCATCCGTTTCAGGATCTTTGGCAATTGTGCCAAGCGGAACCTCTATGATTATATCTTTACCGTGTGCTCCTGTGCTTGTTTGGCCACTGCCACCTTCACCATGTCCTGCTCTTAAATGACGGGTATATCGCAAATGCAGCAGAGTCCACATTTGGATGTTGCCATGCAATATTATATCACCACCCTTCCCACCATCTCCGCCATCTGGACCTCCTTTAGGGATATATTTTTCCCGTCTAAAATGGACTGACCCTGCACCTCCGTTACCCGAGCGACAGTATATTTTAACGTAATCAACAAAATTTGAAGTTCCCATGTATGTTGAAGTTTTTATAACCCGGTTGGTTTTTTTGCAAAAGTGATAATTATTTCAACAACCACCGCAAAAATCTTATTTTTGCATAAATATAATTGAAATGGAAAGAAAATTAAATCAGCAAAAAGAAAGAAAAATCTTACTCGGAATCACACATGGTGATTTTAACGGAATAAACTATGAGATAATTATTAAGTCATTAGCAGATAACAGGATGTTGGATTTTTTTACTCCTGTTATATACGGATTATCAAGAGTTATGTCCTACAATCGAAAAAACCTGAACCTTCATGATTTTAACTATAATACAATCAGAGATTCGGGTTCAATAAGAATCAACAAGGTTAATCTTATAAATTTAAATGAAGATGAGATTAGGATTGAGTATGGCAAATCAAACACCTATGCCGGTAATTTTGCCCATATGGCATTAGACCGAGCTGTTAAAGATTTGAAAAGCGGCAAGATAGTTGCTGTCGTCACAGCTCCCATTAACAAAGAAAATATTAAATCGGATGAGTTTGACTTCCCAGGTCATACTGAATATTTCGCCCACCAGTTTGAAACAAAAGATTATTTAATGCTTATGGTTAGCAATAATCTTAAAATTGGAATTATAACCGGCCATATTCCTTTATTGGATGTACCTATTACTTTGACGGAAGAGCTCATCCTCAGTAAAATAAAAGTGCTCGAAAACTCCCTTAAAGTAGATTTCGGTATTGAAAAACCTAAAATTGCCGTTCTCGGGTTAAATCCTCATGCAGGTGAAAATGGTAACATTGGCAAAGAAGATAGAGATATTATCAATCCTGCAATAATTACTGCAAAGAAAAAAGGGACACTTGTTTTCGGTCCTTTTGCCGCAGACGGTTTTTTTGCAAGAGAATATATTAAATACGATGCTGTGTTAGCTATGTACCACGATCAGGGATTAATACCTTTTAAGACACTTGCATTCGATAGTGGTGTAAATTATACAGCAGGACTTCCATTTGTTCGAACTTCACCGGCACACGGTACTGCTTATGATAAGGCTGGAAAGAATGTTGCATCTCCTGAGTCGATTCGAAACGCTATGTATTTAGCGGTTGATATTCACAGAAACAGACTTAATTATGAGGAAATGAACAAAAACCCGTTAGGGTTTAACCTTCTTAAAGATTTAAAAAATTGTGACGACAATAAAGAAATAGTTTTTTCTGAGGAGTAAATTCATATGCAACACATTGCTTATACCGGGTTCGAGCTCGCCGAAATTATACGGGCAAAGATGATTTCTCCTTTGCCTGAATCCATAATAATAACCGACATTCTTATTGACAGCAGAAGACTTATATCTGCGGATTCAACCCTGTTTTTTGCTTTGACAAGTAAAAAAAATGATGGGCATAATTATATCAAGGAACTTCATAAACAGGGAATTAGGTATTTTGTTGTAAGCGAACTCAATAATGAAATTAAAAAACTGCCCGACAGCTCTTTTTTTGTAGTTAACAACACATTAAGTGCTCTGCAATCGTTAACAGCTTATCACCGAAAGAGTTTCAAAATACCCGTCATCGGCATAACCGGAAGCAACGGTAAAACAGTTATAAAGGAGTGGCTTTACCAACTTATGAATGATGACAAGAAGATAGTAAGAAGCCCTAAAAGTTATAATTCACAAATAGGCGTTCCGCTTTCTGTTTGGCAGATGAACGATACGCATGAACTTGCAATATTTGAAGCAGGGATTTCTGAACCTGAAGAAATGCAGAAACTTCAGTCGATAATAAACCCTGATATTGGCATATTTACAAATATTGGCCAGGCTCACGACGAGAACTTTATTAACTATGCTCAAAAAACCGGTGAAAAATTAAATTTGTTTAAAAAGGTAAAAACTCTTATCTATAATGTTGATCATAAAGAAGTCCATGGGGCTGTTATCCGATCCGGCATTCTGGAAAGTATTCAAACCTTTACTTGGGGAAAAGAAAATACTTGCAACCTGGTAATAACAGATTCTGATATATATATCCATGAAAAAAGCTCAACTATTCATGGTATAATTAACAACGAAAAGCATGATATTACATTTCCATTCATAGATAAGGCTTCCATTGAAAATGCCATACATTGCTGGGCAACTATGCTTCATCTTGGATATCAGCATGATGTTATTAAATCAAGGATGTTGAGATTAGCACCTGTTGCTATGCGGCTGGAGCTAAAAGAAGGGATTAACAATTGTACAATTATAAACGACTCATATAATTCTGATTTTAACTCCTTTGCTATAGCGCTCGATTTGATGAACCAGCAAAATCAGCATCGTGAAAAAGTGGTTATTTTATCAGACATTATGCAAAGCGGACAAAACAGCCTCGAACTTTACACAAATGTTGCAAATTTGGTTAAAAATAAAAATGTAAAGAAATTAATCGGAATTGGATCCTCGATCAGCATGCATGCCGACAAGTTTAAGGAAGAATCGAGCTTTTTTGAAACAACAGATGATTTTATTAAAAATTATTCATTTGCCAACTTTGTAAATCAAACGATACTCTTAAAAGGTGCCCGCAAGTTTGAGTTTGAAAGGATTACCAGGATTTTGCAAAAGAAAGCTCATGAAACTGTTCTCGAGATCAACCTAAATTTACTTGTTAATAACCTTAATCAGTTTAGGTTAATGCTTAAACCTACTACCAAAATAATGGCTATGGTGAAAGCTTTTTCCTATGGAAGTGGCAGCATTGAAATAGCAAATGTGATGCAATATCATAATGTTGATTACCTTGCAGTTGCATACGCTGACGAAGGTATTGAGCTCAGAAGAGCCGGCATAAATCTTCCAATAATGGTTATGAGCCCCGAAGAGCATGCATTTGACACTATGATTCGCCACCAGCTTGAGCCGGAAATATTCAGTTTCAGGACATTGGATCTTCTGGAAAAAACCATAAAAGAAAATGCTCTTCCGCAAAATAAACCTGTAAAAATCCATATTAAAATTGATACAGGAATGCATCGTTTGGGATTTATGCCGGAAGATGTACCTGAATTAATTGACAGACTAAACTCTAATCCTTTAATTTTTATTCAGTCAGTATTTTCACATTTGGTGGCAAGCGAAAATCCGGTGTTCGATGATTTTACGCGTGAACAAATTCGAATGTTAAATGAGGTAAAAAACCAGTTTACCCTTAAATCGAAACATGAAATACTTTTTCATATTGCTAATTCGGATGCTATAAACCGTTTTCCTGAGAGTCATTTAAATATGGTGAGGATAGGAATTGGATTATATGGTATTACCGACAATATGCCCGGGTTAGAAAATGTTATAACCCTTCGATCGATATTAAGCCAGATAAAGCTGGTAAAAAAAGGAAGAAGTGTAGGTTATAACAGAAGCTGGGTTGCTCCCGAGGATACGCGAATCGGAATTGTATCAATAGGTTATGCCGACGGGATGCTGCGATCGCTGGGCAATGGGATAGCATCGTTGTTTATTGCTGGAAAATATGCTCCTATTGTTGGGGATATTTGTATGGATATGTGCATGGTTAATTTGACTGGTATTGATGCTAATGAAAATGATGATGTTATTATTTTTAATGCCGACCATCCGGTAACAAATCTGGCTAAAGCAGGAAACACTATTTCATACGAAATATTAAGCCGGATATCCCAAAGGGTAAAACGGATTTATTTTCATGAATAAGGGACTCCTAAAATGAAATAAATTGAGCTGTTATTTCGAGACCCAACTCCCCCGGAAAAAGGGACGCACATAATGTGATAACAAAAATTCCAAATATCAATTTTCAAACCTCAAATAAATCTCAATCCCCAATAATTAAATTTCAAACGATAACTATAACTTTTTGAATTTTGTGTTTTATAATTTATTTGTTATTTGTGTTTTGATTATTGTTATTTCCTGACTTCGACAACTTTTACAAGGGTGTTTTGTAACTATCTAAATGTCATG
>JACNJS010000016.1 GCA_014382445.1 Bacteroidota bacterium
TGAAGCTAACAGCAATGAAGTACAGCATTTGAAAGGAGAGAATTTTGATCTAAAGGTGATAATTGCTTCTTTTTCAGTTAATGCACAATGAAAGGATAAATTGGTTTTTTTAATATCAGCATCTAATTTTAAAGAATCATAAACAATTTGCAGCTGATTGTTTATATTCGTTTCTGAAAGATAAATGTCAATTATACCCGATTCTATTTTGGAGATGTTTACAATATCGTTGATAATGTTAAGCATGCGTGCGCCACTTTTCTCGATAATTTGAATGTAATTTTGTTTTTGTTCGTCAGACAATTGAGGCTCTAACAGCAGATTTGCAAAACCCAAAATTCCATTCATGGGAGTTCGTATTTCGTGGCTCATGTTTGCCAGAAATGCGGATTTTAAGCGGTCGCTTTCTTCGGATTTTTCTTTTTCTTTAACAAGACGCTGTAAGGAGATAATACGTTCTGTAATTCTTGAAATTCTATTGCCAAAAGTGTTTATGAGTTTTTGTTCATAAAATTCAATAAATGGTAAATTTTCAATATATGTAACAGTCAGATTACCCGAAGGTTTATCAAATAGCGAAATAGGTGCAAGCAGACATGTCTTTGCTAATGAGAGTTTAAAGTTTTCAATATTCCGATACTTTTTATTTTCGATTTCAAGTTCAACAAAAACTTTTTCTGGAAATTGCATGGTGCTAGGTACAATAACATTTACAAATTCATTGTAAATGTCTTCAATATCTTCAAATTTCTCAGCTAAAAGCTCTAATGAAAATAATCCATTTAATTCTTTAATTCTTTCGTTTATTTCGGTTTTACTTGCTACAACTTTTTCTAAGGCTATTTTTAATTCTGCCGCTTGCTTTGCTTTCTCTTCGTTTTGAAAGACAAGTTCTTTGTTGGCTATTTTTAATTCTGCCGCTTGCTTTGCTTTCTCTTCGTTTTGAAAGACAAGTTCTTTGTTGGCTATTTTTAATTCTGCCGCTTGCTTTGCTTTCTCTTCGTTTTGAAAGACAAGTTCTTTGTTGGCAATAATTAATTCTTCTGACTGTTTTTCTTTTAATGACCTGAGTTCATTATTCTCTTGTTGTAATTTCTTTAACTCACTTATGAATTCTTCCTTGGTTTTGTCCTGAATGTTCATCGCAAAGATTGTTTAAAATGTTGAACTTCCTGTTATCGTATCTTTTTTTAGCATTGGCTATAACGGCTTGCGCTATGAATAGTTGCCGGATGCGATACAGTTTATTGTCTAGCCGAACCAGACTTGAAACGGAATACAAATGTTGAACTTACTACTGTCACGGCAATTATTTATGATCGCTTGTTAGCGTTTCGTGCCTTTATGGTTCTATTCCAACTAATACAAGCGGTACAGCAGGAACACCTCTACCTTGCCTTGCTAAATCATAGAGTGCCCCTTCATAATAGCCTGGGCCAGATGACATTTCAGCCTGCATTATTTTCATTGGGAGTATTTCAATACCTACATCAATTGTATCACCTACATAAAAAGCAAGATGTTTGACAAAAAGATCGTAAGCAATAAAATGTAAGTCTTCATCCTAATTTGGACATATTGGATTAAAAGTTTAGTTAGTCCTATTTTTGATGTTTGGTCAGCATTTTGCATAACGGTTGGGGCTATGGTGCGTGCTGCATTATTAGCAGTATCTTTATTAATTTCAATTATCTTCATTATTGCATACAATTGTCTTAATTACAACTAATTGCAGCATGCACTATGAGCCCGTGTTATAAGCAGTAAGTTTTCATTCTCTTTATTTCTTTATCCATTTTCCTGTTTCAATGGTTTTGTTTTTTTTGTCAATTAGTCTGTAGAAGTACATCCCTGATTTTAGTGATTCTGTATTTATAGGACTCTGATTTTCATCAAGTATTTGTCTAATTACAACTTGTCCGTTAATGTTTATTAGTTCAAAGTCCAGTTTTTTATTGTCAGTTTTGATTATTAACTGATTTGTGCCCGGGTTTGGATAAACTTCTGTTACTTGTTTATCAATTGAAATTTCCTGCGTCCAAACAATAAGGCCATCACTATTTACCTTAACGATGTAAATATCCCTTTCCTGATTTTGTGTTTCATAATCATATCGGTTACCAACCATAATACATCCGCCATCATTTGTTGCCAAAATACTGTAAAGAAAGTAATAAGCATCACCACCATACCAGTATTCCCAAATTGGGGTGATGTCAGGATTGATTTTTATCAAATGAAACCAAGAATCGAGAGTGCTCCAAAAAGGGTTAGAATAATCATGATTTGATGATCCTCCAAGGTAGATGCAATTACCCTTTTTGCTTATACCTTTGTAACGTGATGGTTGTTCCCTAAAAGTATTCTTTTTAAATGTATTATAATCTATAAGCTGGCCATTATCAGTTATTGATAACACATTCAATGCATAATCATTTGGTGGTTCTGCTCCGCGTTTTCCACAAATTAAAATATCACTTTGATTTATATAAACAGGTGAATAGTAATCGTATACTTGTTTTGGAATAGAATCTATGGATAGACTATCCAAGTTTTTATCCAAAACCAATCTTTGCCCGGATGTTCCAAAGGTGTTTGTAAAATGACTTACAAAGGCATAATAGCCAGAACTATCTATTTTCTCAATTATATCAAAAGAAAAATGCCAAGGAACTAAAGATGTGTAGAATTTGGAGTTCATAGAATCCCCATCTAAATCCAATTTATATAAAAAAGCATCATTATTGTAATTATTTGTTTCATCTATTCTTGTTGTATAGCCAGTAATTACAATATTTGTATCAGAATCAATAATTGAGTTCATATAAGAAAACCACCTCCCAATTGGAATATTAAGTATTTTTTCATCCTCAATTCCCAGATTATAGTTTAGTTTTAAGAACCATAGTTTTGATGTATCAGGATTAACTACCATTTGAGAACCTAAAATATAATATTGATTGTCAAACAAATGGATATTAAAAAACATACTTGAAATACTGTCATTTGGGCTAATGGTTTCTTCTTGTAACAAACTTCCTGTACTATCAATTTTTATTATATAGCCATTATAAAGATTTGATTCAATATCTTTAATCCGACCTGCCATTATGTAATTGCCATCATTGTCTTCAATAGAACTATTTATTATTTGGTCTTCAGGCTCCGAAATGACTTTCTCAAAAGTATGTTGAGCCTTTAAATAACCGTTAATATTAAAGTAAAGAAATAGCAATAGAACGAGTAATATTTTCATTTTAGCCAATATTAGAAATTAAAATTCATCTGGTGGGTCATTGCTTATATGCCAGATGCCATATTTGAACTTTCCTACATGACACATATCCCAATAATCATCCCAATTAGGCGTTATTCCAGCTGCATACTCATCCCAGCAATAGTATTTTATCAGGCTATGTTCACTAGAAGGGTTGTACATACTGCCAATTGTGATAATGGCACTTTTATAATATCCAATTTCTGCGGTAGATAAACAATGGTGGATTAATGTGACCTCTTGGTAATCATGAAATAATAAATAATCACCGTAAGGATTATTGTTAGTGGGAACATCCCAATACCACACCTCAGTTTCTATTACATCAGTATAATAAGAGTTTCCTGATGGAACAGGTACCATTATATTGGCAAGATATGCAATCTTATCAGCAGCATCTTTACCAACTCCGAGGCCTGAACCATCACATCTGCCGAGTTCCCAACCCCAATACCAAGGGTAGTCATTTCCGAAACCAGTTGTTCCGTCAGTTCCAAAGCCGGATGTAACTTCAAATGTTGCAGAATTATCGTCAGATTCTTTTAAAGATATATCAGCAACAATAAGTTGTTTTTCGTTTGCCGTTATATTTGCATTGTGTTCAGCCAGACTGTCAATAACCTGGTCGTATGCTGCCTGAACATCAGCCCAAAGTATTTGACCATTTGTAACAGGAACTTCAATAAATGCAGAATCCAAAATAAATTCCTCTGTTTCAAAACTGGCATCACCATAAGTAAGGTTCGATGTTGCTTCAATGTACCATATGGCACTATCAACATCCATTGGGTCAGTACCCGACTTTAGGGTTGGGTTTTCACGGATAAGTTCAATTTTGTCTCTAAATGCGATTATCCGTTTTTCAAGTTGTGCGTCTTTAAAAGACTGCTCGGTCTGGTTTTCTGTTTTGTCTATGCCTGTTTGTTCTTTTTGACAGGAATAAATAATCATGCTTGTAGCAATTACTATTGCCAAAACGAAATAAGTAAATAAATGTTTACGTTTCATTTTTCTGAAATTTTAGTTAATACTCGGATTATTTGGTTGTAATTGATGCTAAAGGTTTAACAAATTCTCCATCTGTTTTTAAATTGCTGGAGTTTTACAATTTTTCTTTTGTTCATTCTACCTCCTTTCTTTTAATTCTTATTGCTTATAACGTTATTGCTATGCGCCGTTGCCGCTATTTTTGTTGGTTTTTGAGTTGTTTCTTTATTTCAATTTTACTTTTAAATTTTCCACGAAGCTATTGCCGCGGCTATGGCGTATAGCTGTTGTTGGCGTTTCGTTATTTCTTCTTCAGTTTATTCTGTTCTTCAATAAATGTTCTATCATTAAGTTTCTTGAGTGATTTCATGAAGTCCTTATTGTCCAATGTATTTAATTGTGAAACTGCAATTTTCCTAAGTTGTTTATACCTTTCCTGTTTTACAATATTTTCACTTATCATCATTGCGTTTAAATTTTCAAGATTTGATAAAACAACCAATTCATTTATGCTTGAAAAATCTCTAATATTCAGTCCTTTCTTAGCATGCTCAGGATTAACTTCTCTCCAATCTTTGGCAGTACATTCGTACATAGCAACATTTAACAAATCTGCTTCTTCAGCATAGGCAATCCATTCGTTATTTCTTGAGTAATTCATTTTTGGCACAATATGTTCCTTTATTGCGTCTGTATGTATCAAGTAATTTGTTTTCGTCAATATTCTTTTAACATTCCATTCAAGATTGTATTTATTTGTTTCTATTTCCTTTAATCTCTGAAATTCCTTAATAAGAAGCAATTTAAACATTGGACTAATCCATGCTCCAAATTCAAAAGCTAAATCTTTATGAGCATAAGTTCCACCATATCTGCCAGATTTAGAAGTGATTCCAATTGCATCTGTAGTTTCAATCCATTTTTTAGGAGTTAAATTGAAATTATTCAATCCCGCTTGTTTTCTAAAGGTGTCGAATTCGACAGGTTTAAAACTAGGATTGTGTAATGTTTCCCAAAGTCCAATAAATTCAACGGTATTCCGGTTTCTCATCCAATTTCTAATATGGTCAGTTCCGTCTTCGTCACGTACCATGTCAGTTAAACAAATATAATCTTGTTCATTTTTCTGTATGATTGAAATTATTTTGTCTTCTACCTGTATTTTTGTCGATTTACCCATGTTCTCTATTATTTACGACAAATTTAATTCATTATTTGCTATATTCTATATTCTTATTTTTCTGCAATTCGCATTCGGTTCTGATAATGAACGCCAACGGTATTGCTATGCGCCGTTGCCGCTATTTTTGTTGATTTTTGAGTGTAAGTCTTCATCCTAATTTGGACATATTGGATTAAAAGTTTATGGACAGATTT
>JACNJS010000006.1 GCA_014382445.1 Bacteroidota bacterium
ACCAGGTTATCATATTGGTTTATTGAGCTTGGAATAATGCCTGTATTTTCAGATCCATCGCATCCTGAACAGAATGGAAGACATGAGAGAATGCACAGAGATTTAAAGGCTTCATGTGCCAAACCTTCAGCATATGATTTAAAAGCACAACAAAGGCGTTTAAACCGTTTTGTAAAGGAATATAATCATGTTAGACCACACGAAGCAAAAAACTGGGTAGTATATTCAAAAAAGAGCTTCAAAGACGAACAGTCGGTTTTTGAATACCTTGGCAGATATACTCATAAAATAGCCATCAGCAACGCCCGAATAAAAAGTGTTACCGCCAAAGAAGTATCTTTTGAATACACCGACAGGACCGATGATTACAAAAAAAAGATACGTACCCTTAAAGGTGTGGATTTTATATAGCTTTTTTTGCAGCATGTTTTGCCTGCAAGGTTTATGAAAACAAGAAACTACGGCTTTTTGTCATCGAGGAACAAAACCGATATGCTGGAGAAACTAAACCAACATTTTGAATTGCCAGAGTATCAAAAGCCACAAAGACTCCTCGTTGCAGAGATATTGGAACTTGTGTATGGCGTAAAAGTTGGTGTGTGCAAACATTGCGGAGGGAAGATGCATTTGATTGAATCAAAAGCAAGGCCAAGGGCATCGCCCAAGGCAGCAGCTTAGAGTACCATAAACCAAATAAGGGAAAAACAGTACAGTAAAGGTTTTGCCTAATGTCATTGCTATGCACAAAAAATAATTGCTTCAATAAAAGCAACAATATTTGAAGAATATATAATGAAAAGACTGGTAAAAAGAACAAGGTTATCCTCATTTACCCTCCGAAATGCCCCCTATAAAAAATACCAACCAAAATCGTCAGTTATTAAAATTACATAGGCACTGAACCCCTTGCTACCGCTACTTTTGATGTTGTTCAACAATGCATATAAAAACCGTAGATGCTGTGCACTACGGAATTTTTATATGCTTAGATGTTATATTACTTTTTTATTAAGAGTAGGTGAATTCTGCTTTCTTGTTTTAAAATGCACTCTAACGGAATTGCTATGCGCCGTTGCTGCAATTTTTGTTGATTTTTGAGTTTGTGTCAATAGCTCAAAATTATGAAATAATTTTCTACGAAGCCATTGCCGCAGCTATGGCGTATAGCTGTTGTTACCTGCTGGGCTTTCTTTCAGGGTTGTTAATTTTCTTAGGATCTTGTCTGGTATCGAAAATGTCTGTAATAAGAATTCCTTCTTCCACTTTCTTGTAAATCACTTTATAATTACCTCGGACTAAATATCTATGATCTTCATTAAGTTTTGATAAAGTTGGTTCAATTTGTCCAGAATTAGGTTGGTTTCTAAGTTGTCTAGTGGAATTGAATATTTTGTCACGAAGTCTTTGAGCAATTGATTTTCCTGCAATATCTTTATAATAGTCAAATATTTCTTTAAGTTCCTCTGCGGCAAATTTTGACCATATTATTCTCATGATTTACCAGCTTTTAGATTCCTCCTCTAATTCAGTTTGATCAACAAATTCTCCAGATTCGTATTGAGCATTTGATTTTATTGCTCGGTTTAATAAGTCATTTTCAGTAAATTGTTGAAAATTCTTATCATGTATTTTTGATTCAAAGATTAAATTTTCTATTTCTTGAATCATATTGTCATCCTGAAGTCTAATCAGATATTCTATGACATTTAGTTTTCTAGTCTGTAAGTCCATGGTCATATATTTACTACAAAGATAATGCTTAATTGTTTAAATGGCAATAATTGTGATTTTCAAGCAGGTCAAGTAGGTAAGGGGAATTTCACCCCAAACCTCTCACAGAACCGTACGTGATACTCTCGCATCATACGGCTCTTGTTATACAAAGTTTATGCTCCTTGAAAACCATGTTGCCAATGAACAAACAGATTTGGTTGGCTTCTTGCCAAGTCATAAATCCATCACATTGCTTTTCTCATGCTACCCTTGAAGCGTTTATACCGATAAATTGCCCATGTAATTAAACGACGGTGAAAGATACGGAAAATTTTCATCAAGCTAAATTTGTTGAACTTACCATAGTAATTAATCCAACCCTGAATTTTAGAATTAAACTCATCTGCTATTCGGGAAATATCACTACCAGTCCATCTTTGAAAATTTGATTTACGAAATACTTCCGTTATCTTCTTCTTACTTTTTGTGCTTATTGCACAGTCGAACCCTAAAAACATTTGCCCTGTTTTTGTGGATGTTGGACGAGGCTGAAAGGTAAAACCAAGAAAGTCAAATTTCACCACTTTGTAAGTGCCTTTTCTATTGGCATTCTTGCAGTAGGCTATTTTACTCTTCTTTTCGTTTACTTCCAATCCACATTCAAGCATCCTTTGCTTTATGGCTTGCAATATTTTCTCCGCTTCTGCTTGATTGTTGCAATGTATAATAGCATCATCAGCATATCTTACAAATCGTAATTGCGGATATTGTATTTCCAACCATTTGTCCAAGGCATAATGCAAGAACAAATTTGCCAATAGTGGGCTGATTACTCCGCCCTGTGGCGTACCTGTTCCGTTTCGATAATGTGTGTTTCCATCTTTGTCTTCAATAGGCGATTCAAGCCATCGTTTGATGTACATCTTTGCCCATTTTTCTTCAACATGCCGTTCAAGTGCTTTCATTAGCAGTTCATGCGACATATTGTCAAAGAATCCAGTTATGTCCATATCAATTACCCAACTGTATTGCCGTACATTCTCTCGTACTGCGGCAACTGCCTGATGAGCATTCTTATTTGGACGGTAACCGTAAGAGTGTGGTGAAAATTCCAACTCGAAACGTGGTTCTAAGTAAGTTTTAACTACTTGTTGGGCTATCCGGTCATTTACTGTTGGAATGCCCAGTTTTCGTTTCCTTCCATCATCTTTGGGAATTTCTACTTCAAGTACCGGAGGTGGAAAGTAACTGCCTGAACTCATCCGATTCCATAGTATATAAAGATTGTCTTTCAACTTTTCCTTGTACATATCTAAAGTTTCTTTGTCGATTCCTGCAGCACCTTTGTTGCTCCGTACTTTCTTGTATGATTCCCAAACCATGCGTTTGGTTATCGGCAAACCTTTTGTCTCGATTCCGCTATCCCTCCCTTTATCAAAAAAGGTTGCTAACGGTAATTCCGACTGTATAACCTTAGCCCTTTGCTCCATTCCCATTACAGGAATTTCATCACTACTACGGCTAAGTCCGCCATCACATAAAGCATCGGTATTCTGCCTTACAAGTGTTTGCCCTGCTTGTGCATTTTCCTTATCATCAATATGTGACTTCCCCTGTTCCATAAATAAGCCTAAATAGAACTCATGCCTCCTCTATAACGCCAGTCACATAGCCAGTAAAACAGGTGTCCACTATGCTTATCCCCCGTCACAAGTATACAATGGGTTTTGACTGATTGTTCGTTTTCTCGGTACTTCATCAGAGGTTCATTTACATTCATCTTTTCTATTCCTACCTAATCCATCCAACTGGACTTTTTCCCCATCCGTTCAATACCTCATGATCACTCAGTCAGCACCGTGGGGCGGTTTGCTGGCCTGCCTGTACATTGCCAGCGGAGGGCCTTCCTCCATCTTATTTACAGCATTAATTGTTCATTGTGCTCAAAGAACTCTTATTCAGGGCACACCCTTGCAGGTAACGTAAGTATATGAAAAGTAGGCGGTTGTGAAGACTTATCTTTCTGCTTATATTAATTTTAAACCATATTACTGGTTTTGATGTTACTTCTGTTCCGCCTATTTTTTATATATATTGTTACCTGCTGGGCTTTTATATATTGCTTTATTTTCTATTTATTACTGTCCTGTTTTTGTTTTATTCAAGTCGGTAAAAAGCGTTGGCAGACAGACAAGCTTTTTTGCAATTTTTGGTTTTAGCGTTGGCTCGTGTGAATTGCAAAAGTGCTTGGCTGTAAGGGGTGCTTATCGGACTACAAACTTCCCTCTACCGGATATGTTGCCTTTGTAACTTGATATTACTGTATACAAACCGCTTTTCCGTCCAGAAATATTAATTTGTATGGTTGACGTATGAGATGGCATTTCTGTTTCTTCCACCTTACGTCCGTACAAATCAAAAATAGCCAGTATGTGGCTTTCACTTTCACTCTCCTTGGGGATGAAAATGTTAACAAAATTGCTTGCCGGGTTGGGGTATATTTTCAGATCTTCAGCTTCTCGTAAGGCAATATGGTCCTTTATACCTACCCAACATTCATCCCAGTTTTCACAACCCATACTATCAACCTTAATTACCCATACATCCTGGTTGCCGGTATCGGGTGGAAAAGGTAATACATCACCCACAGCAATGTAACCACCATCGTTGGTGGGAGTAACACCCATAAGGTAATTATTGCTTTCGTATTCCTTAAGTATATCATATTCACGATACCACAACGAATCACCATTGTTGTCACAATTTAAGAGATAACCTACCCTGTGGGAAAAAGGACTATACGTGTATCCGGTAACGATAATCTTTCCCTGATCCGTTATATTCATTGACATTAGCCTTTTATTTAATTCATATGCTCCAAATTTCTTATCCCAAATAACATTCCCTTCCAAATCAATTTTTAATATGGCATCACGGTTATAACTATCCGTTGCAGGATACTCTATTACATCAGAATAATAATAAGCACCAATAATAGTACTGTCCGATGAATTTTGTAGGTACATGTAACCATGCTTTTGATCGTTCCAATATACATAATGCCGCCACTGTTCATTACCTAGGCTATCTGTTTTTACAATATATGGTGCAGCTATCCCATACAAGCCAAAGGTCCATAGGTAACAGCTTATAGCAAAACCACCATCAGGTGTATGTATTACGTTTATGCCTAAATTTAACGGCCCGTTGTAAAAATACTTTCGCCACTGTTCATTTCCCAAACTGTCAGTTTTTAGTAACAAGGCTTTGCCGGTTTCTCCTTCAACAACTATGTTGCCTGCTATAATTAAATCTTCGTTTGGCAGTACATCAAAATGCCTGAACTGATAATTTGTATCATTGGGCATTTCACAATCACCTATGGTTTTTGTCCAAATAGTGTCCAGAGTGCTATCAAACTTATATATTACTCCTTCATCACGTATAAAGTTCCCTGATGGTTTCCTCCTTGCTCCAACTGCATAAATATTATTGTCAATATATTTTGCTGATCCAGAACCCCCAATATCGTATCCCCAAATACTATTGTTTATAACATTTGAAGACATTAATTCACCTGTTAGGTCTAACTTGGATAAAACAACTTCCAAACGGTAATTTTGACTTTCACGGGCAGTGCCTCCTAATACAATATATTCTGATTCATGTTCAATAATATTGTGGGCGAAATCCAAACCATCAATATAATACAGATTATATCTCTCACTAAAATACGTTTGTGAGAATGCTGTAATAGAAAATCCCAATATTATTAATAGTGTTACTATTATTTTCATAATGTCAAATATTATTCCCACCACAATTACGATTGTAATTGTGATGGGATAGATGAATTATTGTAGAATAATAAATTTTGCGACACCAACCAATTTTCCGTTAGCTGCCACATTGCAAATGTAAGTGCCGGTTTCCAGATCACGAGTATCTATAACCATAAAGCCATGATTGTTTTCCTGCTCAATAGACTGGCGTATAAAGCCATTATTGTCTATTACTTTTATAACAGCCCTGTCTGCATTGCCTGCCAACTGGTATTCAACAATCACATAATCCTTTGCCGGATTGGGATATACTTTGAGTTTGTTGCTTTCAAAAACCTTATTGTTGGGTCTTTGCCTTTTTACAACTCCGGTTTTATTCCCTATGGTTGGCAACAAATAATTTTCTTTGTAAGATAGCGTATCAACTGTACACAATATGTTGGTTGCCCAGGCTCCTGCCAAGCCATTTGAATTTTGATATATATTGAATAAGTCGGCTTTTTGCGTAACATTTATTTGATAGATATTATTGTTGCTTTGTGCCAGCTGAACCATAATTGTCATATATGCTTCCAGTTGTGCATGTTCGTTAAGCCCTGCTGCATCCAGCTCATAATTATCATCAATTGCCTGCAGGGTGTCCTGTGCCATCTGCAGTTCCCCTTTGGCAAGATACTCGAATGCCAATTGGTATTTTGCCGGTGCAAAGTCCTGTGTATTCAAAATAGCAATAATACTATCGGCAGCGTTTATAATTGACGAGTCTGTTTTATAAGTGGCAATTAGCCTGTTAAGGGCATAGGTGCGCTGCCCTTTGTAGTGTGCCAACCTTATTTCGAGCGATTCCTTGGCTCCTGTTACCATATCGTTGGCCTCAATCTGGTCTATCTGGTTATTGGTAATATCAGTGCGTGCATATACTTCGTCAAGTACCCGGTCTGATTTGGCCGACTGGGGGTTTGCCGTAAGTATTTCGGTTACAATGGCAGCAGGCAGTACCTCTTGTTGCTGTACGGTTGTAACCATGACAGTGTCACTTAGGTATGGTGATTTGGCCAACAGGTCGGCTCTTACCTCCATAGTTTCGTCTGGCCAGGCAGTTTCAACATCGTTGGCTGTTGCATCGGTATCGCCGCCATCAACCAATAAACTTAATAAACTGTTCACAGAATCAGCCTTATAATCATTATCAGCAACCATATTTTTAAGATCTTCTATTCCTCCACCACCGGTAAAATTAGATGGGCAGGCTCCTGTTAAAGAATAGCCTGGTGCGCTATAATTAGGATTAACCGTAACCAAAAATTGCGTTACCGAGTCAGGACGTAAATCATACCCGTTTTGGTTTGCATGATACCAGTAATTAATGAATTTGTTGGTGGTTTCTGTATAAATGTCCCATGCCTCAAGGGTAGTCTGCTCGTTATATGGGCTAAATATGTTTCCGGCAGGGTCAGTTATTCCACTTCCATCTGAGCCTTGGTTCTTTTTAATACCTGCCATAATATCTGCGGGGTAATCGGCAGTAACAGCTATATCAAATTCTATGTTGAAAAATTCGTTACACAATATTTCGAGGCCAGAGCTTCCATCTTCCCGACTGCGGTTATAATTTTGAGCAAGTACACCTACATATAGATCTTCAAAAGTGTTATTGTATACCTGTTCATTACCCCCTCCTGAATTGTTTACGCAAACTCCTACACTATGTATAGTTGCTCCAACACCTCCACCAATAACGCCTTGCCCGTCTTTAAATAAATTCTCCTCCAATATAAAACCTGTTGTGTAGTTATCTAAGTAAACTCCCCCATAAATTTGATTTGAAGCAGTATCTACCGCATTTACATTAAATGTATTGAATATTATTGTGGGTTGCATCAGTGCACTTGTATAAAGCCCGGTAATATTTGCATCGAACACACTGCTTTTAACTGAGATAGTATTTTTGGAGTTCGTATTTATTGCATGAATACCATATTCCAGTTTCTCAAACCTGGTAGAATCAATATCTTGTGCAGGGCAAGGAGATGTTTGTGAGGTGCATAAATAAGCTACTTCATAACCGCCATCAACAGACCATAATCCAAAACCCGTTAAAGAATCATCAATTAAATTCCCAGAGCCATCGTATATAGAATCTCTGTCATTTACAAAAGTGCATCCTTTAAAACTAACACCTTCAACATCCCATAAGCTTACCATACCATGAAAAGGTGAATCGTTTAGGTAGCTTTCGTTTACTAGAAAATCACAATTATTAAACCTACTAAAGTTTTCTGCAGGATCTAATGAAATAGGGTGATAATTATGATAGCTCATAAATGCCACTGCTCTGCGGTTATTTATAAAACTCGAATTCTCAGCTATAACATACCCCCCTGTACTGTTATAATCACCATCTTTCCAAAGGCTGACAGCTTCGTGTGCATTTTCTATGGTTGCTCCGTTAAGTACCAATCTGCCCTGTATGTAGTTATAGCTGGTATCAGGATACTGACTGGCGTTACTATTTCCCCAAACTTGTATACCATACCACATGTTGTTACAGGTGGTGGTAAGCGAGGCATTGTTTACTGTTAGTAATGCTAGTGTATCAACAATAGCGGAACCACCTGTATTAAAAAAGCAGTCAGCATTTATCGTAAGTTTTCCATTTGGTTCGATATATAAGGTATCAATAAAATGAACATCGTTCCATGTTAGATCTTCATCAGCATGTATGGTATAGTTTTGAAACCGATATGATTCATAAGCTAATTTAACAGCTTTATATGCATTTAACCTGCCTGTCCCTATTTCACCTGTGTAACTGCCAGCATCAACAATTGAATCGGTTGTGCTTTTAATGATGATTTGTACATCTTCGGGAGCTAAGCATGGATTTATGGATTTAATAAGTGCGGCGACTCCGGCTGTTATTGGAGCCGAATACGAAGTGCCTGTATTTGAACCATGATAAGGCCATGGATTTGGATAGTAAACTGTATCACCAGTTGCAGGATCTATTGAATCTAAAATAACACGATCAGGACCATACATATTATAACCTGGTGCACAAAGATCTACTTCCGAATAATGATTAAATGAAGTAATTCCTCCATTACCATCATCAACACCAAAATGGTCAGTTGAATCTGTACCTGATACCTGAATTATTCTTTCGTCAATATAACCATTAAAAATAGCAGGTGGATTATTAAAGCATGGAGGTGCTCCATTTCCAGCACTAGCAACAATTACAGTTCCGTTTTCAAAGATTTCATTGAATTGCGTTTTCCACCTTGCAAGGACCACCGAATCCATATCAGGATCGTGACAACCTGTGTGTGTTGAAATATTTATTATTTCCGTTCCCAATACAGTCGACGCAAAAAGAGCTTTTTTCAATTGATCGCCCCAACCCATAATATATATAATATTTGAGTTAAACCCAGTTGATGCTAGTTGTCCTAATGGTGTACCATTTGTTTCGGTTGTTTCTGCTGCAGCAAAACTGCACACCGTAGATGAATGAAACATAAAATGCATACTATCAGGAAAAACAGTTCCACTGAAAGGATCAAAAGTTGGATTTATTTTTGTTGCAAGATCAGGGTGTCCTAGATCAGGTACTAATTGATCAATCACTGTAATATCAATACTGTCGCTACTATGTGTATAATCCCATGCACTATCAGCTTGTATTATATTTAGATGCCATAGGCTGCCTGTTTTCCATAAATAGTCTTCGGGTTCATACATTCCTACAGGTTCATACAATTGTTCAATTCCGCTTATTAATTCAGTAGCACTTTGCTCAAGCTCATCAATAAAATTTTGCTGATTTCCGGTAAACTCAATTGTATAAACATTATGTAAAGACGGCGTTCTTGCAAAAGGCATGCTCTGGGTATATGATGTTACACCATATTGCTCGAATAAATTAAAGAGCATCTCGCTTTTTACCATGCGGCTGTCGGTTGGCATGGCTTCTTCATTTAGTGCGTTTACAACTAATACTCCCGGTATTACATCCTGTGCTTGAATTTGAGTTATAATTAAACTTATCAGAATAATAAAAATTAAGCATCGGGTTAATAATTTAGGTTTCCCTCTTGTTGTGTTTTCCGACTCATTACTGATTTTCTTGGATTCTTTTTTCATAACGCTAAAATTTTAATTTATAAATAATTGATTTGATGGAAAATAATGTTCCATTCCATTGTTGTTTGTTAATATTGTCCTAAATAACATATCATTATCATTACTGTAGATTGCCAATTCTACTTTAAGCGGTGGGATAAAAACAAGTGTAATGCAAAATTTGATTGTGGGAAGGTCTGTGCGTTTTGCATTTCTCTTGTTTTGTGTGTTGGTTTTCTCAAATTGTCTTACAGGGCAATAGCGGGTCTGTAAAATAAAATCTTTTATGTCAGTTAAATTTTTAATTGTATGTCCTATTTCTTGTTTCATATTTCTATGTCTTGTGTTTCTGAGCCTTGCAGGTAACGGTGGCAATATGCGGAGGCCGGGATTTCAAAGCTCCAACTTATCAAACCGTTACAATTTTGAGTAAATGTACAAAAGTTAAAATTACCCACATCCCCCGGCTTACGTATATTGCGTGTTGGCAACTGCTGTTTTTCAGTCATTTATAATCAGCTTTCCAGTTTTATTTGTCAAAATTGGCAATATTTTTTTTAACTCTGAATATTCCTTGTCAGTCGGATTTATTAAAACTTCAATTTTTCCATTTCGTAGCCTGAGTTCAAACCGCTCCTTTGTTAAAACCATTTCATAATCCTTTAATTCTCCAGCATATTTTTCATTGTGAGTTTCAAAGTATATGTAGTCACTTTCATCTTCATAATCAGGGTATGACCTTTGTATTAACAAATATTCACCGGTCGAATCTATTATTTCTTGAACTGACATGTGCGCAACTTCTTCCCCTAAACTTTTGTTCTGCGAGAAAGTCACTTGACAGCCTAATTCTTCGTCATTTATTGATATTTCAATACAGTTTATTTTCATATTTATCCACCAATATTTTTATATGCTTCATTAATCAAATGCTCTGTTTCTTCAAGGTCTTTTAAATCTTTAATTGTCAATTCAAAATCACCTGTACCAAAATGCCCAATATTTTTAACATCTCGTCCTTGTTTTGGCATTGCTTTGATTTCGTCAGCATTAAGTTTTAAATATAGAGTTATTTTCTTTTTATAAGTCTGCATACAAACAAAATTTTGGCTCGTTTTATATGCCACATAGTTTTTCTTTGGTGTTTCTTCAATAGTGCTGTCCAATGAAATAATATAATCTCTTGTCGCATTAAATAATTCCAGTATGCTGTCATCGAGATTTTCAAAATGCTGTTCCAAAGTATAGGTTGCTGTTTTTCTTGTTAGTGCAGCTTTTTTTCCAGCTTCCACCATAACAGGATTTTTCTCAGAATATTCTTCAGTTTCCTGATGACTGGAACTGCTTGTTCTTTTATATACCTCGTCAATGCTTAAGATTCCATTTTCGTAAATTTTATACTGCCATAATTCAATATTTGCTCCCATAACTTGGACAGCATGCAAGTCATATTTTTTATATTCAGGGGCAAGGCAAATTACTCTAATGTCTGACCAGTCAACTTCTATTTCTTTTCCGAATTTCCTATTTACTGCAACTTGAAAGTCTCCTTTATGGTCTCTAATCCAGTGCAAGTAATAAAGACTTTGATTTATTAAATCAGACGATGCAACTTTCTTATATTCAATAATTACTGGGTTATTGTCTTCGGAAATTGCTAAAGAGTCAATTCGTCCAGAATGAATATTTCCTGTAGAAAATTCTGTTGCAATAAATTGGCAATTAAAGATTGTTTCAACATTCTCTTCAACAAGTCGTTGTAAGTCTTTTTCTAGTTTAAATTCACTTAATCGAACTCGTTTTGCTTTTCCTTTTTCTATCTCAAATATTGCCATTATTTTTAGTCTTTCCTTTTGGTTTCTATTATGTGCTGTGGCCTCCTACAGTTGTTGCCAACGGTTGGCAATATGGCATGAAGCGGATTGCGAGCGATTCACTATCAAACTAAGATGAAGTTGAAACGGGCTAAACACGTTCCATTTTAGCACTTCACCGCTTTTTGCTATATTGCGTGTTGGCAACTGCTGTTTTTCAGTCATTTATAATCAGTTTTCCAGTTTTATTTGTCAAAATTGGCAATATCTTTTTTAATACTGAATATTCCTTATCAGTCGGATTTATCAAAACTTCAATTTTTCCATTTCGTAGTCTTAGTTCAAACCGTTTCTTTGATAAAACCATTTCATAATCCTTTAATTCCCCAACATATTCTTCATTGTGAGTTTCAAAATATATGTAGTCATTTTCATCTTCATAATCAGGGTATGACCTTTGTATTAACAAATACTCACCTGTCGAATCTATTATTTCTTGAACTGACATTTCCGTAGCTGCTTCCCCTAAACTTTTATTCTCAGAGAAAGTTACTTGACAACCTAATTCTTCGTCATTTATTGATATTTCGATACAGTTTATTTTCATGTTTATCCACCAATATTTTTATATGCTTCATTAATCAAATGCTTAGTTTCTTCAAAGTCTTTTAAATCTTTAATTGTCAGTTCAAAATCACCCGTTCCAAAATGTCCAATATTTTTAACATCTCGTCCTTGTTTTGGCATTATTTCGATTTCGTCAGCATTGAGTTTTAAATATAGAGTTATTTTCTTTTTATAAGTCTGCATGCAAACAAAATTTTGGCTCGTTTTATAAGCCACATAGTTTTTCTTTGGTGTTTCTTCAATAGTGCTGTCCAATGAAATAATATAATCTCTTGTCGCATTAAATAATTCCAGTATGCTGTCATCGAGATTTTCAAAATGCTGTTCCAAAGTATAGGTTGCTGTTTTTCTTGTTAGTGCAGCTTTTTTTCCAGCTTCCACCATAACAGGATTTTTCTCAGAATATTCTTCAGTTTCCTGATGACTGGAACTGCTTGTTCTTTTATATACCTCGTCAATGCTTAAGATTCCATTTTCGTAAATTTTATACTGCCATAATTCAATATTTGCTCCCATAACTTGGACAGCATGCAAGTCATATTTTTTATATTCAGGGGCAAGGCAAATTACTCTAATGTCTGACCAGTCAACTTCTATTTCTTTTCCGAATTTCCTATTTACTGCAACTTGAAAGTCTCCTTTATGGTCTCTAATCCAGTGCAAGTAATAAAGACTTTGATTTATTAAATCAGACGATGCAACTTTCTTATATTCAATAATTACTGGGTTATTGTCTTCGGAAATTGCTAAAGAGTCAATTCGTCCAGAATGAATATTTCCTGTAGAAAATTCTGTTGCAATAAAACGGCAATTAAAAATTGTTTCAACATTCTCTTCAACAAGTCTTTGAAGGTCTTTTTCAAGTTTAAATCACTAAGTCGAACTCGTTTTGCTTTTCCTTTATCTATCTCAAATATTGTCATCTTTTTTATTCATATTTTTTGTTTCTATGATGTACGGTGGTTTCTTACAGTGTTGCCAACGTTAAGTATATGAAAAGTAAGCGATTTCGAAGCACAAATCTTTCAACTTGTAAGAATGTTGAAATGGGCTAAAACCCTTGATATTAATACTATCTCGCTTATTTTTTATATACATTGTTGTGTGGCGTAATTTATTCATTATTAATATCATACTACTTTCATTATTACATATTAAAATGAGACGAAAGAGATGCTGCAATAATGACAATACAAATAGAAAGATGAATTAGGAACGCATACTTTCTAGCATTTTGTAAAACCCTTAAATTTTCATAATCCTTCCAAATTATTTTAATTATCATCAGTGCAAAAATTATTGAAAATAGCGCTATTAGTGATAA
Source organism: Bacteroidota bacterium (assembly GCA_014382445.1). Classification (GTDB taxonomy): domain Bacteria; phylum Bacteroidota; class Bacteroidia; order Bacteroidales; family F082. The sequence goes on from JACNJS010000006.1 coordinate 13,386, forward strand.
TGGATTTAAAGAAGATCGACCAAAAACTGCCAACGCAAGTGATATATATATTAAAGCAGTCAAAGAAAGGGTTATAAAGCGGCTGGAAAACTTATAATTGAAATACATTACTGTTGTTTTATACCCAAACTTTTCGTCATCTGGTTTGTTAATTAACTCTGTTATCCATACCCATAAACCTGTTGAAACGACAACAGGAAGTGAAGCTAAATAAACTGTACGAGTTATATCTCCAACTTGTACAAGGTATGCACCAAGTACAGGTAACATTCCAAGTCCAACACTAATAATTACTTCACCATAAAGATGTTGATAAAAGTTAAATGGAGGGACTACATAAAGTACACCAACGAAAATTGCTGTAATTCCATAAATAATGAATATATACTTAGGAACGTTGGCATGCAGTTGCAAAGAACTGTTTATGTATAGTCCTATGAGAACAGATGCTGTTAAACTGAAAATTCCCAAAATAAAAAGCGGTTTTTTTTTCAGTTTTGTGTTGATTCGTTTTGAAAAACCAGAAAACAGCAAAGAGAAACCTACATGACCAAAAAAAATTACTATGAGAAACAATATTCCTTCTAACAATCTAAATTTAAAATCAGGTGGATTAAGCCAAAATGGAAGTGTAGTACCTAGCAGAGCAGGAAGTAACGATGCAGTCCAATATTGGTTTCCGGCTAATTGAAAAATTGCGGAAATTTTATTGTCTTGTGTTTTCATACTTATTCTGCTATATATTTTAACTATTAGTCAGTGTGTTCTTTCTTATGCCACACAACGGTAAATTGTATGAGTAGTGGCAGATTGCGTGGTACTTTCCTGTCAAACCGCTACGCAGTTTGAGCGGGCTATATACTTTGATATTTACCACATTATCTGCCATTACTTATACAAAATGTTATAGCCATCATGTGCTTTATTACCTGTCGTTAAGTCAGTTATTGTTTTTAAAATCATTTCTCAAAATACTTTTGTATCATCGCCTGTAATTCCATTTTGTTAATCGGTTTAGTTATATAGTCATTACAACCCGCTTCAATTGCTTTTTCTCTGTCACCAATGAGGGCGAAAGCCGTTTGTGCAATAATAACCACGTTTTTATTGAATTTGCGAATTTCACGGGTTGCCTGGTATCCATTTATTTTGGGCATTTGAATGTCCATTAGTACCAAATCAATATTGGGATTATTACGGCAAATTTCTATAGCATCCAATCCATTGATTACTTTACGTATTTCTCTACTATACTTTTTCAGTTCTATTGAAATTAGCATTTCAGATGCTTCATCGTCTTCGACAATTAATACTTTCAAACCCAAATTTTCAGGAATCACAATTTTGCTTTCGTTTTCTGATAATTGGTTTGCTGTAATATTTTTATCAGCCAATTTATTGGAAGGAAGAGCAAAAAAGAAAGTTGAACCCATCCCTTCTTCGCTTTCTACCCAAATTTTACCACCCAGCATTTTAGCGTATTCCCGTGAAATGGCCAAGCCCAATCCAGCACCTTGACGAGCCATTTTATCCGCAATATCGGCTTGAATAAATCGCTCAAATATTGCATCATGCCTACCTTTTGGAATTCCTATACCTGTGTCTTTGACATAAAATTCAAACTCATTTTCAGAATAAGTATAACCAAATTCTATGGCACCTGTGTCAGTATATTTTATTGCATTTTTGACCAGATTGGTAAGAATTCCGTAAAACTTTTCACTATCTGTTTTAATGATGGCATCTTTTTCAGATAATCCACAAGTAAAGGAAAGATTAAGTTTCTTAGCTTTTGCATCGAGTTTTAAAGTGTCGTAAATAAATTGCAGCTGATTGTTTATTTTGGTTTCTGTAAGATGAACTTCAATAATACCTGCTTCGATTTTAGAAATGCTTACAATATCATTTATAATGTTAAGCATTCGGGCACCACTTTTTTCGATTATCTGAATGTATTGTTGTTGTTGTTCCCCCGACAATTCCGGTTCTTTCAACAAATCAGCAAAGCCCAGAATTCCAATCATCGGTGTTCTTATTTCATGGCTCATATTAGCAAGAAATGCCGATTTAAGTCTGTCGCTTTCTAGGGCCTTTTCTTTGGCATTCTCTAATTTCTGCTCAAATTGTTTACGCTCTGTAATATCTATGTTAGTTCCTTTTAATGCTACAAGTTTATCTTCGTAAAAAATTGGATTTGCACTGTTATAAAGCCATTTTATTGTGCCGTCAGGTAATACAATACGCACTTCAGAATAGGTAGTTTCTTTGGTTCTTATACAAATATTTAAACCATCTTCTATTATGTGCCAATCATCGGGATGTACTATGCGCTTAAAATGGTCGAATGTGGATTCAAACTCAAATGGTTTATATCCGAATAAAACAAAACAATTCTTTGACCATTTGCCTTTCATAGTAACTAAATCTTGCTCCCAGCTACCCATTTTAGCAATTTCCTGAGCTTCATTCAATGAGAATAGGTTTTCTTCGGCAATTTCTTTGGCTTTGATAAGTTCCTTCTCCGTCCGTTTGCGTTCCGTGATGTCTCTTATGATCCCTATCGAATTCCACACGCTATTTATCTTAACCGCTGAGACGGATAGTTCGATCGGAAATTCCGTCCCGTCTTTTTTCAGTGCCTCTAATTCAAGTGTTTTGCCTATAACAGGTCCCTCTCCCGTCATCTTGAAATTCTTTATCCCTTTTTTATAGGCTTCGTGGTAACGGTGGGGTGCTAAAAGTGTGTGAATTTCTATACCCAATGCTTCTTGATGCGAATATCCGAACAGCCTTTCCGCTGATTCATTCCAGAAAGAAATATTTCCTTCATTATCTATCATAATAATGGCGTCTTGAGCGGAAGTGGTTATGGCTCGGAATTTCTCTTCGCTCTCTTGCAATGACTTCTCTGCCTGCTTGCGCTCGGTAATGTCCACAACAGAACCGAGTAAACTCACGGGTGTACCATCTTCGTCCCGGATGAGTTCTGCCTGAGCGTGCACCCAGAAAACCTTACCATCAAGCCGGAGTATACGATGGTCGATATCGTAATCTTTCTCACCTTTTATGGCCATCTCCAGATGCTTCTGCGCAAAATCCCTGTCTTCAGGATGAACCAGCTCAACAGTGGTTTCAAGCGTTTGTATATTTTCTCCGGGCTCTACTCCATACATCCGGCATATCTCGTCGGACCAGTAAATGTTGTTGGTTTTCAAGTCCCAATCCATGAAGCCCATTTGTGCAACACGCTGTGCCCTCTCGAGTCTTGCCCTACTGACCCTGAGATCTTCTTCTGCTTGAATGCGAGCCTGCTCAATTTCGGTTTCATGTATGGCCCTTTTAATTGCAGGGACCAGCCGTTCAGGTTTGTTTTTGAGCACATAATCGGTAGCGCCGTTTAACAGGGAATTAATAGCAGCATCTTCTCCCATCATCCCGGAAACGAATATAAATGGTATATGAGAATATTTCTTTTTTGCAGCTTTTAGCGCTTCATTGCCATTATAACCGGGCAGATGGTAATCAGACAAAATCAGGTCGATATTTTCCGTCTCCAGAAAACGTAAGAAATCTTTTTTGTCTTCTGCAAAAAGATATTCGTGCTCGATTCCTCCGCTTTCAATTAAAGAGCGTATCAGTTCGGAATCTTTTAATGAGTCTTCAAGGTGCAGGATTCTTATTTTTTTATTCATAACACAACATTTTTTTTATTATGACTACATTTTTTTTGTTAGACGCCTGCTTGGCTGTTCGTTAACGACAATCCAATATTGTCCCAAATCTTTAATGGCTTTAATGAACTGAACAATATCAACAGGTTTAACCACGTATGAATTAATGCCCAACATATAACTGTTAATGATGTCTTTTTCTTCATTAGATGAGGTCAGCATAACTACCGGTATTAGCTTTAAGTCAGGATCGGAGCGAATGTGTTTGAGCACTTCAATTCCATCCATCTTCGGCATTTTAATATCCAATAAAATAACAGCGGGATAACCCTTTGGATAATCAGCAAATTTACCCCGTTTGTAAAGATAGTCCAGCGCTTCAACCCCATCTTCTGCAATTTCAACTTCGTTAGCAAAATTAGTATCAGCAAGCGCCGAAAGAGTCAGTTCAACATCTTTCTCATTATCATCCACAAGAAGAATTTTTTTAACTTTAACATTCATAATGTTTATCCTTTATTTTTAATTATTATTTCCTGCCTACCAGCGGTAAACTAAAATAAAAAGTAGCGCCTTTATTAACTTTTCCTTCAGCCCAGCATCTGCCCCCGTGCCGTGTTACAATCCTGTTCACATTCGCTAAACCAATCCCGATCCCTTCAAAATCCCTGGCTTTATGCAGGCGTTGGAAAACTTTAAATAGTTTATCAGCATACTTCATATCAAATCCGGTTCCGTTATCTTTAACGAAAAATATACTTTCGCCATTCTCAATTGTACCGCCTATATCAATTATTGCTTTTTCCTTGTTGCGTGTATATTTCAGCGCGTTGGAGATAAGATTTACCCAAACCTGATTAATTAAGCTTACATCACCGAACGTATCGGGAAGTTCTGAAATATTTAGCTCTATATTTCTGTTTGTAAACTCATTATCAAACATTTTAAGTGCCCGGTTTACCATTTCCGATGAGTTTATTTTTGCCTTGTGCAGTTCTTCTCTGCTTAATCTTGAGAAAGCCAATAAAGCATCTATAAGATCTCCCATTTCTTTTGATGAGCCGGAAATAATATCCAAATATCTCAAACCTCCTTTGTCGAGTTGAGATGAATTATTCTTAGTTAGTAAATCAACAAAGCCTTGAAGATGTCTTAATGGAGCCCTTAGATCGTGCGAAACAGAATAGCTGAATGTTTCGAGTTCTTTGTTCGTTGCTTCTAACTGTGCGGTTCGTTCAATCACTCGCTGTTCGAGTTCTGCGTTCAGTTTCTTGATTTCTTCTTCCGCCAGCTTGCGTTCGGTGATGTCTACTAGAGAACCAACAATTGCTGTAGTTTTGCCATTTATAACTTGTGGAAACTCACGAATCTCCACCCAAATTTTCTCTCTGTTCTTTTTTACTAATTCTAATTCGTAAGTCGGTTGTCGTTTACCGGTCTCTATTGCTTTTGTGGTAAATTGAAATCCTATTTCATTTATGGGGTTATCGGAGGCAAAATCAGTCCATTTGACCATGGCTTCTTCTTGAGTATATCCGAGAATACCCTTAACTTGTGGACTGAGATAAGTGAGTATATGCTCAGGAGTATGTGAATAGAAAAGGTTTGTGCTGTTTTCTAAAATATTCCGAAGTTTTTGTTCGCTAACCTTTATTTTTTCTTCCGCCCGCTTGCGCTCGGTGATGTCGTGCAGCGTGCCGATAATGCGGTCGGGATTTCCATCTGCATCGCGGATAAATTCAGCCTGTTGATGGACCCACAAGACTTTTCCATCGAATCTCAGAATGCGGTGATCTATATCCAATTCCTTGATGCCCTGCATTGCAGAACCAAGTTCCTTCATCACAAAATCGAGATCGTCCGGATGAGTGAACTGCCTGGTGGATTCAAAGGATGGTATTTGTTCATCCGGATTGACACCAAAAATGCGATAGATTTCATCAGACCAGTTGACCTCATTGGTCTTGAGATTTACGTCCAAGAAGCCTATTCGTGCCACTTGTTGCGCTTTCAGCAGATTTTGCTCGCTCTGCTGTAATACATTGTATGTCCTTGTCAGCTCTGCTGTGCGGTCGGCAACCCGCTGTTCAAGTTCTTCATTCATTTTCCTGATGGTTTCTTCCGCATGCAAGCGTTCTTTTTCTTCCCTGGCTTTTAGTAACCTTGCTTTCAAAACGGGAGCTAAGTGCCCGACGATACCTTCCAGTATAGAAATATCTTTAGCAGTATAGTCTGTTTCTTTGTTGGCAACCTGAATGAGACCGATTACCTCATTACTAAACAGAATAGGAAAAGAAATATGCCTTTGAACTGTAATATGCCCTTCGGGAGTTTTGTTGGAAACCTCATTTGAATAGTTATATTGTTTCTCTCTTACAGCCCGGGGCCAACTGCTATCCCCCCAGGTTTCCCGTGGAAATCTGATTGGTTTGCCGGGAACCTGGCACTTATCCCATATATGCTGTGTCATGGAAGGAACCACCAAAGCACCCTCTTCATCAATATAACCGAAAACCCCGTATTCACTTTGCATTAGCTCCAATATTACCCTCAATACTTCATTGTACATTTCTTCACTGGGAACAGTAAGAAAGATATCGGAGATTCTTTTTTGTAATGATAATGCCTCTTCTGCCTGCTTGCGTTCAGATATGTCAGCGAAGGTACCAAGAATTTCTAATGGATTTCCATTTTCATCTCTGATTAGTTTCAATTCATCGTACATCCAATGGTATGTACCGTCTTTATGCATAAAACGGTACTCATGGCTATGGAAGTTATGCTCAAATAATTTTCCAAGATTTTCGAAAACTTCCGGTGTATCTTCCGGATGAATATGGTCTGCCCAAAATCCTTTAGATAGAAATTCTTCTGTTGTGTAACCTAAAACAGTAATAATGTTTGGGCTTATAAATGTAGCATCGAAGTCGCCGAATGCTTCGCACGAATAAAGTAATACATTACTCGAAGTTACTAACATTTCAATTTGCTGTTTGGCTTTGCGAATTTCTTCTTCGGCATTCTTGCGCTCGGTGATGTCGCGAGCGGCTGTATAGATGAGATTGCCTGCAGGGATCGAACGCCACTCTATCCAGCGATACGAGCCGTCCTTACAGCGATAACGATTTGTAAAATTGATAACATCTTTACCTTTCGAGAGATCGGCCATTGCCCCTAATGTCGCCTCAATGTCATCAGGATGGACAAAATTGAGGAATGGTAGTCCTTCGAGATCTTCCAAGCTATAACCCAGTGTGGATCCCCATGATTTGTTCAAACGAAGGAAATATCCCTTCATGTCTGCGATGCACAGCAAATCAAGCGAGGTTGTAAAGAATTGGTCTAATTCTTCCGTTTTTTCGCGAAGCGCGCCCTCTGTCTTTCTGCGACCAGTAATATCTTTAGTTAACATAAGAAACAAAAATGAAAGCAAAAGGATACACACCCCACTACCTGCGCTAACGATAATCAGAGTTTCTTCTGCCTGTTGTTCTTCGGCGTCATTTCTTGTTTTTAAGATTTGGTCTTCTTCCTCAAGCATTTTTGCAATAATAACACTTATACTGTCCGTAAGAATTCCTCCTTTATCGGTATTAAAGAGTGCAATGCCGGCTTCATTCCCTTTTGTTTTGTAGGTATAATAGAGTAGTTCTGCATAATCAACACGTTCTTTTATTAACTGATTGAGCGAAACAAACAACTCCTGCTGGCGTGGTTTATCGATTGTTAACTGATTAAGCTCGTCTAAAAGTTTTGGCAGATTTTCTTTTGCCTTTATCACCGGCTCAAGATACTTTTCGTCACCACTAATAAGATAACCGCGTCCACCTACTTTCAAATCAATAACACTCGAATGTACTATGTAAAGCTGCTGTTTTATATTCTGAGTATGTTTCACCCAATTGCTTGCCTGACGAAGAGATTGGATGCTCGAAAGGGAGAGGAGAAATATGGATATAATGATTGTAATAGAAACAGTAAATCCTGCTAAAGTTTTCTGTTCAATTGTTATTTTTTTAGCCTGCTGCTTGTAAACAACAGAAAGCATTCCAAGGCACAAAATGATAAATGTGACGGATGTATGAAAAGCCATTCTTGTAAAGGAGTCTGGTCCGGATAACTCTTTATAACCTGTAACATAACCTAAAAAAAGCAATAACACTAAAGGTGAGAGTGAAGAACAGAGAAAAGATAATCAAAGATTTATTTCGATATTTTTGTAAGCTAAGTATGTAAAATGTAATACCAATCATTATAAAATTTACTGCAGTGCTGGGAGCCATCCTTCCGGGTTGTGATGTGCCGGCAGCATCAATGGAATCGTGAAACAGGAGTTCATCAATTCCAAAATTCCAGCTAAACAGGTATTGGCCAAGCGTGAGTAATCCGGTAAGAATAATTATCACGGCAAAAAACCGGACGAGCACCTTATTAGTTGTAGCCGTACGTTGAAGCAACAGCAATGCAAGCCCTGAAAGAAGAAACGCAACGGCTGTGTTTGGTTTCATTGAAACTACACCTGGGAGAATGCTTTTGAGAATACCGATATCAAATTGCCATCCGATAAGCACAAGAAGTCCGACGGCTGCCGTTATCAATCCCGCGACGTATGCAAATGCCGATTGTGGGAACTTATAAAGTGGGACTTGACTTACCATTTTGTAACCTCTACAATTGAGTGTGTAATAATTTTTCTTTTTTTATTATGCCGTTTTGCCCCCCTCCAGTATCGGCTCTGCCAGGTGCCGATAAATCTGACGGGGGGAGCCCAGTTCGACGGACTCTGATGGGCAGTCTGGTTGAGAAACTTTGTGGGTTTTTCATCTGCCGCACTTGATAAATTATAAAGTGCCGTTTTTTGTGCAAGTTTGAATATGTACTCCTGTGGTATAGCTTTATCTGTCAGGCAGTTCATTTCTTCAACTCCAAGCAGTTGTTTTGCATCCAATGCCATATCCGCCAGTGCATGAGTATCATTAACTGTTCCTGTGTCATTATTTATGAAAAGTTTATGCTTCCCATCACAACCTGCTTGAATATTGTAGCCTACGTTGACAACGTTTCTGTGAAGTACTACAGATTTTGCATCGGGGTCGGTTTTGCTTATCTGGGCTTCACCAGATTTGTTGAGTTCATTTTCGACTTGTTTTTGCCCGGCAATGTTCTTTTCGAATGCTGCCTTTAACTCAGCATACTGTTGGCGCAATTGTTCCAGTTCAATTAAGGGGCTATAATTGGATTTGTTCTGGTTCATATAATTTTTTCTTCAAAATTTACAATATTTTGCTGGTTTTTTCAGCATTGGCTATAACGGATAAGTGTAGCAGTAGTAAGGGATTGCGGGCTTCGTTCCTGTCCAATAACACAAAAGTTTGAGCGGGGCAGAATGCTTGAATTACCACTAAAACCCTTATTACTGCTACACAATGTTACCATTAGTTGTTATTTCAATCGGTTTTTAATATTGCTTCTTTTATTGTCATTTCAGTTTATTTTTCAAGTTGTTGTGTCCTTTTACAATTAATGGTAACGTTGTGGCTATGCGCCGTTGCCGCTTTTTTACATTATTTTTGATTTAATAATTTCACTTCAAATTTACTATTTCTTTTCAACCGAAGCCGGAGCTGCGGCTATGGCGTATGAGCTGTTGTTGGCAGCTGGGCGTTTTTTTCTGTGCGGCAGGGCTGGCAAGCTTATTGACAAGTTTAGGTTTTGGCGGTGGGCTTTTTTGAGACTTGGCAATGTGCTTGACTGCGAAGCTTGGGCTTTTTCTTGTCCATAATGTCCGGTTAAATTTTATAGTTTTATGTTAAACTATTTCAGTCCGAGATACAATTAATTCAAGTCCGGCACTAAACCTGTTCACCTGATTAACATAACAGTCCCTTCCACAACCTTGCTTTCAATTGGTTGTTGTCCAAATTCTTCGTAAACTATACGATAAACGTATGCACCCATCATACAAGGGCTTCCTTTGTATATTCCATTCCAACCTTTATTGATGTCGGTTGTTTCATATATCATCTGTCCCCATCGATTGAAGATGCTCATATAGTATCGATTTACATAATCGTAACGTGGGATTGGTCCAAAGAAATCATTCAACCCATCGCCATTGGGTGTGAAGGCATTCGGCATGTAAAATGGTGTTCCTCCCCAAAGGATTTGTACACCATCTGTTGATTTGCAGTTTTCGTAAGATGTTACTTCCACAATGTAATTCCCCATACTGTCGCATACTATTGTTTCCGTGGTTTCCCCTGTGTTCCAATAATAATATTCTGCACCATATCCGGCTTCGAGGACAAATCCCGGATCAACCCAAAGGGTGTCGTATTCTGAAAATGCAATTTCGGGTGATGGGATGACGTTTATGTTGATGCTTTGGCTTTCTCGGCAATACATGCTATCTACAACCGTAAGAGTGTATATGCCTGCTTGGTTTATACTAGCAGGGCTTAACAATAATTCTTCGTTTTGGGATTGGTAGCTATTTGGCCCCGACCAACTATAAATTAATGTGCCATTGCCTTCGTTAACTGTTGGCTCAACAAATATTGTATCACCTGCACATGCACCTTCATTGGGTTGCATATCTATCTCGGGGCTGCTATAAATCTGTACATTTCCAACATGGCAAACTGCGTTTATTGTATCCATGTTCTGATTGAAAAAAACACTTTGCCCGGGTCCCGCTTCCCAAAAAACAGGTGAAATGCCTTCACCCAAGCCTCCAAACACCAGTTTTGTCATTATCGTGTCGGGCAGGGTTAAGGGTGATGTTCCCTGCCAAGTAAGCTTAACTTCGCCAGGGGTTGTTATGTTTGCATTAAAACCTGCTTCCAGTTCGGGCAACAGATCAATGTAGCCAACACAGTTTACAACGTAAATGTTGTAGTATATTTTTGCTTCAAACGAAAAAACATCATTGAACTGTTCTATATTTAACGAGCTTACTACGGTATCATTCACACATGCATTGCCAAATCCTGAAATAGCTTCCAGGAGGGTGGTTGTATTACGTGGTACAATAATTTCAAATATGGTGTCACAACCAAAGTCGTCCCAAATTTTGCAATCATAAATTCCGGCAGATAAGTTTTCAAATAATCCGTTATTGATTTGTGGGTTATTACCATTATAAATTGAATAACTGATATCACCATTTGAAACAATAGCTTCTAAAAAGATACTACCATCAGCTGAGAAATCATTTTCAGGTGTCACTGCCTCGGTGGTTATCTCCACTCCTGAAATATTTTGGATAACAACAGGGTTGTTAATATAGTTGCCCTCACAGTCGTTTGTATCTTTTATCATTACTTCATAAGAACCCTGACTAAGGTTGGTAAATATTCCTCCATTTGACAGGAAATTCACTCCATCAATACTGTAAGTTAGTATGTCAGGATTTGGGGCATTGGCATAAATTGTAAGGGTAGCAGTATCAAGGTTGCAATGGTCGTTGGTGAAATTAACAGAATCTATTTGCAGGTTGCCAATATCATGAACCAGATAGTTTGCAACTGTTGATGAACAATCATTACCAAATGTTACAATAAGGCTGTATGAACCCGTTGACAGATTTAACAAATCCGGATTATAGCCTATTGTATCCCCTGATACATTTAACCAGTAATAAGAAAGTGGTGGTGTGCCTGTAACCTGAAGCCCTGTTATTGAGCCATTGGACTGACCACAGTCAGCATCAGTAATAACTAGGTTAGATTCATCCAATTGGGGCTGCGGATAAAGTCCGATATTAATGGTGTCTGCATTGCTACAGCCATTTTTGGTTACATTTACCCAATATAAGCCAGTATCGCTGACGATTATTTCCGGGATACCGAATTGACCTGTACTCCACCAGTAATTATCTCCATCACAATTGGCATTGAGGTTTATGGAAAAATTGTTATCACAAAACAGGGTGTCATTACCCAATTGTGGTTGGGGCAAAGGATGGATAATGACTTCTTGTGTTACAGTTTTTTCCAGCAGCCCTGAGTAAACTGTAAGATCAACGTAGAAAGTTCCTGCATTTGAGAAGGTATATGAAGGGCTAAAAAGAGTAGATGTATCATTAGGCATATTTGGAAAATCATTGAATCTCCAAAAAACAGAATCTATACCGTTGGTTTCTGTTATTTCAAAAATGGTGGCATCACCCACACAATTATTTTGAGTACTGAAAGTAGGATCGTTTAGGTATGATTGGATAAAGGACGGCAATCCTCCCGTTGTCTGCTTTCCTTCAAGGTAAATAGCATCAAGCTCAAAATCACAGGCAAGACCAAGCTCGTTTGGTTCATTAATCACACTTAAATAATTATTTGTACCCATTGCACAATAAACTTTTCCATCAGGCCCTATTTGTAATGCGCCTTCTGGAACCGATTGGTTTGATAGTTGCAATTCTGATGCAAGTATTTGATCGGGGTTACCTGCTTCAAGATCATACTGATATATGTAATGACATATTGAATAAAACTTCGTATTGTCAGGAGAGAATTCAACTGCATTACAATCATTCACATTATGTACTATATTTGTGTCACTTACTAATCCTGTATTGTTGTCAAAGTCCAGTATTTCAAAAAACCTGTCATATCCATTAGGGTTTGCAGCAGCTATTTTTTCACCATTCGGAGAAATTTTCATGTAACCTTGGTTATTTACAAAAATCGATCCCACCTGGCTAATTACTGGCGTATCTTGAAGACTGTCTCCTGTAATTCTGAACGCATAGTATTCATTATTCATATATCCATGAGTAACTACCCATATATCATCATTAGTTTCATTTTTTACTGCACTTAAATGAAAAGCAGAATTTGACAGTAAGTAGACGCCTTTTTTACCTTCAACTACTCCCCCAAGCCCATTATCAAGGTTCATATCTATTATTGAATATTGAAAGTCATAACCAGGTGAATTGAGATCATAATTAAAAAAGTAATATAGGTGATTATTGCCCTGCATTGGAACAATCATTGCCCCTTGGGTAGAATTATGACCAATCCACTGACCGTTTTGCATATGTTGATGCTCTTTGTTCCATATATGAACACCATCAGAATAGAACAACAAGCTGCCAGTAGAATCAGCAATACTAGCTGAACCTGATATATCAGATGTCATTATATACATTTGGCTATTGGTCAATACTGTTGGAGGTGTACCTTGGTTAAAATCTATTCCTGCACCCCACCCAAAATACCATATATTGGCTTCTTTTCCTTGTGCACTACAATTAGAACTATATAAAAACAGAAACAACAACACATAAATATAAACAACCGTCCTGCTGTTTATTAACAGGTTACTATTGATCATTGGGGCTTGCATGCTTAAATTTTTTATAAAAGTAACAAAAAAATTCAAAAAATATAGAAAACTCAAAAAATTATTTGTATATTTGGAGCAATTCAAAAATTGCATTACGCAACTTGGATATAAATAATTACAAGCAAAACCCACATAACATATCATTTTGATTGAAACAATCAAATAATACTAAAATTATGAAAGGTGGATATTAGCATGTGCCAGTAAATGTACTACATGGAAAATCTTAGTGATATTCCATGTACGCTGAGCACACAGTGTTATCGAAGCAAAACATAAACAAAATACAAATAAAACTAAATAAATAATATTATGAAAAAATATTTATGTATTATATTGATAGTTGCTTTGAGCTTACCAGCCATAGCACAAAGACTAAAAGTTAAAACTTATGGTAATACTACTCATTATAAGAAGCACTACAGCCACATAATTAAAGCAGCTACTATAAATGACAGTGCACACATTTTTATTGCAGGGAACTTCACCGACAAGTTAACGGAGAATGATGAAGTTAGCGGGCATAAAATTTATGATACTACTTTAATTGTAAATAAAAGAGGTTATTTATCTAGTGGAGATAATATTCTACTAACGGACTTTACAGTCATTCCAGCTACTGAGTTCCAATATGGTACCGGAACAGGAGTTTATTATCCTGATGGACCGGATGAGGAAGGATACCCTTTTCTTGGGTTTTATAACAGGTATACATTCGAGATTGACAGCCTTGTGTATTTTAACTTGTCATATGCCGGGGTTGAGCAATCGCACGCAACAGGACTTAGGATAAAATACTCCAGGGATGAGGGAGCATACTACATTTGCGGTGTTATGGCCGATAAGAGGTTCACTGATATTAATCTAAGTGATATTGATGCAAAGTCGAAAGGCTTTATCTTAAAAGTGGAAGATGACGGAGCACTTTTATACAGTGCGCTTGTATTTAGCCCCGATAGTGTTGAAAGTGACGAGGAGATATGTGTAATTAGCGACATTGCAATTAACGATGACGAAACTAAAATTGCATTTACAGGACTGAATACTATAGCAGACTTTGATGGCAACCATCAACCCATGACTGGTGTGATTGATATGGATCTTGACATAGAATGGTGTAAGTCATATGAGATTGCTAATGCAACTTACGCAGGTGTTGATGTACTTTTCAACGAAGATGACACCACCTTGTTTGTATTACACAATTCAACCGGTAACGAGTTTTCGATAGTTGAGTTGGATGATGCCGGGGCTGTACTGCAAGGACCCCAAGCTTACAAGTTTACGGGCAGTGAAACACGCAACGATACCACAAGGGCACACATGATGCATTATTTTAATGATACGATTATTATAACGGGAAATCATTTTGCTGAAGATGCCTCTATTAATCCTACTGAATACCAATACCTTTACAGGATTGATCTGAATGCTGATAGCCTGAAAGAGGCACTAAGTGATTTTACTCATTATTCATATCAGAAAGTTCCTGTCGGCAATCAAAAAGCGGTATACTCTTACTGGACACCAGAAAACTCAGTTTATATGGATGATAATCTTTATATGGTTGGCGTATACAATGAGTATACAACAAATTGGGGGTTTAAATATGTCAGTGTAGACAGTATAGCGAGTAGTTGTGTAGATACTTTGGGTTTAATTGCAACCGAACCACGTTTAAACGATACCATTTCATGTGATGGTGAAATAGTTACTTGCACATTGACTGATGTTGAAGTAGACATTGATGATGCATATGTAATAGATACCCTAGAATGTGTAATACGTGGCAAGTCATCTATTGCGGTTATTAATAATTTCAATAACCCTGATCAAATCTGGATGTTTGAAAGAATCAACAATGATGGTATATATGCGTATCCCCACTACCAACCCCATCTTGTAGCCTGAGTCAAAAGTTTTGATTTTTGC
>JACNJS010000005.1 GCA_014382445.1 Bacteroidota bacterium
AAATAATATCCAATAAAAAAAGAAGCCGTCTCGAGTTGTGAGACGGCTTCTTTTTTTTTGCTCATAAATGAATTTATTGTAAAAAGTATTTGCGGAGAAGGAGGGATTCGAACCCCCGGATCCGTGAAGATCAACGGTTTTCAAGACCGCCGCGTTCGACCACTCTGCCACTTCTCCGGGGGCAAAAGTAATATTTTTTGCAACGAACAATACTTTGACGGAAAATTTTTATGGTAATATTATTTTGAATCAGATATTCAACACATTATACATATTATTGATAGTATTTTGCCAATCAAATTAATACCCCTCACACAAAGTATAAAGCTGTTTTAAATGCTGTTTGTTATTAGAAAACCTGCATGATACCTGTTGCATATGCTCAAAATACTTTCCTGTAAAATTAGCCGCATGCTCAGAAATAGCAAGCCAAACAGGAGTAGCAGCCCCCGTTGCAGGACTTTCGTGGCCGCCAAAACCTAAATTGTTACTCAGTTTTGAATTAACATCCCCTGGATGACAAGCGTTAACTTTAATCCCTTTTTCTGATAGTTTAACCGAGAAAGCTGTTGATAACATACGGTTAGCCTGCTTCGATTGGCGGTATGCTGTGTCATTATTGTACGACCGATGCTTAAACTCAATGTCGTCAAAGTCAAGTCCTCCTGCCCAATAACTTGCCACATTAACAATGCGGGAATCCTGAACATCATACATAAATTTGCCCATATGGTTTATCATCCACATATATCCAAGCACATTCGTAGCAAACTGCATTTCAATACAATCAGGAGTTTCAATCCTTTGGCGTGGAGTAGTAGCAGCATTATTCACTAACACATGAAGCGGACCTTCCCATCTGTTTGATAAATCTTCAACTGATTGTTTTCGAGATAAATCAACTACCTCATATCGCACTAGTTGGTTTAGAGTATCCCCCTGAATATCATGAACAGCGCTAATTAATTTTTCTTCATCTCTACCAATTAGCACAACTTCATACTGATGATTTTTGGCAATAGATTCAGCTATAGCTTTACCAATTGCGCCATAGGCACCTGTTATAATTGCAACTCTTTTGTTATTCATGATATTTGTTTATTGTCATTAGTTATTGGTCATTAGTAATTGGTAATTGGTCATTGGCAAAAATGGCCACAATTATCAAATATTCAAATCCTCCAATTATCCAATCACCAATTATCCAATCGTCAATAAAAATAATAATAAAGATTGTATTTTTGCACCCTCACAAAAAGTTTAAATTTATATATTTATGAAACATGCTGAAATACATACCGAAAAAGGTACAATGAAAATTGATTTTTACGAAGAAGATGCTCCAAAAACAGTTGCAAATTTTATAAGTCTATCTGAAAAAGGTTATTATGACGGTCTAAATTTTCACCGTGTGTTACCAAATTTTGTTATCCAGGGTGGTTGTCCTGATGGAACAGGAGCTGGTGGCCCGGGATATTCAATTGATTGCGAACTTTATGGCAACAACCAATATCACGATAAAGGCGTCCTATCAATGGCACATGCTGGTCGTAACACAGGTGGATCGCAATTTTTTATTTGTCACTCCAGAGAAAATACTGCACATTTAGACCGCAACCATACTTGCTTTGGCAAGGTATACGAAGGTCTCGATATTATTGACGAGATCCAACAAGGCGACAAAATAGAAAAAGTTGTTATTGTGGAGGAGTAAAGAAATGTTTTCAGGTTTTCAGGTTATCAGGTTGTCATGTTGGGAGGTTTAACTTTGACAACCACTAAATACTACCAATGTTTTTCATTCGTCCTGAATTTTTATACGGATTAATTGCCCTTTTAATACCTGTAATTATACATTTATTTAATTTCAGGAGGCATAGGAAATTGTATTTCAGTGATATATCAAGACTGAAGAATATTACAACTCACACCCGTAAACATCAAAAGCTTAAGCACCTTATTGTTCTTTTAATGAGGATTCTTGCCATCGTATTTATTGTTCTTGCGCTTTCGGGACCTGAGCTTAAAAAAGATGAGCCCGCCACATCATATAGAACACGTACAGTTGCTTTGTATGTTGACAATTCATTTAGCATGATGGCTGAGGGAAATAACGGGAGGCTTTTTGAGAATGCCAGGCAGGATGCAATACAAATAATTGAACATTCGACTGATAACACAAATTTTATAGTAATTTCAAATAACAATAATGGCCAGTTAAATCGAGTGCTTGGAAAAGAAACTGCAGTTTCGGAGCTTGAAAAATTGGAAATCACTTCCGACTCAAAAAAATTATCACAAGTAATGGATACTCGCAACAGAGTACTTCAAAATAGTGAATTACAAAATTGCGATACATATATATTTTCTGATTTTCAGGCAAATTCATCGGATATCACTTCTTTTCCAGATGACAGTACCAACAATTATTTTTTTATTCCTTTTCATCATCTTCAAAATAAAAATATATACATCGATAGTTGCCGAATCGATAACCCCGATTTAATGAAAAACAAAGTTATCGGGCTTACAGTTTGGATAAAAAATGACTCGGATACTGATTATGAAAAAGTACCGCTTAAATTAATGATCAACGAGCAGCAAAAGGCAGTTGCCGGAATTGATATAGAGGCAGGTACTACAAAAAAGGTAAATCTTAACTTTACTGTTTCGCAATCCGGATGGCATACCGGACTTATTGAAATTGAGGATTTTCCTATAACTTTCGACGACCGAATGTATTTTGCATTTAATGTAAGACAGTTCGTTGAAGTGCTTGTTATCGGACCTGGCGATAATAATAAATATCTGGAGAAATTCTATAACTCTGACGACATATTCAATATTTCAGAAATGAATTACCGCTCAATTGATTTTAGCTTGCTTAAAAATATTAACCTGATAATCTTAAATGGAATTCCTGATATTTCTACAGGGTTGATAAGTAAGGCAAAACAATACATTAAAGATGGAGGAAACCTGTTATTCATCCCACCTTTACCTGAAAGTGTAAACGAAATTTCGGTTTTCCTAAAAGAAATGAATGCAGGCGAAGTAGCTGGCTTGGACACTACCATGACTCGGATAACCGGTTTAAAATTGACAAACAATCTGCTTTCCGAATCTGTAATAAAAGTGCCTAAAAACGCTGACCTGCCAATTGTTAAACAGCATTATAGTTATAGGTTTCCTGTAACATCCGGAGTTGAAACAATTGTAAGCCTGCTATCAGGAGATGATTTCCTCTCAAAAAAGAATATAGGTTCGGGGCATCTGTATTTGCTATCTGCAGGACTTGACAATAGTTACGGAAATTTTGCTTCACATTTATTGTTTGTACCTGTAATGCATGGTATAGCATCTAAAAGTGGTTCAGCACAAAAACTTTATTATACACTTGGCGAGGATAATAGTATCGTTATTAATACTGGCAACAACTTGACGACAGAATCTCCATTCACACTTTTTTCACTATTAACACAGCATTCCATAATTCCTGGTCAACAGTACAAAAATGGAAAACTTTATTTATCTCTCGATAATATAATTTTGCAAAACGGTTATTATAACTTTATGATGTTTGACTCGACATTATCAGTATTCGCATTTAATTTTAACAGAGATGAATCGGAAATGGATTATTTTGATATTAATGAACTCACCGAACAATGCAAAGAATCAGGCCTAAAATATTATAGAATACTAAACACATCCGATCCAAAATATACAGAAGTTATTAACGCTTTACAAAAAGAAAGTGATTTTTGGAAGCTATTTATTATTTTCGCGCTTTTTGTAATATTAATTGAGATACTTATTCTCCGATTTTGGAAATAAGTAATGAATGATTGGATAACTGAATGATTGAATGATAAAATGATTATGAATTTACGATTCCCCAATTCAAGCATTTTAGCATTAAAAAATTGAACATCAATAAATAATGACAGAACAAGAAGAAACCATCGATCAGGTTAATGAAAATCTACCTAATCATGAAGAAGGCCATAAAACCAAGCACCTAAAAGGCATGTATGAGAACTGGTTTCTCGATTATGCTTCTTATGTTATTCTTGAGCGTGCCGTTCCTGAAATTGATGATGGACTAAAACCCGTTCAACGGCGTATTCTACATGCTATGAGTCGCCTTGATGACGGACGATATAATAAAGTGGCAAATATTATAGGTCACACTATGCAATTTCACCCTCATGGCGATGCATCCATAGGTGATGCTCTTGTACAGTTAGGGCAGAAAGAATTACTTATCGACATGCAGGGTAACTGGGGCAACACATTAACCGGCGACAGGGCTGCTGCTCCCCGTTATATTGAAGCGCGTCTTTCAAAATTTGCTAAAGAAGTGGTTTTCAATCCGAAAACAACAATATGGAAATCTTCATACGATGGAAGAAATAAAGAGCCACTTAAACTTCCTGTAAAATTCCCTTTACTTTTGGTACAGGGAGTTGAAGGCATTGCTGTAGGTCTGGCTTCCAAAATTCTCCCACATAACTTTATTGAACTAATTGATGCCTCAATTCTTTATTTACAAAATAAAGATTTTGAAATACTCCCCGATTTTATTACTGGTGGAATGGCTGACTTCACAAAATATAAATACGGATTACGAGGAGAAAAAGTAAGAATTAGAGCAAAAATTAGTCATGGTGACAAAAACACACTAGTAATAAATGAGATCCCCTTTTCAACTACAACTTCTACTCTTATTGAATCAATTATTTCAGCTAACGACAAGGGAAAAATCAAAATCAAAAAAATTGATGACAATACTGCCGAAAATGTAGAAATTGTTATTCACCTCACATCAAATGTATCACCCGACCAAACAATTGATGCTCTTTATGCTTTTACAGACTGCGAAGTATCCATATCGCCAAACAGCTGTATCATTGTTAATAAAAAGCCTCACTTTATTTCTGTAAAGGAAATCCTTAAGCTAAACACCGATCATACTGTCTTCTTGCTAAAAACAGAACTCGAGATCAGAATGCAGGAACTTGAAGATCAGTGGCATAATTCATCCTTAGAAAAGATCTTTATCGAAAATAGAATTTATCTTGAAATTGAGAAATGTGAAACCTGGGAATGTGTTCTTAAAACCATCGATCAGGATCTTGATCCCTTTAAAAAACTACTGAAAAGAAACGTAACCGAAGATGATATTGTAAGGCTTACTGAAATAAAAATAAAACGGATATCAAAATTCAATGCCTTTAAAGCAGATGAACTTTTAGTTTCAATAGAAGAAGATATGGGCGAAGTAAAAAATCATCTGGCTCACTTAATTGATTATGCAATAAACTATTTCAGGCAGATTAAGAAGAAACACAGCAAAGGTAGGGAACGAAAAACCGAAATCAGAAATTTTGATACAATAAATGCCTCTAATGTAGCCGTTGCCAACTCAAAACTTTACATCGACCGTGATGAAGGCTTTGTTGGTACTGCCCTTAAAAAAAACGAGTACGTTACCGATTGTTCCGACATTGATGACATAATAGTGTTTAAATCAAACGGAACTATGATTGTTCATAAGGTGACGCCTAAAGTTTTTGTTGGAAAAGGCGTAATTCATGTTGATGTTTATAAGAAAAACAACGACAGAACTATTTATAATATGATTTACCAAAATGGTCCAAGAGGTAACTGTTATGTTAAAAGATTTGCGGTTGTTGGAGTAACACGCGATAAAGAATATAATCTTACAATTGGCACTGAGGGGTCGAAAGTAATTTACTTTACAGCAAATCCAAACGGTGAAGCTGAAGTTGTGAAGATTAACCTGAAGGCAAAACCCAGATTAAAGAAATTAAGCTTTGACTTTGAATTTAGCGGACTACCTATTAAAGGAAGAAATTCAAGAGGAAATATAATAAGTAAACACTCAATCAAAAATATTGTGCAGCGTGAAGAAGGTGTATCAACACTCGGAGCAAGAAGTATTTGGTATGATGATTCAGTGCACAGATTAAATACCAACGAAAGAGGTGAATATATTGGTGCGTTTAAAAGTGATGATAAGATTCTAAGTATTATGAATACCGGGGAACTTAAACTTACAGGCTATGATTTATCGACGCATTTTGATGACGATATGATTAAAATAGCTAAGTTTGATCCTGATAAAATTATCACAGCAGTTTATTACGATGGTGAGAAAATAAAATATTATATAAAACGGTTTCAGTTACCCGAGAATACTACAACAAATAAGTTAATCAACTTTATTGGCGATGAAAAAGGGTCGAAACTTATAACTTTTTCGTGTGATCAACTTCCAAGATTGCAATTTGAAATAAAGAAAAAAAGCAGTTCCGAAACTGAAGTTGAAGTTGTGCCAATTGCTGATTTTATTGCTGTTAAAAGTTATCATGCCAAAGGTAAAAGGCTATCGAAACACGAGTTACGTAAAATAAAATTCATCGAACCACTCCCTTTCATTGCACCGGAAAAAGAACCCACCCAAATAGTTGAACCAGATGAATACCCAGTATCAGATTTTGAAATCAGCGAAGTGCAAAACATAATTGTTGAAGATGAAAAAGTTTCGCAGATAAATAATGAAGTTGAGGAAGTAATTGTGGAAACAAAACCCAAATCGATTGTTAAAAAAGAGAAAATAACACAACCTTCTAATGACAAAAAGAATCCACCCCAGCTGGAATTGGATTTTTAATTTCTACTGTTGTATAGGTAAATAAACAAAAATATCTGCATTTTGGTTGCTATTTGGTATAATATCCCATCTAACAAAAAATATATATTTTTGCCGTCCCTAACAGCGATCCTGCATTAGCAAAATATTATATAAATGAAATACCATATTGTACAGCTTGGATGCCAGATGAACATTAGCGATGGCGAGCGTGTACAAAAGGTTCTTGAAGAAATTGGGTATGTTCCTACTGATATCGAAGAAGATGCAAACATAATAGGTGTTATTGCTTGTTCAGTTCGTCAAAAAGGGATCGATAAAGTTTATAATTTAGTTAACAAGTGGAACAAGTGGAAAAATAAAAAAAACCTGATAACATTTCTTTCCGGTTGTGTGCTACCATCCGATGAGGAAAAGTTCCTTAAATTGTTCGATATGGTATTCGAAATAAGCCAGCTTCCAGAGTTACCCGAAATGATTTCCCAATACGGTATCGTTACTCCTGCAGGTATTCAAACCCTTTATTCTGATTTAAAACTACATAAAGCAGAAAACGAGACTCATCATGATCCGGCTGAATATAAAATCAATTCGGTACAGATAAAACCTACAACAAAAAGCAAATTAAATAAACTTCATACAGGTATTGAAGAGTTTTGGCAAATTGAGCCAAAATATACTTCAGCATTCGAAGCTTACATTCCAATCCAAAATGGTTGCGACAAGTTTTGTACCTATTGCGCTGTACCATATACTCGTGGACGTGAAGTTTCACGCCCTTCAGCGGAGATAATGAGTGAGTTGAAGAACCTTGTTAGCAAAGGAGTTAAGTCGATAACAATATTAGGGCAAAATGTTAATTCATACGGGCTCGATAAAAAGGGAAATGAAATCAGCTTTGCAGAACTTCTTAAACAAATAGGGGAATTTGGAATGGAATCAGGCAAATACTTTTGGGTATATTTTACATCCCCTCACCCTCGCGATATGTCGGATGATGTTATTGAAATGATTGCTAAATATGATTGTTTAGCCAAACAAATTCACCTGCCAGTACAGTCGGGAGATGATAATGTACTAGTACGGATGAACAGAAACCACTCAATGCTTAAATACCGTGATATTGTAAAAACCATCAAGCGACTTATACCCAATGCAACGTTATTTACCGATATAATTGTAGGCTTTACAGATGAAACGGAAGAGGAGTTCGCTAACACTCTGAATTTAATGGGCGAATTCAAATACAATATGGCTTATATTGCTCAATACTCTCCAAGGCCAGGTGCAAAAAGTTCAAGATGGGAAGATAATGTTCTAAAGGAAGAAAAAAAAGAAAGGTATCATCGGCTTACTTCGGAAATGACTAAATATACTCATGCTTATAACCGAAACCTTATCGGGAAAACTGTAAAAGTACTAGTGAAAGGAAATGATCGCAAAACAGGATATTTATCAGCATATACAGAAGGAAGAATTGTAGCTCGGTTTGCTTCAGCAGATAAAAATTTAATCGGCCAATTTGTAGTTATAAAAATTACCTCAGCTGCTTCACTATCTGTTGAGGGAAAGCTTTTTGAAAATTCAAAAGCTGACAGAATATCGGATGCAGGAATGAATATCGAATTTTGAATGAAAGACATAATTAACTTCAACAAGCCAAATTCAACATAACATAAACTCACAATATGTCAAAAAAAGTAGCTTTTAAAACACTTGGATGCAGGCTTAACCTATTTGAAACCGATGCTCTTGCCTCTGAGTTTGCAAAAAAAGACTACCAAATAGTTGATTTTGCTGAAAAAGCCGACGTATATGTAATTAATACCTGTACGGTTACAAGCATGAGTGATCAAAAATCGAGAAGAGTAATTAATCAGGCAAGACGCAAAAACAAAGATGGCATTACGATAGTAACCGGCTGTATGGCTACAAATTACAAGCAGCAGCTTGAGAATAATGATAAAATTGATTACGTAGTTGATAACGACCACAAAACATCGGTATTATCAGTAGCAGAAGCCCATTTTAAGGGTGAAATTGTTAGCGCCGACAGCTTTGAAAAAGACCTTTTTAATTATGAACCTGCCGACCACACCTTTCACACCCGAAGCTTCATTAAAATACAGGATGGGTGCGATAATTTCTGCACATTTTGTATAATTCCAAAGGTGCGCGGAAGGGCAACCAGCCGACCGGTAACAGATGTTCTTGAAAATATTAAAAAAGTTGTAGAGTTTGGCTTTAAAGAAATCATAATTACAGGAGTAAATATTGGCAGGTACAATCATGAAGGTACTGATTTTGAGTCGCTGGTTGAACAAATGCTTGAAATACAGGGAGATTTCAGGATACGAATATCATCAATTGAACCCGATGGTTATACCGAAAGCTTTTTCCGACTATTTAAACACCCAAAACTTTCTCCACACATGCATATTTGTCTGCAAAGCGGATCGGAAGAAATAT
The DNA here is from genome assembly GCA_014382445.1 of Bacteroidota bacterium. Taxonomy (GTDB): domain Bacteria; phylum Bacteroidota; class Bacteroidia; order Bacteroidales; family F082. The sequence continues at coordinate 9,149 of JACNJS010000005.1, forward strand.
TGCTGAAAATGAGGCGGATGTACACCGCTAAACTATTTAAGGAAATGGCCGATAAACTTGAGGAATTATACCCCGGTTTCAGTCTTACTACAGATATAATTGTTGGTTTTCCAGGCGAAACAGAAGCGCAATTTCAAGAAACAGTTGATCTTGCTAATGATATCGGATTTGCTCATATTCATACATTCAAGTATTCAGTGCGAAAAGGCACACGGGCTGAAAGACTGCCAGACCATGTTGAGGAAAAGGAAAAGAATCGCAGAGGTGAAATAATTAGGAAACTTTCTGAGAAAACAAGATTAACCCATCGCAATAAGTTTATTGGCAAACAACAAAAAGTGCTTATTCAAAAAATTACTGAAAAAGGATACGCTAGCGGTTATGGTGAGCACTATATTCCGGTTATTATTGAAAAAACCGGACTAAAAACCAATACGTTTTACGATGTTAATATTACTAGCATCACTGAAAAAGACGAACCGGTTTTGCTCGGCACTCTATCAAAATAACAAAAAATACGCAATTGTTTTTTTATATTAAATATTTATCTATTTTTGCAGCCCGAAAATAACATTGTAAACTGAGAAGAAATATGGCTAATCATCAATCAGCACTAAAAAGAATCAGACAAAGCGAAGTTAGAACACTTCACAACCGATTTTACGCAAAAACCATGCGAAATGCAGTTAGAAAATTTAGAGCATTAACTGACAAAAAAGAAGCAGTTGATTCTTTACCAAAGCTCTACGAAATGATTGACAGGCTTTCAAAAAAAGGAATTATACATAAAAATAAAGCCGGTAATATCAAATCAAAAATTACAATATACGCAAACGGTTTGTCGTAGTAGAATAAAAAAATAATATAATTGGCCCTGATATTTTCATATCGGGGCTTTTTGTTTATTTTTATTGCACTATAAGCCACAAGCAATGAAGGAAAAGCTACCAATAAGTCAGTGGGCCGAAGATGACCGCCCACGTGAGAAACTGCTAATAAAAGGCAAAGGCCAATTAAGCAAAGCCGAATTGATAGCAATATTAATTGGTTCGGGCAACAACGATGAATCAGCGGTTGAGCTCTCAAAACGAATACTCAGTTTAGTTGACAATAATTTGGCCGAACTATCAAAGTTAAGTGTTAATGAACTTTGCAAATTTAAGGGTATTGGAACAGCGAAAGCAATATCGATAGTGGCCGCACTTGAAATTGGCAGGAGAAGGCGTGCCGATGATGTTATTCAAAAAACAAAGAAAATTAAATCGAGTAAAGATGCTTACGACATCTTTTATGCCGATTTGAGCGACAAACACTATGAAGAATTTTGGATACTGCTACTGGATCGTGCAAATCAAATAATCAAAAAAATTAATATCAGCGAGGGAGGGTTTTCAGGAACCATAGCCGACCCGAAGAAAATATTCAAACTGGCTTTGGAACATAACAGCTCATCAATTATACTGGCCCACAATCACCCATCAAACAACTTAAAGCCAAGCGATAACGACATTAAACTTACAAAAACAATTTCCAAAGCCGGCAGTACGTTAGAGATAAGTGTTCTTGATCATATTATTGTTGGTAGCGATAATTATTTTAGTTTCGCTGACGAATCGATGATTTAATTCAGTATATATAATTGTTGATGTATTATTGATGATGTTTGATTAAATAATCGAACCATCAAACAATCGAACATAAAACCATGATTAAAATAATAACAGTAATAGGTGCCCGTCCACAAATAATAAAAGCAGCAGCAATAAGCAGAGCGATTAACAAGCACTTTTCTGATAAGATAAATGAGATAATTGTACATACGGGGCAGCATTACGACAATAATATGTCGCGGGTTTTTATTGAAGAGCTTGGTATTCCGGAACCTGATTACAAACTGAATGTTGGTAGTGCAGGCCATGCTCAGCAAACTGCCCAAATGATAGTTGGTATTGAAGGAATCCTTAAAGAAACCGCTCCCGATTATCTGGTTCTTTACGGTGATACAAATTCAACTTTAGCAGGTGCAATTGCTGCCTCTAAAATCCACATCCCAATAGTGCATATTGAAGCCGGACTTCGGTCGTTTAACAAAACTATGCCCGAAGAAATTAACCGCATTATGTGCGATCACGCGTCAACTTTGCTGTTCACACCAACTGCTACAGGATTAAAAAATCTTATTAATGAAGGGTTTAACCCTCATAACAAATTCCCTTTCAGTGCTGATAATCCAGGAGTTTTTCATTGCGGCGATATTATGTATGATAACAGTTTGCATTTCAAACCCATTTCGCTGAAAAGCAGCAAAGTGATTGATGACTATAAACTTGAAAAAGATAATTTCATACTATGCACAATTCATCGTGACAACAATACGGATAACCCAGTAAGATTAAATGCCATATTCCATTCACTTAATAAAATCGCCAATGCCGAAAATATTACAATTATAATTCCATTACACCCTCGAACAAGTAAACTATTGAATACAAATTTAAACTCTGAATTATTGTCTACAATAGTATCAAACCCACTCATTAAATTATTACCCCCTGTATCATTCCTTGATATGATTTCACTTGAAAGTAATTGCAAGTTGGTTATGACCGATTCGGGTGGTGTTCAGAAAGAAGCTTATTTTTTTTACAAACCGTGCATTATACTTCGATCGGAAACCGAATGGGTAGAAATTGTTGAAGAAGGAGCTGCTATTATTGCTAATGCTGATGAGGATAAAATTCAGGACGCGTACAATAAACTTAAAAACCTAAACATGCGAACATTTCCTTTGTTATTTGGTGATGGAAAAGCTGCTGAATTTATTTGCAAAACGATGTTGCATCTATAAATTATAATTGTATTTTTGCGCTCCCGTTTTTGGGAAACATAAAAATATACTTAACTAATTAAATTATTATGAACCAGTACGAAACCGTTTTCATTTTAACTCCCGTTTTGTCTGATGAACAGATGAAGGAAGCGGTAAAAAAGTATGAGGACTACCTCATTAACAACGGTGCTGAAATAGTGCATCGCGAGGATTGGGGCTTACGCAAACTCGTTTACTCCATTCAAAAAAAGACAACAGGATTTTATCATTTGTTTGAATTCAAAAATGACGGACAGTTGATTGCCGATCTGGAACTTAAGCTTAAACGTGACGAATGCGTACTTCGCTTCCTTACTGTTAAACTCGACAAGCATGCTATTGCATACAATGAGAAAAAACGGAAAGCCAAAAAAGATGCGATTAAAGCGGACAAAGAAGAGAAGGAAGCTTAATACAAATTTTAACTTTAAAACAGAGAACAATGGCACAACCTAATTCAGACATAAAATATTTGACACCTATAGCAGTTGATACTAAAAAGAAGAAATACTGCCGGTTTAAAAAAAGTCGCATCAAATATATCGACTATAAAGATCCTGATTTCCTTCTGAAATTTGTAAACGAACAAGGTAAATTATTACCACGTCGTATTACTGGTACATCAACAAAATATCAAAAGAAAGTTGCACAGGCAGTTAAAAGAGCACGCCATCTTGCGTTAATGCCTTATGTTGCTGATTTACTTAAATAAAGGAGGGACAAGAAATGGAAGTAATTTTAAAACAAGATATAAACGGGATAGGTTATAAAAACGACTTAATTACCGTAAAAGACGGATTTGGAAGAAATTATCTCATTCCAAAAGGTTTAGCTTTGATTGCAACCGAGTCGAGTAAAAAAGCGTTAGTAGAGCTTAAAAAACAACAAGCATACAAAGAAGATAAGATTGTTAACGAAGCCTCGGCTATTGCCGAACTACTAAAAGACCTTGAACTTACAATTGGCGTAAAAGCCGGAACTTCAGGCAAAATTTTTGGATCAGTAAACACAATTATGGTTGCTAATGCTATTAAAGAAGCTAAAGACCTTGATATTGATCGGAAGAAGATTCATTTTGATGAAGAACATATAAAGGATACAGGTAAATATACTGCTACAATTAAATTATACAAGGAAATAAAGGTTGACATCAACCTCAATGTTATTGCAGAATAATATCCTAATTAAAAATTTAGTACATTTGAAACCCTTTCATAGATATGTGGGAGGGTTTTATTTTTACACTAATTCAACTCCGGCAAATAAAAATATGTGCTAATGCTAAGCAAATCCAAAATAAAATTTATAACTCAACTAAGACAGAAAAAATATCGTGAATTGCATAGTATGTTTTTAGTTGAGGGAAGCAGAAATATAATTGATTTTTTACAAAGCAAAACCACTTTAATCGACTTATTTGCAACAGGCAATTGGATAGGAAATAGTCAAAAACACATTGCTAATTTTGAAGCAACAGTGGTTTCGACAAACGAACTTAAAAAAATTAGTACCCTTGCAACACCTTCCGAAGCATTAGCTATATTTGCCATACCCGACACTACTTTTAACGGTAATTTTGAAACAGATAATCTTACCATAGCATTGGATAATATAAGTGATCCGGGAAATCTGGGTACGATTATACGGACCGCCGATTGGTTTGGAATCAACCAAATTTATTGCTCACCCAATACCGTTGATGCTTTCAATCCAAAAGTTGTACAAGCAACCATGGGTTCATTAGCACGAGTTAGAATAATTTATGCGGATCTCAGTAAATTTCTAACATTAGTGCAAAAACAATTACCCATTTTTGGTGCTGTGCTAAACGGAAAAGCAATTACCGAGATAGCCCCTCAAACAAATGGAATAATATTAATTGGAAGCGAAGCACACGGAATTTCCAATAATTTACTCCCATATATCTCCGATAAAATAACTATACCCTCCTTCAACCAAAACATAGTTAGCCACCCTGAATCGTTAAACGCCTCCATTGCAACTGCTATTATTTGTTATGCATTAAAGAAATAAATTGATTTACCAAATGCCGTCAGGGTTATTTTTATTTACATTTGCATGCAAATTTTTTCAACATGTATCTAAAATTATTACTTATAACAGTTATACTTCTGGCAATCGCCTTTGCCGGAATCGCTATTAAAATGTTTATTAAAAAAGATGGCGAGTTTAAAAAGCAATGTTCCACAATTGATCCACAAACAGGTAAAAACCTGGGGTGTACGTGCCAAGGTTCACCCAGCGATGGAAGCTGTGGGAATGATGAAAAAGAACATAAACACATTTCCCCATCTCTTGCGCAAATAAAAGAGTTTCAAACAGATTAGTTTTAAAACTAAATCGCTATTCTTTTATGGTTAATATTTTTAGTGAAAACTTTATTTTGATTTAGGTTGTAATTAACAATCAAAAAGAATAATTTTGAACACTTGAAATAATATGAAGACTCTATAAAAGGCAAAAAAAACTTTTTGTGAGCTTTTGAAAATATGTTTTATTGAAAGGTATCAATTTTAATGTGCAAAATATTAATTAGATGAAAACCAGCGAAAAATTTATAAAAGGGGCTCTTGCCCTAATAGTAGTGGGAGTTTGGATAATAGTATTTCAAAACTTAGGTATTATCCCACGCCTTAAACCGGTGGTAGTTGAGGCACATTCGGCATTACCCGTATCAGGTGAAGTGGAAGTGAATAATACTGTATTTATCAAAGGATCGGTTGATGCTAATATTGAAAGCATAAATGGTTACAGTAAGTTTTATAAAGATCCTCGTACAGGTGAATACTATGTTATACCGGTGACAGATCCATATGAATAGTTCCTGCAAGTATGAATAAGCGGACTTATATTTTATCGATTTCTATCATTGGTCTACTTTTTTTTATTTTTGGATTTGTTACCTGGCTCAACGGAATTTTGATTCCCTACCTTCAAATTGCCTGTGAGCTAACAAATTTTCAAGCATTATTCGTTACACTTGCATTTTACATATCTTATACTGTGATGGCCCTACCATCGTCGTGGATATTAAAGAAGACTGGTTTTAAAAATGGGATGACTGTTGGCCTGTTGGTGATGGCTGTTGGAACGATAATGTTTATCCCTGCTGCCAAAACACGCATCTACGAACTCTTTTTACTTGGGCTTTTTATCATGGGCTCTGGGCTTGCACTTCTTCAAACAGCATCAAATCCTTACATTACTATTATTGGCCCGCGCGAATCGGCCGCCAAACGAATCAGTATTATGGGGATATGTAATAAGGTTGCCGGGGCCTTGGCTCCTCTTATCCTGGCGTATTTTATCCTACACGATGGAGATGCCTTTGTGGCAAAGCTTCAAACAATGGATTTACTAACTAAAGCTACTTCTCTCGACGATCTTGCTGCCCGCGTAATTGTTCCCTACCTTTGTATAACAGCTGTACTTGTTTTGTTGGGCATAATGATCCGGTTTGCACCCCTACCTGAAATTGAAGAGGAACAAAATGAAAGCACAATTGAAGAATTCAGTAAAAAAACAAACGTTTTTCAGTTTCCGAACCTTATACTCGGAGTAGTTGCACTATTTCTGTACGTTGGAGCAGAAGTGATTGCAGGAGACACAATTATTCCTTACGGTATTTCGCTTGGAATACCAATTGGCACTGCTAAAGTGTTTACTTCACTAACTTTAGTCTCAATGATCGTAGGATATATTATGGGGATTATCCTGATACCGCGTTATATGTCGCAGCAAAAAGCTCTTACAATTTCCGCAGTACTTGGCGTGATATTTTCATTAGCAGCAATTTATACCCCTCCTGTAGTCTCTGTTGCATTGATTGCCCTCCTGGGATTTGCCAATGCACTGGTTTGGCCGGCAATTTGGCCTTTAGCACTCCATGGTTTAAACCGTTTCATCAAAACCGGTTCTGCAATGTTAATAATGGCTATTGCTGGGGGAGCAATACTACCATTGGTTTGGGGCAAGTTTGCTGATGAATATTCTTCACAATCGGCTTACTGGGTGATGATTCCTCTTTATATTTTTATTTTCTATTATGCAGTAAAAGGCCATAAACTTATTTCGTGGAAGTAGTCATTTTTAATGCAACTCGATTTCTAATAGTTATTAATCGCCAAATTAGAAGTACAAATGTTACTATCAATAAAATAATCAGATGTTGAAATTGATGAACTACATCTCCCCAATCAGCGCCCATTATATAAAGCCTTTTCATGACTTCCATCATAGGAGTTGTGGGGATAAGAGCTGCCAGCCACTGTAATGGGAGGGGCATAGCCGACACAGGCCATGAATAACCGGAAAGAAGAAAAAACGGGTAGGAAGTAAAAGCAAGTATCTCCATCATACGTATCTGACTGCTAATAAATGTACCTATAAACATAGTTAAAAGCATTATGGTTATCAGAAATACCAGTGTCAAAACAAATATTGAAATAATTGAACCCGCAACCGGTAGCCCAAAAAACGGAAAAATAACAGCTGTAAATATTATGAGGTACGCTACATACAATAAAATATAATAACTTAATTTTCCGAATATATAATTTGAAACACCAAAGGGTGAGCCGGTTAAAGATGAGTTCAGCATTCCTTTTTCATTATCACGCGACACGCTTTCACCCAATCCAATCAATAATGTTTGCTGCAAAATAAGAAAAAACAAACCGGGCAGTAAAAATCCTCCATAACTGTTAGTTGTATTATAAATGGGTTTTATTTCAGCCGTTAAAGGATTGATAATCTGCATTGCAAGTTGCTGATTAATGCCCTTTCTTTCATAATATTTAAGCCGTATTCCTGAACTAATCAATAGCATAACTTCGTTTACTGCCATATTAAGATCGTTGGAAGGTAAAAAGCGGGTAGTATTCAGGTATAAATTCAAATTTGCCCCATCCATTTTCATTAATTCCTGTTCAAAGCCATCGTTAAAAATCAAAAACCCCTGTATTTCAAGATTCATTAATCTCTCAACCCCATCTTCATAATCTTCTAAATATCCAACCATATCAATTTTTTGACTTGCCGATAGCATCCGTGTAAGTGTTCTCGAGGTTTTTGAATTATCATAATCAACAACAGCAAAACGAATCTGGTCAATATCTTTGTTAAGATAAATTGAACCAAGGAAAAAAGCATATAATAGGGGAGCTATTATTACTGTTAGCAGTATACTATGATCGGTAACGACCGTTTTCAACTCGCTATTAAATATCGCCCTTATGCTATTCCGATTTGTCATTTATGTGGCTGTTATTATTTTAACACGAGTAGTTTCCTTAATTCTGATCCTTAACGCAACAAATGCAGTTACAAATCCGACAAATGTAAAAAGTAACAGGATCATGATTTCAGGCATAATAAACCTAAAGGGAGTTCCAATTTGGTACACCTTAAAAAATGCATATAAAAAGTGCGTGTATGGAATAAACTGCGCATAAAGCGAATCGAAAAAAGGCATCCCAAACATGGGAAAAGTGAAACCGCTAAAAACAAAAGCCGGGGAATTGTAAAAGAAGGCAATGTCCAAAGTTAATATTTCATCATCAATTGTAGTTGACAGCATCTGCCCTAAAGCAATATTCGACAAAATAAATACGGAAAACAGAAACAGAAGTTCCAACTCCATGTCTTTAAATGGAATTTCGAACATGATAAAAACCAAAGCAATGAACATCGCAATAGCCATACTTAAAAAAAAGTAAACCAGGGTTTTACCCATAATTATATTCATCGAACTATTGTTACTAACCTTAACAAGTTCACTAAAACCGCCGTTATTGTATTCAGAATTTATTGAACGTGCTGAAATAAAAAACACTATCATTTGCAGCAACACGGTCATCAACCCGGGCAATAAATAATAAAGGTAATTATAGATTGGATTAAAAAGTGGTTTTGCAGTTATGATAATCGGTGCTGCGAGATTTAGAGTCTGGATTTGCGTCAGGCCGGTAGCAACCAGTTTTTCCATAGTGATGCCTGCCGACATTGTGCCAACGATTGTATATGCTTCGCGTAATAGTATGTTACCAAAGATGATGTTCGATGAATTTGTAAGCGTTTGTATTGATGTGTTTTTACCTGAGATAACATCGCGCTGCATGCCGTGAGGTATTCTAAAAATGGCATGTTCCTCATGGTTTAGGAAAAAGGTACTGATTTCATCTTCAGAACTTAGGTAATAGGTAACCTTCATTGAAGGTGACGAATTAATAAAGTCGATTAGAGTGCGGGAAAGCTCAGTATGATCCTCATCGAAAACAGCAACAGGGATTTTTCTCAGCGCTCCTTCAACATAAATAAAAGCCAGCAGAATAAAAACAACCAGAGGAATAAACAACATCAAATTGCGCACCGAAGGATTTTGCGCGACAATACTTAATTCCCTGTCAGCTACCTTTATAAATGCAGGATATGTCATAAACGGTTCTGCTCAGTAAGCTAATTGAACAGTCATCCCCGGACGCAGCCCTTCAATCGGATTAACTGGGATTAAGCGAACCGCAAACGTTTTTAAATCAAAATCACCTTTTGCCTGTGTAGGAACCCAGGTAGCAAAGTCGGCCATTACAGCTAAGTATGAAACTTCAAATTCATACTCATTACCTCCAAGTCCCGGAACCTTACCTCTTAAAATGCGGCCTTTTTTAAATGCTTCCAGTTTGTCTTCTCTCACATTGGCGAGGGCATATATTTTTTCGGGTATCATAATTGTTAATATTGGATATCCTGCCGACATCACCTCTCCTTCTTCAGCAATTTTACTGCTTATTTCACCTGAAACCGGAGCTATTATTTCAAGCTGTTCATGATAGGCTTTGGCTTCCTTATACATCGCCGATGCTGCTTCTGCCTCACCCTCAACAATTTGGATATCTTCACGAGATGCACCTATTTTAGCCAATGTATAGATAGCATCTGTTGCTTCCATTTCATTTTTAGAGGCAGTATATTTAAACTCCATTTCATCCATTTCCTGCTTTGATATTATGCTGTCGGCATAAAGTACTAAAAACCGTTTGTAAGTTTTATCGGCAAACTCAAATTGACTTTTAGTCATTTGATATTGATTTTTGGCAGCTTCAATCTCTTCCTTCCGTGTTCCCTGTTTTGTACGTTTGAGCATCGACTCTGCTGCATTTCTGATACCTGAGGCCTGACCCATTTTAGCATTCATAATACTTGGTTCTAAGGTAGCAAGAAGCTGGCCCTTTTCTACCCTATCGCCAAGATCTACAAAAATTACGTCCACCCTTCCGGGAATTTCAGAAGCAACATTAACAGTTGTGGTTTCAAACATTCCAAGTATAATATTCTCATCTTTTTCGTCGTGTCGTATCAATAAAATCACAACCGTAACTATTATTACAACTAGTGGAATTGCAAGAGCAAATACGCTTTTATTCAATTTCATATGTTTAAAGTTTAAATATCTTGTAACTAATCAGTGTCAGCAAAGGCAAATCGCTTTGAATTAAATGTATTTTAAATCAATATTTATTTTTCCCCCTTAGTGACCCTTTGTGTAGCACTTGGTGTTCCTTAGTGGTAAAAAATAACCACAAAGGAGCGCAAAGGATTTCACAAAGGTAAACACAAAGTAAAATTTCATATAATAATTTGATTAACTAGTCTTTTGTTTCACTGATTAGTTACAATATCTTTTGTATTTTACAGATAGTGTGTGAATGTATGAATACGTAAATTCAACCATTCAATCATTCTCTCATTTCAACATTTCAACTACCTTTTCAGGATTACCCGTTGCAAGAAACAATTCCGACAAGGCAATATAATAATCATATAACGACTTCAACCTTTCAAGCACAACACCTTCATATAAAAGACGTGAGTCAATAACATCAATGGATTTAGCCAATCCTTCCTTAAATCGTTTTTCATTAATTTCAAGATTTTTTGCTGCCAACGCAACCGTGGGTTTCATTTGGCGATATCGTTCCTCACTGTTTTGAACCTCACGATATGAACTTGCTACCCACAAACTTACCTGCTGATGAGCATACTTTTCTGCTTTAGATACTTCTTCAGCTAAATATTTTGTCGATTTCAGCTTGTTTACTTTGCTTAATCCATGAAAGATATTTAACCGTGCCTGAACACCAATCATGGCAGGAGGCATTATGACCGGATATGCTTCTCTGAAAAAACCATATTCACCCCAGGCTGCAATTTGAGGGAGAAACTCACTAACATCAAGAGCATATTGTTGGTCGACCATTAACTTCTGCTGAGTAATCATTCCAAATATAGGCTGCTTATTCCTTGCTTCTAACTGAAGATCATTTAAATTAATTGCAGTGATTTTATATTTCAAACTATCGGTTGCTTCAACAATAAATTCCTGACTTAAACCCAGGCTGGTTTTTAAAGCCATCTTTGCAATTTCAAGTTTATTTTCATCATCAGAAAGTTCACGCTGAGCCTCAGCTACTGCAACCTGTACCCTAAGTAGCTCATATGATGGAATAACACCTACCTCGATCGCTTTTTTTGCCTGCTGTTCATGTTTCAGCATGCCTGAAAGCACTTGTTTCCTTGTAATTATTACCTCCTTTAAAAGCACAACACCGAAATATCTTTCAATTGTTTCTTTAATAATTTCGTTACTAATCTGACGTAAATCAATAGAGGCATATTCAAGTTCAGCTTCTGCAAAACGCTTTCCGGCTATCACCTTGCCACCTAAAAATAATGGTTGCAAAGCTGTGAGGTTAAGGTTAGGATAATTTTGCTGCTCAATAACCACATTGTATGATGGTAGCCTTCCCAATCCGCCAACAATTTTATCGTATATAACTTGCTGTGTTTCTTGCGAAAGGTCTAATTCTTGTGCAATTACTACTCCATATTTCCCAAAAATATCATCAACAGAATTTTTTACATGGCTCATATTAATTTCAGGATTTTTACTGAAATATGTGTACCCACCCGATAAATCAATTGAAGGGAAAAAATTTCCGGTTGCTGCTTTACTTAAATACTGTTTTTGTATTACTACCTGCCGGTACTGCTGAATTTTAATATTATTATTCAAAGCGCTGTCAACCGCATCAGTTAAACTTAGATGTAAAGTTTGCTGACTTTTCAATTCCTTAACACTTAAAATCAATATCAGTATTGAAAATGTTATAATACAAGTTCTAATCAGTCTTATGCCCATACCATAATGAATTTACTGAAGTAATAATAACTCAGGCAAGCAGTAATATTTATATCTTGCAACCAAATTTATTTGCACGAAAATAACAATTAAACTTATATAAATATGAGCCCTACATTATTAATACTCGCAGCAGGAATTGGAAGCCGTTATGGTGGAGTAAAACAAATGGACAAAATTGGGCCATCGGGCGAAAGCATAATTGATTACTCGGTTTTTGATGCGATAAGAGCAGGGTTTGGTAAAGTAATTTTTGTTCTAAATCCAAAAATCGAAAAGGACTTTAAGGAAGTTTATGAAGCCCGTTTGAAAGGGAAAATTGAAACCGGGTATGTGTTACAGGAAGTGAAGGCAGTTCCATACGGAGTGCCGGTAAACACTGCCAGGGTAAAGCCATGGGGAACCGGACATGCAGTATTGGTAGCAAAAAATGATATTAATGAACCCTTTGCAGTTATTAATGCCGATGACTTTTATGGGAGACAAGCGTTTGAATTACTAGGTGATTTTCTGTCAAAAACTGAAAATGATTCAACCAAATATGCTATGGTAGGATATAAACTTAAAAATACTTTATCGGAAAACGGAAGCGTTTCGAGGGGGGTTTGCCAGACTAAAAACGGATTTCTTACCGATGTTGTTGAACGAACAAAGATAACTATTGACAATGATAAAATTGTATACATGGATAATGGTGAAAATCATGAAATTGGCAAAGATTCGGTTGTATCGATGAATTTTTGGGGATTCTCACCTTTATTCTTCGACCAACTAGAAAGTGATTTCAATGACTTCATGGAAGAAAATGCATCAGATCTTAAAGCGGAGTTTTTTATACCTTCAGTTGTTAACGATCTTATTTCTAATGATGTGGCATCCATAAAAATGCTAAAAAGTAACGACCAATGGTTTGGCGTTACTTACAAGGAAGATAAAGAAATTACTATAAACAAAGTTGCAGATCTTATTACCCAAGGTGTTTATCCGGCCAATTTATGGAAGTAATAATCATTTTAGAACGCAATGCAAGTTATCAGCAACAAAATACTCAACCGGTTTTTTATTGATTGTGAAATCAATGATATTGTGAGATATGGTAACGGACATATTAACAATACATATCTGGTGACAACAAATAACGGAAAGTTTATTCTACAGCAGGTTAACGGTAATGTATTTAATATCGACAACCTGGTTCATAATTATCAGTATTTGATTGAAGCTGTTTCTGCGCATGGACTTTCCGGTAAACTTTTCCCTGATTTTATGACTGACAGTTCAGGCTTTGTTCATTTTATTGATACTGATGAAACAGCATGGAGAAAGGTTAAGTTTATTGATCATAGTTCAGCTTATCTAACCTCTCCAAATATATCTATTACTGAAAAGGCAGGGGCGGCAATGGGCAAATTTCAGTTATTTTTAACAAAATTAGATCCTCAAAATTTCAAAGACACGATCCCTGACTTTCATAATCCGGAATGCAGACTAGTTGAATTTAACAATGCACTCAATAATTCCGATAATCTTTTAAATAAAACTGCTGAACCTGAAATTAAATTTGCTTTAAAGAATAAATCTATTGCCCTAAAAATATCAGATATTATAAAAAGTGGTCTGCTTCCTGTCCGCATCACACATAACGATACAAAACTTGATAATATTCTGTTTGACAATGTAAATGATCACGCATATGTAATTGACCTTGATACTGTTATGAAAGGTAGTATTCTGTTTGACTTTGGAGACATGGTGCGATCAATTACCAGCGGAGCACTTGAAGATGAAATTGATTTGAGTAAAGTAGCTTTTAATTTAGATCATTTCGAAGCGCTTTGCAGAGGATATTTAAATAAATTAAAAACAGTAATTACACCAATTGAAAAAGCCAACTTATTATCGGGAGCCTTAAGTATAATATATGTTCAGGGATTGAGGTTTTTAACTGACTATTTATCAGGAAGCAGTTACTACAAGATTGATTACCCAAATCATAATCTTATAAGATGTCGTACACAGTTTCGATTATTGGAAGACATATTAAATAACAAAGATGCTGCCTCATGTTTAATTGACTATACTAATTAAGTATTAAGTTTCTTGGACTTTTCAGGTCAACATATTGAGGTCCAATAATTCAATTCAAATCATCTTTAATTTACTATCCCTACCACTATTCCTGTTTTCTTAAAAATATAGAAAGCGGTATTTTCCTGTACCAATAAATGAATTGCATGAAAAATTTTAAAGAAATTTCATATACGCTGAGTTTACAGTGTTATCGAACCTTTTACTACGTTTTACGTAAAATACCATTTGAATGTATAATGTTTTTTTGTAAGCTAATTTTAATGTAAACTATTTTTATACAATATATTACAAATAACTACTAATTAAGACTGATTATAAATAACGCGACATAAAAAAATCTTTATTATCAAATAAATTAGAAAGTCTACATTTACAAAAAAATAAAGTAAATATTATTGACAAATACAATGAGAATAAATTTTATAACCATGGATACATTGCGCACTGTTTTTGCATCAGTAATAAAATATTTAATTTCAAGTTTTAAAAAAATTGACCGTTACATATTATTTCTGATATATGGGATTTTCTTTTTACCAACTGTTGTTATGGCAGAGGGATCCAAAGAGATTTATATAGGTAATCTCACTACAGGCCTCTATTTATGCAATGATTTTGTTGGCCATTGCGGTGGTAATGGTGATCGTACACAATTTGCAATTTATGACGCACTTGATGATGATCGATTATATTTTGAAACCTTAACAAATGATGAAATTGTTTATATGGGTTTTGATGGGAATCCTAATAATAGTGGCTGGCCCCCTCCCGGGACAAACTATGGTATTGTATACCGTATTATGAATGAGGACGGATCGATAGCTCAGGATCAATTAGATCTGCCAACAAGTGGGTTTGGATTTATAAATAGCATTGATGAAGCACGGGTTGGACCTGCTCAGATGTACGGAGCGCTAGGATACGACGCTTTGATATTTGCACCGGGCTTAGCAGGCAAATATTATATTGAGTTCCAAAGAGTTGACAATGACACACCCGGACAAAATACCGTAATAGGCAATTTCTCTTTAGACTTATTTGATATAACTGTAGCAGATATTGCTAACACAGCGATGCCCGGAAGATTATATTCCAAGGCATGGCAATTTGGCTGGGACCCCGACCAGGAAGATTGTTCGGCCAAATTCTATGTATACTCTACCGACAGTATTATTACTTCTTTGGAATTGAATAATATGGATGGTCGGGTTTGGTTTCTTTATTGCAATCAAACAGGAGTTGGAACTACTGGTAATTTTGAACAAGACAGGAAATCAGTAAACTATCAGGCTTATCAACCTGAATACAATATTTTTCTGAACGAACCGGATAATATTATTTTTCCTCCGGCCAATATTCTTGGGTCAATAATTCCACCTGTTATCGGACAAACGCATTGCGATGGAGGAACTATTGACTTTCTTTTGGAAGTAGATAAAGCCGGTAATGTAGAAATCGAGCTCGATTTCGATCCTCCTTATGTTACCCGTACTTTAACAACAATGGTTGATGCAGGAGTAAACACTATAATATGGGATGGTTATGACGGGGCATCACCCGATAGCGCTGCAGTACCTAACAATACTAACATCAGTTTTACAGTAAGTTATATTAACGGTTTAACCAACCTCCCTTTATTTGATGTTGAAGGAAATAACAATGGTTTTGTAATCGAATTAGTTAGTCCAGCTGGAACAACACCACTTGTTTATTGGGATGATTCAAACTTAGGTGGTACTACAAATTTTACAGGTTGTGCAAGTACTGCAATTCCCTGGTCTGGCTGTCATCCATGGAACGATGGTAATAATACAACTATAAATACATGGTGGTACACTTCATCTCAAACTACTGCTCCTGTAATTATTATCCAGGAGCGTGAACCCGATTCTCTTATTTTTGTTCAGGCACCTCAATCATATTGTGCTGGTGAACAGGATGTTTTTATTTCTGTATTGGCCGATCCAAATACAGACGTTTATCATTGGGATTACACCGGAAGTGATTTTACTATAATTGATACAGATCCTACCGACCCTATTATTTATATCAATTTTGGTCCCTTGGCCACTCCTGGTAACATCGAGGTGTACGGAACAAATTCCAATTGTACGGATCCTGGAGTTACATCAACACTTTTTGTGACTATTGCTGCGCTTCCTCAACCACAAATAGGTATCCTCCCAAACGATACTGTTTGTATAAATGAAACTGTAACTTTTATTGGTACAGATAACAGTGGCACAAATATTACTTCATGGGCTTGGGATTTTGGTGATGGGAATACTGCCGGCACACAAAATGCTTCAAATATTTATAGCGCTGTGTTAACAGCTAACGTAAGGCTTATCGCAATTAATGATAATGGATGCACTGATACTACTTACCATAATATATGGGTAACTGATCCGGTTGTAGGTTTTACTATTTCACCTGAACCAGCTTGTTTGGGAGATACTATATTTTTTACAGGAACCGGTGATATCGTCACATATACAGACTGGAACTGGGATTTTGGAGATGGAGAATTTGGTACCGGTCGCGATACATGGCATTTATACTCAGGTCCCAACAGTTATGAAGTAATTCTTACTGTATGTTCGAAAACTGTTATCGACACGGCAATTGTACTTCCACAGGCTGTTGCCGATGCCGGTTCAAGTGATACAATTTGTCAGGGCGACCCCTATGACTTTGCATTTGCCACTGTGTTAGCCGATTCAAGTAGTTGTGATTCAATTCTGTGGATAGGTGGCATGGGTACTTTTAATGATCCCAGGCTAATTCACCCTGTCTATTATAATGATCCTGCTGAATTGGGCAATGTACCTCTTTCACTTATTGCATATGGTGTTCTTCCATGCGGAAACGACACTTCTACCATGATACTGACTATTGATTCCATACCTACAGGTAGTTTTACATATGTACCTGTTGATACATGTTGTGTAGCTGAACTTGTTTCGTTTAATGCTGCCAGCACATGTATTATTAATAGTTGGGATTGGGACTTTGGTGATGGTACACCACCAGGAACCGGCCAGAATACTACTCATATATATAATTATGGAGATTCAACATTTACAGTTTCTTTAACATTATTAAATAATTATGGATGTACTACAACAATAATTGATTCTATTTACGTTGATTCGGTTTTTACTGATTTTACCATGCCTACCGCAATCTGCCTCGAGGAAATCGCTACTTTCAATGGAACAGGCGATAATATTACTTTTACAGATTGGGAATGGAATTTTGGAGATGGTAATACCGCAATTGGCAGAAATGTATCACATCTTTATGCTAATAGTGGCATTTATAATGTTACATTAATTGTATGTACTGATACAACTATAAAACAAATTACTGTAAATTCTTTACCTGAGTCGAACTTCACAATGTCACCCAACGACACAAGTTGCATGGGTGAATTGATAAACTTTGATGCAACTAATATTACCGGAGATATAATTTTATGGGATTGGCAGTTTGGCGATGGGAACATAGCTTCAGGCCAGAATGTTACCTACACCTACAATACACAAGGCAATTTAAATATATTGTCAATATATACAAATACTAACGGATGTCTTGATACAACCATACACCAGCGTAATGTACAAGATGTGAATATTGGGTTTAATATGGTACCTACCCCGAGTTGTCAGGATTATACTGTCAACTTCACCGGTACAGGCGATCTTGTTACTTTTACTGACTGGAACTGGAACTTTGGTGATGGTTCGGCACCTGATCTGGGTCATAATGTTTCACATGTTTATACAACACCCGATACAGTTGATGTAATACTTGATGTATGCTCCGAACAATCTGTTCAGCTGCTAATTATAAATGCCGCCTGTGAGGTTGATGCAGGATCGGATGAGGCCACCTGCGAGGATGTTTATTTCGATTTAAGCACTTCAACAATACCCCCATCGGCGGATGATTTTTCATCAGTATTTTGGTATAGCCATAACGGTCTCGGATCATTTGATGATCCTTATTCAATAACTCCCACATATTTCCCCGACCCTAATGCAGGATCTATTCAGGTTGATACTGTTTATTTATATATTGTTGGATACGGTATACCACCATGTGAGAATGATACCTCGTTTATGATGCTAAGGATTATCCCTGGTGCTTATGCATTTGCAGGTTCCGATGAGAACTCGTGTTTTGGTGACTTTTACGATTTCTCCACCGCAGCAACACCATCCTTCGCCACCAACTACGTAACCCTCTACTGGACCACCAGTGGCACCGGCTCATTTGTAAATCCCAATGTTCAGCAGCCCATCTATATTCCCGGTCCCACCGAGATAGGCCCTGTAACCCTCACCATGGTAGCAGTAAACATTATCAACTGCGACTCCATTGATGATATGGTACTAACCATCCGCCCAATCTATGAGATGCCCGTTAACTTCACGGTATGCTATTACGACTCAGTATATGCCCAGGGCGCATGGCGTTACGTATCCGGCACTTACTACGACACCCTTCAAACAGCCAACTATGGATGCGACAGCGTTATTGTGACTAATCTTACTGTACGCCCCAAGATTGACCGTGACTTTGTAATTAGTACAGGTGATTCAATATGTTTGGGAGAAACAGTAAGTT
>JACNJS010000058.1 GCA_014382445.1 Bacteroidota bacterium
GATGTATAAATAGTCCGTTAACCTTCTTTCCCATTTCTCCACACCTCAAAAGGAGATCATTTTCCTTATAAATTGGTATTAAATTACTTATTGTCTGGTATTTATTTAATCTAATGTTGATGATAATTTTAACAAAATTTTAGGGTCATTGATGATAAAGAAAAAATCATAGTAAAACTCAACGAGCAAACAGAGAACCTGCTAAAAGAAAACGAATTGGAGTTTGATGCAGAATTATTATCAAGTATTCCCGATGTTGGTAAAGAAGGGGCTTCTAATATACTTGCAGAGATCGGAAATAATATGGACCAATTCCCCAATGAGCAGCATTTGGCAAAATGGGCAGGTATGGCTCCCGGAAGCAATGAACCAGCACGTAATAAAAAAGTAGAAGAATTACACATTGGGACAAATACTTAAAAGTATTAATAGTACAGTACGCATGGGCTGCAACAAAAACCAAAGGAACATATTTAAGAAGCAAATATGATAGTCTGGTAGTTAGAAGAGGTAAAAAAAGAGCATAATCGCAGTAGTACATAAGATCCTGATAGCCACCTACTTCATACTAAAAGATAAAACAGAATACAAAGAATTAGGTGCAGAAGTTGGAATTTAAATAGTTACATAAAAGGTCGATTTTTACTGGAGGTTGAAATATCTCCATTGATTTGGAGAAATCCTGTTTATGAAACTGACTTCAAACGCTAAGCACACAGGACTATCGCCATAGAGCATGAAGATGAAAATTTAACTTTCTTAGCGTTTTGTAACAAAACATAAACAACTAAATATGAGCTAACTATAAAATAATAAACAGATGAAAAAACAAGCATTATTTGTTGTAATATTTATTATTACTTTTTCGTGTGGTAACAGTTTTGCCCAAACAACTGTTACTTGTCCAGTAACTGCTGATACTTATATATCTGAACTTATGCCTAATACCAATTTTGGTACAGATCCTTCAATTGTAGTAGGTGAAGGTAACTCGGGTGAGAGTATTGCATCATTGATCAAATTTGATTTAAGTTCTATTCCTAGTAATGCGTTAATAACTTCTGCCTATCTAACATTAACATATGGTTTCCCGCAATCTACTGTAAACGGAAGGATCTATAATATAATTAGCTCATGGAATGAATACACAATTACTTTTAATTCAGGAGTAAATTTTGGTAACGATTACTATAGTTTTACTACTGGAAGTGGATCCTATCTTTCAATACAAGTTGAAACGTTAGTAGCAAATTGGATTGAAAACTCGATGACAAATTGGGGATTTTTTCTGATACCAGTTTCTAGTCCAAATGGTAATATGTGTGCTTTTTATTCAAGAGAGGCTTATAGCGGTGCATATGAACCAGAGTTAGAAGTTACATATACTTTGCCTTTGCCTAATCTAACGTATGACGCTAATAATTGCAATTTGGATGTAAATGGTACCATAGTTGATATAGAAGTTAGAGTTATTAATAATGGACTAAGTAATGCAGGCTCAAATACTTTGGCATATTACTTATCACTAGACAATATTATAACAACAAATGATTGGAAGATAGGTGAAGACGCCGTTTATAGTTTAGCCCCAGGAGGCTATAGTGATGAAAGTCTTTATGTAGATGTTACAACAGTTACTCCAACGATTCCACCAGGTACTTATAAGGTAGGATTTATTATTGATTATTTGGACGAGGTGGATGAGTCAAATGAGAACGATAACTGGGCTTGTTGGACTAGTGATCCTGTTGTTATTCCAGATAATTGTACGGTATCAGTCCCATCAGGTACCACTGTATCTTCTAATTCTGGAACCCAAAATATATCAGTTACATCAAATGGCGTCTCTACTTGGACCGCCAGCGAAACTTGTTATTGGGTTTCAATTTCGCCAACAAGTGGGATAGGAAATGGAAATGTTACTGCAACATATCAAGCAAACACTTCATCAAACTCACGATCCTGTACTATTACCTTCACTTGTGATAATTCAACAGATACATACGTACTTGAGCAGTTAGGTAACTCAGATTGTACAGTATCAGTTCCATCAGGCAACACTGTATCTTATAGTTCTGGAACAAAAAATATACCAGTTACATCCAATGGCAATGGTTGGTGGACCGCCAGCGAAACTTGTTATTGGGTTTCAATTTCGCCAACAAGTGGGATAGGAAATGGAAATGTTACTGCAACATATCAAGCAAACACTTCATCAAACTCACGATCCTGTACTATTACTTTCACTTGTGATAATTCAACAGATACTTATACACTATCACAAAGTCCAGGGCCGACCGGTGTAAACGAAATTGATTACATCTATCATTTAAGAATATATCCTAATCCCAATGCAGGAATATTTACTCTTGAAATGGAAATAAAAAAACACAAAAAGATTGAAATCAGGCTAATAAATACTATGGGACAAGTAATTTATTCAAATAATACAGGATCAATTTTCGGTAAATATTCAACAATAATTGACATAAGTGGTATGCCAAAAGGCATTTATTTGTTTGAGTTAATAACTCAAGAAGGAATAATTAGAAACAAGATAATTAAAAATTAATTGCGACATGGGGAAGAAGCAATTATTATGTATTATGGAAGATGTTAAAATGAAAAAATACAATTATAGGTTTAGCACTGTTGTTAAGTACAACGAATTTATTGATAAACTTCGGAAAACTTTTTAAATTTTTAATTATGAGAAAATTAATCAAATTCAAAAACAAAGATTTTTTACTTCTTACAACATTGTTTTGCATTTCCCTGTTGTGTGGATGTGGTTTTACTACATCACTATATACTTCTGGGGGTAGTAGAGCTGATGGTACAATTACAATGACAGTAACATACGGAGCTCTTCGTGTCCCTAAGATAAACTGGGAAGCAGCAAGAAAAAAAGCAATTGAGAGATGTCGTTTATGGGGTTATTCTGGAGGATATTTCTTTGAAACTGGAAACCGAGAATGTGTCGATTACAATTGCAACACTTATCGGAATACCTATACATTTCAATGCACAAAATAGACAATAATCACGCTATAAATCGTCAACGAAATATTTACCTGTAATGGTGTAATTTTTAATGTAGGATTTTCCATATAACGATTAACTAAAAACCGATACATTGTGTAATCAATATAAAGAAAAAACCTTCCGCTACAATAGCAGTAAAAGAGATCAAGCGTCGAACCCAACGAGTATTTTCAGTAAAGCAAAGATCATGAAAAAAACACTCCACATCTTCCTGATTCTATCAGTAATATTTCTGATAACAGGAACGTTTTTAAAATTAAATCGACTCCCTTTTAGTGACCTTATCATGTTGGGAGCCCTGATGATTACAATCCCGGTAGCATCCATCCTATACTGCGTAGATCTTTACAAACGACACAGAAACATCTACCTGCTTTTTGCCTTTATCCCGGTTATTCTCTTGTGTGTGGGCATGGATATTCTGCTAAACAATTATCCCTACGGCATGCAACTATTCTATATTGGATTAGGGGTGTGCGGCGTATATCTGTTGATCCTTTTATTTTCAAAACTGATCAATGCTGGGACATTTTCATCAATGAACCTGGCAGAAATTCTGTTCTTGATTCTCATTCCCGGTTTGATTCTTGCTGGATATGTAACAGGTAATCGATGGAAACGGAATCAGCAAATGAATGATGAGGTCAGGTTTATTTCATTGCAAAAAAAATCACGGGATATGAAATTTGTCAATCGCTCTTTATATGTCACATATCCCTCAATTTTCAAGCATACTAGAATTCAATTGGGAACAGAAAAAGTCATTTACACGCTTGACACCCTGCAGCAGAAATTCATCGATCAGTTTTTTGGGGAAAATGACACGGCGCAGTTGTTTGTTAAAAGCCAAACGGCAGCAATTAATAGATATTTAATTTCGGGTGGAGATTCATCCCGGAAGGAACTTCTTCAACAATCCTTGAAAAAATATTTGGATTTTATAGAAGAAAGACACTATTTCATTTATCTCAATTCCAGTGAATCTACTTATTTAAAAGATCTATTGAATTACAATAACCAGAGATCTTTCACTTGGGGGAGAATAAGTTGGGGGGATGAGTTTTACAAAACACCAGCTACAATTCTGGTTTTTCTGGAACAGGTAAAACTGAATGTATTAATGTGTGAGAATATTATCATCAACAATATCCTCCGTGAAAAACCTGCCCAGGTAACGATTGCTGGAATTCCCGGAGGGCATATCTCTAAAAAAGAACTGTTTCAGGCTAAACGGATCGAAAGTACCGACTCCAATCTGCATATCATTTCTTATGTTTTAGTTTACATAACTAAGATTGGCGGCTTTGTTTGTGGACTCCCTTATAGTTCCAACGACCTTCCTGATAATTGGAATGAGATTCAACAAACGTGGACTGGAAAGGGAATCTGGATTGAAGACGTCAGAGCAATCAATTTAGTGGGTGATACAGTACACTTGGAGAGGGCAAGGATTAAAATCAAATAACCATTGTATAAAAAAATCGATCTAGTATGCATATCGTTATTGTCCCTTTAATCAAAATTTTAATCAAAGATTTTATAGGGAAGAAGTTGTACCAGGTTTCGCTGACAGGGAAATCACCAATCCCGGTTCAGCACTTGTTTATCTGGAACAACTAAAGATCAATATTTTGCTGACCGAGAACTTGATGTTAAATTGCTGGCTTCGTAAAAAACCCGCTAATATAAGAATTGCAGGATCATCAGGCGAAATAATCTCAGGTATCAGCTTTTAGACGCAAAAAGAATTGAAAATTCTGATTCCAATTTCATTATTGTCTCATATTCGGTTATATATGTTGATAAAAAGGACAGATACGTTCATGAGATTTCTCAGCGCTCAAGCAATTTACCTGATAATTTGCTAGAGATGATAAATAACGTTGAAGGTAACAGATTTTGGATTGAAGATGTGAAAGCTATTAACACAATTGGAAATACCGTTGGATTGTTATCCGCCAAGTATAAAATCAAATGATCCTTTTCAAGTATACATTCCCATGAAAACTATCCTACTCTTCCTCATCCTTCATGTTCTATTGGCAAGATCCGTTAATGCTCAGTCAACGGTTGATATCTCTCCCAAACGCCTCTCCAAACTTGACAAATACGCTAAATCCACTACAAACAAGCAGGAGCGGGACATTCAAACCTTAGCCGATTGGCTGATGAAACCGGCTAAAAACGATGCTGAAAAATCAGTTACACTTATTTTACAAGAAAGACCAGATTGTATTTGTGGACATTGAGATATCGCGAATGAGCGGCTTTGAGGTTGTGAAAAAGGTAAGGGAAGCCAATGCATTCACAGTATTTGTTTTTGTTACAGCATTCAGTCAATACGCTATCAAAG
>JACNJS010000077.1 GCA_014382445.1 Bacteroidota bacterium
CATCTACAAATAGCGGATCTAAATTTATATTGCCTTCGCCCGTCCATCCACCTTGTATATCTGAATACGCAATAGTAACAGTCCCACCATTATATGTAAATACATCGGTTTCCTGATCGTTCCAAAAGATTGAGTTTACAAAAATGGGGCTCGAGTTTTGTCCTACAGTAATTCCTCCACCTCCTACATCAGTATGATTATCTACAATCGTACAATTATAAAACAAGGAAGAAGAAAAGTTATTGTATAAATGGATTCCTCCACCGTTGGCTGCATAATTACCACTAATGACAGTGTTCGACACAATTGCAGTTGTCGAATCTTTAAGATAGATACCAGCCCCGTGACCTCCTTCTTGAAAATTGTTGGTAAAATAACTATCGTGAATCTCAATATATGATTGATACGCTTGGATACCTGCACCACTACTTGCAGAATTCCCATGGATGATACTGTTTATTATCACCAAAGAATCCCCTCCACAACTAATACCACCACCTTCGGAATCTGTAGTGTTCCCACTAATTATACAATTAATCAATGTCGGACTTGATGACCAAAGAACAACACCGCCGCCACCGCCTTCTGCTACATTTTCCGAAATTTCAACATCTTCAATTACAGGCGCTGACTTCCACATGGATATACCACCGCCAGAACTTTCTGATGTGTTGCTAATTATACTGACATTGGACATTATTGCGTTAGCACTATCAGAAAAAGCAACACCGCCACCAGTATTACCTGAACTATTTCCGCTAATCATAACATTTGTTATTATCGGTGAACTTCTATAACAGTCTAATCCTCCCGCATAATTAATTGCATAATTTCTTGATATTGTAAGTGACAACAATTTTGCATCGGAACTATTTAAATTTATGCCTCCACCGGAATTATTGGATTTGTTACTATCAACAACAAGATATCTTAATATCGGAGTAGAATTATAACAATTGATTCCACCGCCATAACTATCTGCAACATTGTTTATGATCGTTAGATTTGATAGTGTCGGGCTTGAAGTTTGACAATTGATTCCTCCTCCATATGTTCCGAAGCCATTTGTAATTGTAAAGCCTGACAAAACTGATGTAGTATCTTCTCCACCATTAAATGTAACAACTGTTCCAATACTATCACCATCGATAATCGTTTGGGAAATATATGTAGTATCCTGTGTTGTTAAGAAAAGTGACCCAACAACAATATTCTTCCCGATGAAGTTGATATTTTCAGCATATGTGCCAGGTTGAACTAAAACTGTATCCTCATCATTAATAGTATTTATACCCGCCTGAATTGTTGGTTGATCATCTGGTACATTAATAATTGTTGCATTTGCTACTGCAAGTGCAAAAAATACAATGCTGTAGCATTTTGTAACTTTTTCCATTTTTGTCTCCTCCTTTAGTTCAAATACAATAGGTGGCTATGCCTTCTAACCGGAAAAAGTAACCGGCGTGGAACTTTTCACGTTAGGACTTTCCTCGTCCAAATTTCCGTTAGTAAAAACCTTGAACATAAAAATCACGCCAAAGCTATTTCACGTCCGGTTGACTGTGTGTTAGAAACCAAGTCAAACTTATAATATGGCCTTTGGATAATCACAGGTTGTATTTCTATTAAGTGGCTTTCAAAGATCAGCTTACTACTAAATATCTGGATCATCGAACAATGTTTTCCCCTTAAGTCCAGAGGTTTTATAATTCAACGTTTCTTATTGTTTCTTGTTTGATTGTTCTTGTTCCTTTATTCCAGTTTTTAGTCTCTCTATCTTGTTCATTTTCTCCCCTACAGCTCTTTTAAGTTCTTCAATTTCGTTCTCAAGGCGCTTAGTCTCGTTTTTTAATGTATACAAGTGTTTTAGCTCTTCTAAGTACACATTAACAAGATCAAATCTATTGTTTCTATTTTTATCATAAACTCTTTTATGAAAACTTATGATAATTTCTTTTTCATTTATTTCAATATCCTGCAGATCCTTGATAGTCAAGTTTATGAATGATGATATAAAATTATCAAACTGGAATTGTTGCTCTAAATTGGCACCGAGATGAAGCATACCCAATAAAAACACTGAAGTCTTAGAAAATTCTCGATTGCTCAGGAATTGCCTAAGATTTCCAGGTTCGGTTTTGGCAATATCAATAAATTCTTTCGTTGTTGCCATTAATTTTGTATTCGATTTTACAGGCAATCCCCTTTGTACATATCTTTCATTCAAGAGCATAAACCCATCATAGAAAGGCTTTAGCTCAACATCATCAGCAAAATCATCGCTCAAATATTTCAAGAAACCTGACATGGTATATTCGTGTTGCAAAAAATAATCCATTGAGCTCTCTAAATATCTTGATAGTGTTCTAAAAGGCATGAGTTTTTCATCTTTGAATAAAATATCATTTAGAGTTTTTGTTTGAGCCTGATAAAATAAAAATAACTGTAATAGAATAGTGTAGTCTCCAATATCCAAATCATTTATTTTTATAATCCATTTATTTTTGTCAATTGCGATTTTTTGAAAACAATTATCATATTCATCCTTAAAAGTGTAGTAGCAAAGTCCGAATGCACCTGATAGCACATTGATATACTTAATCATCCTGTTCGTCTTACGATATTTGTCGAAACTGTTAATGATAATATTAGGATTCAGTGTTTTTAGGTTTTCTATTTTTTTTGATTCAATTAACTCAAGTAACTTGTAATTTACTTTGTGAGTATTTTCATAATACCAACCAAACTGTATCACTTTATCTAGTTCAAGCATGCCATCGTTTTGAAGTATACGGTCTGATTCTTTATCAATTAGTATAAGAAAATCATCGCTTGAATATTGGATTGAATATGATAAGTTATCAATAAAACTGTTGTAAGATTGTTTTGAATTTATGTCTAACTGGTCAAGAACAATGATTTTCTCGTTAACTATTTTCGATACGTAATCACTATCATTAACTCTATACACAAATTTACTTTTTTCAATCTGAGGGAATTTTAGGCTATGGGGAATCTTAAGAAAAAACTTAAAAATAATTCTGAATGATTTTTTAAAAAGGGAGATCTTCATCGTGATATGTTGGTTCATTATCCAATTCTAAAGATAAAAATTCATCCGATTTCAATATTTTGTAGTAGCTGTCATCAGAAACCATTTCAACTATTTTGTAAACAAGAGAATTATTCTTATTTACATAACTGCAGTATATACCAGTCTTAGCCCGCGCAAATAACATAAAATAGATGTTCAATAAGGGTGCCTTAGAATGTATACTAAAAGAGTCTGATCTAGGGTAGATAACATAATCAAACTCCAAACCTTTTAAACTATGGGCAGTGGAAAGCAACACTAAATCAGGATCGGTGAAATTTACCATCTCGAGAATAAATTCCTTATTTTCTTTAGGTATCCTTGGTATTTCATAACCTCTATTTGATAACCCTTTTTCTATTATATCCAAGTCCATATGATGAGTTAATTGAACTATTGCTATTTGTTTACTCTCCTCTTCCTTATTCTGGATATATTCAATGGTCTTTACTATGCAGTCTATTTCTTTTTCCCGATCTTCGGCTTCGATAAAGAATACAGGTTGATTTCTGGCTTCTGATATTTGTCTCTCATTCTTAGTTATTGGCTCAATGAACTTTTTTCTTTTTTCTTTCAGACTAATTCCAATTTCTTCGTCATATTTGTTCAATTGGATAAAGTTTGACGCAAATTTTGCTATATTTAATGTATTACGGTAATTTACATCAAAGTTAAATTTATCTTTTGAGGCAAATTCATTGATCAGATTATCATAACCTCCTGTATCTTGTGCCTCAGTATAAATCCATTGATTAGTATCACCCATCCAAATCTGGTATTGGGAATAGGATTTTACATCTTCTATCCATCCACTTTTAAAATCTTGTACTTCGTCCACAATAATCAAATCGTAATCATTGTGATACCATCCCCAACTATTGTAATGGTCAATATCATTAGCAATTATTTCTGCGTTTCTTGATTTTAAATTATCTATAATAAACTTTTCCAGAGCTTTTGTATATACAAGAACCAAACTATTTTTGTCTGGGAATTTCTTATCAAGAATAAGTTTAACAAAAATAGCCATAAGTGTTTTACCTGATCCAGCACAACCAGTTAGTAGAAGCTTTCGATTTGGATCACGCAAAATCTCTCCCAAAAACCCTTTTTGTTGTGGACTAAGAGTTGCTAATCCATCTAGCCATGATATTCTTAGATCTGGCATCTATGTTATACTTTTTATGTTAAACAAATTTTTTCATATCTTTTAAGCGGGATTGTCGAGGGCGCAAAGCGTCCTCGACAACGCCGCAAATCACCGGCTGCCAAAAGTTGCAGAGCGAAGCGGCGCAGCTTTTGGCAGTCCGAGTGCATTTGCCTTGTTATGTGTTTTCATTGGATTTTTGCACTCTTTTCCAAGTTATGCCGGGCGCACAATAGCTGAATATTCTCAGCCTTGAACGATGTCCCTCCCTTCGAATAAGGCAAAATGTGATCAAAGTGGAGTTCATCTGTAGCACCGCATGTAACACATTTACCACCATCACGTTTCCATACTTCCAGTTTTACACTTGTTGGGATGATCCGGCTTCTTTTTACCTTTCTATCCGCTAGATCTTCAGGCTGAGTTTTATCTGCAACACCCTCAACTGCCACCAACTTGAATTTGAAAACGTTTCTATTTCTGTCTGGTTGCACCCAGGAATCTACCAAGTGAAAGTAACCGTTATCAGACCAGATACCTGGTTTTATCTTCTCATAGACCTGAACAATATCAGGGCCTTTGATCCCTGACTTGAAACCTTGTGCCGCTTTATGGAACTTACCGTTTTCAGTAAGACTACCTGGCTTTCTATATTCTGGTTGGTCTAGCTGCTTTGGATCAGAAATGCCTTTTGTTTTTGGAACATCATGACCTTCATAGATTAGAACCGTACCATCTTCCGTTATTTCATCTTGGTAAGGGGAATTTTCACGAACAGACATGAGAATAACTGAATGCTTACCTTTGAGACGGAAATTCATGCCTTTCTGAAGGCTTGTACCTTCATTTTGGCACATTTCAATGTACGCGATGATGTTACCTCTCATTCCGTTTCCTTCTTACACATAACGCCTCGCATCAGCGGCGCAGCTCCGCTGCGTCCGACTGCATGCGATTGTTAGCCGTTCATTCCCATAGCTCGCCCATTGGACGGATTGTCTGAACAATGTCACGAAGATGAGCTACATCTTTCATATTTAGCTTCTGCCCGGCCTCGGCGTACTTGCCCGCAATCTCGGCCAACGCATAGGCTTTCCAGTATTCATCCTCAATCGTCTTGGCGGTTTCCAGCGCCTGGGAGAGA
>JACNJS010000068.1 GCA_014382445.1 Bacteroidota bacterium
GTAGCGAAAGTTGAGGTTGAAGTGGAAGATCCGAAAGAGCTGGAAGGAGGGCCCAGTTAGTTAAGAATGTTAAAGATAATGGCGGACCGTTGGTTGATAGTGGAGCATTTGAAGCGTTCATGTTGGACCTTGGGCAGAAGAGTAAACAACGGGCTGTTTTGTTTCAGAATCAAAAAAGTGGCACTAAAATTTATTCGCTGATAAATGAGGGAGATTCAATTCCGCCCAAATTAGTTGAGAAGTCTAAAAAATTCAATCCGGCGAAAACAGTTCAGTTTTTTTCAATGATCTTAGGTGGCTCATTTATCCTTGAGGGATTCAAATATGGGTGTACAATCCAGAATTATCTTCATGGAATGGCACTCGAGATAAGAGGTGAAAGTGATTTTCATAGAAGAGTATCAATAGAGACGTGGAAGAAAGAGATAATGAGATAGTGATCCGTATAAAAATAGATCGAAATTGCTAAAGGTGTTTTATTTGCTAACTTTACTAATTCATTTCAAAAACAACCATTTATCCAATGAAAACGATATTCGTAACATTATTCTGGCTTTTCTCGTCCATTTGCTTTTCCCAGTTTTTCTATGATGGTTCGGGCAAACGGGTTGCCAGATTTGACGAAAATAGGATTTACAATGCCTCAGGTAAGAAAATCGGGAGAATTGATTGGGATAGAAATAGAATATATGATGGATCTGGCAAGTTCATTGGAAGGATTGATGGAAAGTTCATTTACGACGGATCTGGAAGACAAATCGGGAGAGATGATGGGAGGTTCTTGTATAGTGGGTCTGGTAAGCAGATTGGAAGATTAGATGGAGATTTTCTATATGATGGTTCAGGTCATAGAATTGGCAGAGCTGATGGGTTAAGACGAAAACAGGTTGTGATATTCTTTTATTATTTTTATTGAATACCATAGTTCCGCCATGTGTTTATTAATAAACTAAGATCAAAAAGAACCTATTATAATAATTGACAAGAAATATTTATTAATTTTACTTAGTTAAGGAAGAATAATGTAATAAAGTAAACAGATGAAAGTAGAATTTAGAGTTCTAAAGATACCCACTGTAGTGTTGTGCGTTTTTTTCCTACTTGCATTTGTCGTGAGCAATAGGAATTATCAGACCGATTGTGTATCAATTGATACTGGTGGGTATATAACAATTAAAATCTGGGATACTAAGAAAGGGGCTAGATACAAGGTGGAACAAGCTAGAAAAGATGCCTTGCATTCCATACTTTATTCCGGGATTGCTGGAGGTAATGGCTGTTCTACACAAGCTCCAATTCTTAAAACTTCAGAAGATCAAGAGAAGTTTAAAGGAATAGAAAATAGTTTCTTTGAGAAAGAAGGTATATGGAAGACGTTTACTCGTAGTGCTGCAATCGAAACAACTTTGCCAGAAAATATTGGCGAAAAGAATTGGAAAGTATATCAGATATCTGTTTCGAGAAGTGAACTGCGAAAGTACCTTGAAAAACAAAAAATAATCAAATCACTAAATCACGGATTTTAATCATGAAAAGGATTAATACTTTATTATTGGCAATAATTATTTGTGGATTTTCATCAGCGCTTTTCGGCCAGGCCAAAAAACCGACATTGATGATTCTCCCAAGTGATAACTGGTGCGAACAAAGATATTTTATGACCGTATTCGATAATCAGGGAACCGAACAGAAGGTGCCAAATTACAAGCAAGTATTTCAAGAAGATACTGAGATAGGTCAGGTGATTAGCAAAATCGGGTCATTAATGATTGACCGTGGTTTCCCTCTAAAAGATGTAGAACAGGAGTTAAAGGCTATTGAAACAAGAAGGGCTGAAGATAATATGACTACAAGTACTACTTCAGGCTCTTCTATTTCAGAGAGCCCTTTGGATATGCTTAAAAAAAGAGCAAAAGCCGATATTATTATTCAAATTTGGTGGAAAGTTAATAAATCAAATCAAGGAAAATCAGTTTCATTTATATTAGAAGCCTTTGACTCGTATACGAGTAAGCGTATTGCTTCTTCTACAGGAAATGGAGAACCTTCAGATACTGAAATAATACCCGTTTTACTTCAAAATGCGATAGAATCAAACATTGACCATTTTGCAAATCAGTTACAATTGTATTTTAATGATTTGTTTGAAAATGGTCGTGAAATCAGGATAACAGTTAAGAGATGGGATAATTGGGAATATACACTCGAAGATGAGTTTGATGGTGAAGAATTAATTACACTAATTGATGATTGGATGTATGCAAACACTT
This sequence comes from Bacteroidota bacterium, assembly GCA_014382445.1. Taxonomy (GTDB): domain Bacteria; phylum Bacteroidota; class Bacteroidia; order Bacteroidales; family F082. The sequence goes on from JACNJS010000068.1 coordinate 2,271, forward strand.
TAGAGGGAAGGTTTAATTTGACTGATGCTACGGAAAATTTTATGTTATTTGAGCAAGTTCGTATTCCTATTTATAATGAACGGGGAAGAGCAATTGATGCAAGAATGTTTGGTAATTATCTTAGAAAATATCTTAAGAATGAGCCATTTAATTTTGAAGTGAAGTTAATGACTCGTGGGCTGGGAGAAGCAATTTTAATCTTGGGCGAAAAATAAGGATTATGAAGAAAACTATCTTATTAATGATTGTAGTTTATGCATTGACAATATCAACCAATGCACAAGTGAAGCTGGACGATTTTGGCCGAATCATTTTAAATACATATTTGCCTGATAATATTGCTGTCCCTGATGAAGCAAAAAAAATGCTGAAAACAAAATTAACACAAATTACAAGTAATAATGGAATGGGGGGCAGCCAAGTAAACCCAAGATTTATTATTACGGCATCAGTAAATATTGGGACAAAAGATATTATTCCTGGTCCACCACAAATGATAGCGCAAAATCTTGAAATAACACTTTTTATTGGTGATGCGCTAACTAATACTATTTTTTCGAATACCACCCTGAATCTAAAAGGGGTAGGGATGAATGAGAACAAAGCTTTTATTGGAGCATTTAGAACGATTAATGCCAAAAACAAAGTGATCTTGAATTTTCTTGAGGAGGGGAAGAATAAAATCATTTCATATTATACCACTCAATGCGATTTCATAATTAAAGATGCCATCACATTAGTTAAACAGGAAAAATATGATGAAGCCATCAACAATCTTGCATTAGTTCCTGAGGTTTGTCAGGAATGTTACTTCAAGTGTTTAGATACTTTAGCGAGTATTTATCAGAAAAAAATTGATGCAGACTGCAAAATAAAATTGAATAAAGCTAAAACAACTTGGGCAGCTGAGCAAAATTCTAAAGGGGCAGAAAAGACAGGTGATATCCTGAGTACTATTAATCCAATGGCAACCTGCCAGCCGGAAGTAACATCTTTTCTTCATGCAATCGATACTAAACTCAAAGCTGACGAAAAAGCCCGATGGCAGTTTAAGATGAAGCAATATGAGGATAAAATTGCTGCACAAAAAGAGCAGGTGAGAATAGCCGAAGAAAAATCAAAGCGTGATGATATTTACAGAGAAAATCAATCAAGCCGTAATTTAGAATTGGATAAACTTCGCGTAAATGCCTACCGCGAAGTGGCAGTTGAATATGCTAAGAATCAACCTAAAACTGTAACATATAATAACATTTATTGGAAATAATAACAATAATAATTATGAGAATCAAATTCCCTTTGTTGTTCATGTTTTTGGTAGCGACTATTTTACAGCCAGTATTTGGACAAGATAATAAAACCGTTACCCTGGCTGTAAGTGGACAAGGTAAAACCCAGGATGAAGCAAAACAAGCAGCTCTAAGAAATGCTATCGAACAAGCTTTCGGAACTTTTATTTCATCGAACACAAAGATTCTTAATGATGAACTAATCAAGGATGAAATAGTTTCAGTCGCGAACGGTAATATTCAAAAGTTTGATATTATTTCTGAAGTTAAAATGCCAGACGGTGACTATGCTACAACCTTGAAAGCAACAGTATCAGTAACAAAATTGACGTCTTTTGTTGAAAGCAAAGGCATTAATATTGAATTTAAAGGCAGCTTATTTGCATTTAATGTCAACCAACAAATATTAAATGAAAAGAATGAACTCAAAGCTATTGAGGATTTGTGCTCAGTTGTTACTTCAATGGCAGATTATTCGTTTAATTATTCTTTGACAGTGAGTGAGCCAATATCAGTTGACGCAAGCAACGAAAAATGGAGAATACCTATTTTTATTAGTATAACTGCTAATAGTAATTTATTAAATATTGCTCAATATCTTTACTCTACTTTAAAAGGATTGTCTCTTTCAACAGAAGATGCAAATAATTATATAAAGCTTGGTAAAATCGTTTATCCAATTTCCTTTGCAGCAACTGATACTGAATATTGTTATGTGTTGTTAAGAAATAAAGAGAGTATTCCTTCCTTGATAAAACAGTTGTATTATTTCAATCACTCATTATTAAATTTCAAAATATCTAATGGTTTAGCAACTTGGCAAATTGCTGATAATAGGACTAAAAATGATAGAATGATTGGAATATCTAATTCAAATCTTAAATACATTTATGATTATGGTTTCAGGATATTTATGAGAATGAATTACAAGGGAAGTGTGTTTTATACAAGCTCTGAGGGATGCCCTTGGGGTAAAGATAAGGAGATTACAGAAAGGGTTTTGGAAGATGAAAATTATTCCAGTTGTAGGATTTTAATTGGTGATAATCCAAAACTTGATTATCGTAATTGGTATAACGAAATAAAGGAAAAGATTTTTACAAAATCAGATCCAAATACTCCTTACTATTTGTCGGAATACTCTATTACATCTCCTACTAGTAACAAACATCCTTATGGAGACTATTATTTTATAGACCAGTTTACGTTTGTAAACAATTTGAAGGAATTGTTTATATCTAATAATGAATCGGGCCGTTATGAAAAGAGAGTTTCTGGTTTAGTAATATCATTTATTGGAATAAATACTCAAAAAGAAATTGTTCGCATCTATGTCGATGATATTCTAAGTCTAGAAGAAATAAATAAAATTGCTGAATATAAGATAATACCAAATGGCAATTCAAATGAGTAAGCCAAAAATAAGAGCAACAATTCTTGATATACTTGGAAAAGAAAGGTATAAAATTATAAGAGCAGCTATGAACAGGTACAATACTGCGATTGAGCATAGATTCTATCTTGAAGCAACTGCTCTGATTGAAAGTTTAATTTGCGATAGGCTTGAAAGCAGATTGGGGGAGTTAACAAAATCCCCTGTTTCCTTTGATACAATTGGCGAACTATTGAAAAAACTGAGAACTATTGAAACAGACGGTGTTTTAATCGAAATCATGAACAAACAATTAAATTCTTGGTGTGGTGAAAGAAACAAAGTAATTCACCAAGCAGCAAAATTCGAACTTGGCAAAAAAAAAGATTGGGACTTGTTTATTAAAGAATCCAAAACCACCGCTCTTGAGGG
>JACNJS010000044.1:0-7606 GCA_014382445.1 Bacteroidota bacterium
CTTCCCAGTGTTCCTATGGTGCTAACATGCAATAACTTGTTTACTTTTCTTTCTAGGGCAGCATTTACAATATTTGCTGTTCCCTGAATGTTTGTTTCAATCAGGTTATTTTTATCAGACGACTGAAAGGAAACAGATGCAGCTGTATGATAAACATAATTTACACCTTCCATCGCATCTAAAACAGAAGAGTAATCCAATATGTCACCATCTATCCATTTTATTCTGTTAAACAGATTTTCTGCATCCTCCGTATAATATGAAAATACTCTTTTGGTTTTTGAAATATCAGATGATGCGCGCTTTAAAACGATGGGGGTAACTCCAGAAGTTATTAAACTATAAAGCAGATGTGAGCCAACCAATCCTGTTCCGCCCGTAACGAGTATCATATTGCTTACTATTTATGATGGCAAAGGTAAGAAGTAAAATGTTATAAAGTTTGAGGTTTCATGTTTGAGCCCACTCCGAAAAGTGATATATCGTCATTGCGAGCGGAGCGAAGCAATCTTTCGGTAATGAAAATCAACAGATTGTTTCGGGCTTTGCCCTCGTAATGACGTCTTGTTTGATTTTTCGGAGTAGGCTCATGTTTGAAATTGTCAGGTTTGTAGATATAGGGTGTCAATTGATTTGTAAAGATAAAGCGAGTTTTACCTTCGATGAAAATCAATACATAGTATGTAATCGCAAATCGTTTTATTTTTGCCTGATGTATTCAGAACTGATTCAATATTCAGAGCCTCTATTCAGGCCACCCAGCGAAGCCCGGTCGTTAATATTACAAACAGCAATTGGTTGTTCATGGAACCGTTGTGCTTTTTGCGAGATGTACACTTCAAAGAAGTTTAGAATAAGAAAGGAGGATGACATTTTTCATGAAATTGATTTAATGTCGACTTATGCATCTCATATACGTAAAGTATTTCTTGCCGATGGTAATGCAATTGTATTATCATTTGATAAATTGATGAAAATAATTGAAAAACTTAACAATTCATTTCCTAATCTTAAACGAATTTCGGCATATGCCCTCCCTAAAGATATTAATGCAAAGACTGATTATGAACTGAAAAAATTGGCAGACGCTGGCCTAAAACTACTATACATCGGCATAGAAACGGGGGATGATGAATTACTTAAAATTATTAATAAAGGCGAAACATATCATACTACTACGGAAGCATTGATCAAAGCCCGCAAATCAGGAATTAAACTTTCGGTTATGATCCTAAACGGATTGGGAGGCAAACAATTTTCAAAGCAACATGCTATAAATTCCGCCCGTGTGGTTAATGAAGTACAACCTGAATATTTATCAACCCTTGTTTTGAGTTTCCCATTAGGGATAGATCATTTTAAAAAAAGGTTTTCAAACACCTTTATTGAAATAAGTAAAATTGATTTAATTTCGGAGATGGGTAATTTTATTGGCGCACTTGAGCTGGAAAATACAATATTCCGAAGTGATCACGCCTCAAACTACCTCATATTGAAAGGTGTGTTAAATCGTGATAAGGATAAACTGCTTTCAGATATAACTAAAGTACTGAGTAATCCTGAACAATCAGATTTAAGGCCCGAATGGATGCGTGGGTTGTAGAAATTCTTTTAACAGTATTATTTTTTCGATTTTCTCAGCCGTGTTATCAAAATGGGATCATTTTTATGAATCCCGAGTAGTGAAGCTGCTTTACCCTTATTAATCGCAATCTCAAGGATACCGTTACCAGTAAACAATGCCACCATCTCGCCGGGACGTACGTCGCCATATGAATCCTGTATTTCCGATACTTTATATTTTTGCGATCTGAATGAAATTTCAAATTGCGCTCCTGAAGTAAACTTCTTAAAATCGTTTTTAGTGATATTGGTTATCAGGTTATTGTAATTGTCGATATGAATTATCATCCCTTTTAACGAATCTTCATTAATCACGGGATTAAACAACATTTTTTTAACAAGCCCTTGCCTTAACGGACCAAGCTCTTCCGGGTTGCCATTCTTAAGTAAGAGAGCTGCTGCTTTTGCAAATCTGTCACGACTCGAAAAAGTATGGCTCGATGTTTCAAGCCTAATATCCAACTCGTTAATACTATCAGGTTCATCATCAAAAATTAATGAAAAAATTCCGTCATCAGTTCCAATAAAATATTGTTTGTCGTAGTAAGCCACAATATGTACATCTTTAAGCGACTCTTCTGTATTGATACCAATTATGTGCACTGTACCATCCGGAAAACTTTTGTAAGTATTTTTTAGTATATATGCTGCTTCAGCAGAGTTAAATGGCTGAATTTGATGTGTAATATCTACTATTTTAGCTTCGGGATGAAATTTGTAAATCATCCCTTTAACAGCGGCAACATAATAGTCGCTTAACCCCCAATCGCTAATTAAAGTAATTATTCCCATACTTACGCAAATATTAATATCTGCTAATATCTACTACCATTTTAGTTACTATTTTTGATAGTTTCAGTTATACCAAATCAGATATTTTCGGTGTTTCTACACACAAATCAAAATTATAAAAATTGCCCCTTGGTACAGAGTATTTTTTTTATATTTTTGAAAGTTCTACTAATTTACAAAATTAACCGGTTAAGCCTATGAGTGAGAGGGTAATACAGATAGATTTGGGCAGCCCGCTTGAATTTTACGGACCTGGAGATGTTCATTTAAGCCTTATTAAATCATTATTTCCAAAGTTAAAAATAATTGTACGTGGAGATTTATTAAAACTAATTGGTACAACAGACGAAATTGACCTTTTTGAAAAACGTTTGGATTTGCTGATGATTCAGTTTGATACATTTGGAAAAATTAACAGTGATATTGTTAAAAAAATAATGGGAGAGGAGCAAAACTCTGATAACATTACAGATACCGAAGACTCCGATGTACTTGTTTACGGTAACCATGGTAAATTAATTAAAGCTCTTACTATCAATCAAAAACGCATGGTTGACAGTTGCGAGAAAAACGATATGATATTTGCCATTGGACCTGCAGGTACCGGAAAAACCTACACTGCAGTTGCCCTGGCCGTAAGGGCCTTAAAAAACAAGCAGGTAAAAAAGATAATATTAACTCGCCCCGCTATTGAAGCTGGCGAAAGTCTCGGATTTTTACCTGGCGACATGAAAGAAAAGCTGGATCCATATCTTCAGCCGCTATATGATGCTTTAAGGGACATGTTAACTACTCAAAGGTTTCTTTCTTACATTGAGGATGATACTATTGAAGTTGCTCCATTGGCTTTTATGCGCGGAAGAACCCTAAACAATGCATTTGCTATTTTAGATGAGGCCCAGAACGCCTCCGAAAGCCAGCTTAAAATGTTCTTAACAAGAATGGGCAAATCATCCAAATTTATTGTAACAGGAGATATTACTCAGATTGACCTTCCAAAGCAAAAGCAATCAGGCTTGCTGCAAGCGCAAAAAATACTTAAAAATATAGCTGGCATTGATTTTATTTATTTAGACGGAAGAGATGTTGTTAGGCATAAGTTAGTTACAAAAATAATAGAAGCATATAATAATATTGATGATAAAATGCAAAAAACATGAAAAAAATTATGAAAGAAGCTATAACCAAAACTCATTTTAATTTTCCTGATCAGAAAAGTGTTTACCATGGAAAGGTGCGCGATGTTTATAATATTAACGAAAAATGGTTAGTGATGGTTGCCACCGATCGTATTTCAGCATTTGATGTAGTACTGCCCGAAGGAATACCTTATAAAGGTCAGGTTCTTAATCAAATTGCCTCAAAGTTTCTGGATGCTACATCGGATATTGTACCCAATTGGAAGTTGGCAACTCCTGATCCTATGGTAACAGTTGGTTATTATTGCAATCCTTTTCCTGTGGAAATGATAATTAGAGGTTATTTAACTGGAAGCTCATGGCGTACCTATAAAAATGGAGCAAGAGAAATATGCGGCGTGCCAATACCTGATGGACTAAAAGAACATGAACGTTTTGCTGAACCAATTGTTACTCCAACAACAAAAGCACAGGAAGGCCACGACGAGGATATTTCGAAAGAAGAAATTATTGATCAGGGGTTAGTAAGTGCCGAGGATTACGTTAAGCTTGAAGATTACACAAAAATGCTCTTTAAAAGAGGGACAGAGATAGCTGCTGAAAAAGGATTAATACTTGTTGACACAAAATATGAGTTTGGTAAAGTTGGGGATCAAATATTTTTGATTGATGAGATACATACACCCGATTCGTCGCGTTATTTTTATGCAGATAAATATGAAGAACGTTTTGTAAAAGGGGAACAGCAAAAGCAACTTTCAAAAGAATTTGTGCGTGAATGGCTTATGGAAAATGGATTTCAAGGGCAGGAGGGACAGCAAATTCCAGAAATGACCAAAGAAATTGTTGATAACATTTCTGCAAGATATATTGAACTTTATGAGAAGATTACTGGCGATAAATTTGATAAAGTTCCTATCGCTAAAGTATTGCAAAGAATCGAAAATAATATCCAAAGTTTTATAACTAAAAATAGCTTATAATTGCTGTTAATAAATTTTTTATTAAAAAACCGTTTAAATAATTACAGGCATCATTTTTTTTTTACATTTACAAACTTGGTCGTTTGCTGTTAAATAAAACATAACTTTATGTTAAAGTTTATATATAAAAATCGATTTTTATTTGTGCTGCTGATGCTATTTGGCACAAATAACCCATTGCTAAGCCAGAATACTTTGGACGGGGGAGATAATTCCGATTTGGTTAATTTTTCGTCCTTAAGCCCTGTCCAATCGGAGATTGATGATATGAGAGGGTGGGCAAAACAAGATAATGGAACCTGGCTTTCAGCGCGTAACCGTATTCCTTATGCTGATGAAAAAACAAACAAAAATACTGGTGGCGAACGCAAATTGGGTCAGGATAACATAATATCATTACAGCTTCGAAAAGTATTGATTGGGAATAAGCAATACAACGTTCTTGTTAAAAAATATTTTGACGGAGTGTATGAATTTCCTGTCTTAAAAGAGGGATGGACAGGTTATAAATCACTGGACTTTTATGTTTTTCCCAGTCATAAATTAAACGAAATACTTCCAAACGAGATTCCAAATAATAAACAGTACGCTGTAAATTTGAAAGTATTTGCCAGAGGTACTGTTAAAGATTACGAAGATAAAATTGAAGATGACGAAATAATAGGTGCAATTCAGAGAGTTGAGCGCGGCGAAGTTGTGAATGACTGGAGCATTATTTTTGCTGTTTTCCCCATAAAAAATCAGGATGATGAGGCCGTAAGGTTTAAACTAATAAAATCATTCAATAAGCAATTTCTGTCTAGTTTTTATACTGCCCCTCCCAATTGGGAGAATAATTTTGAAATGACTTTTTACGAAACCAATTTTTTCAAATTTAAATCATTTATCCGAGATGCTCAGGAATATGTGCTACCCGTTACAGAAGATGTTGACAACCTAACTCCTTATGATGCCTATGAAAATAATTATAACTGGGGAATACTAAGATATCAGATGGGAGATTGGCCAACTGCGATTGATTATTTCAACAAGGCTTTGTTAGACAATCCCGATCCACAGGATTTTCTTATCTATTCATATAGAGGAAATGCCCATAGTAAAATGCAGCAATATAGTGATGCGATTGATGATTTTGACAATGCACTTGATATGCGACCAGAAGATATTATGGACTATTCAAACTGGGTTAGAAATTATTTTAATAGAGGAGTTGCTAAGTATTATTTGAACAACATGATCGGTGCTTGTAAAGATTGGAACAAGGCACTTGAACTTGGCTTTGGTCCGGCTCACGATTATATTATGGATTATTGTGAATAAAAAGAAAAGGTGCTTTCAAATGGCTGACAGAAGTTTTATTAAGATATTTTTTACTTTCCTGATTACTATCATAATGCTGAACAGTATTGGGCAAACAACTTTACCTGCAAATAGGGGTTTTGCCAAGAACTGGCAAGTAAATTATAATCTTGGATTTACACAATTTTATGGCGATGCCAGCAATAATGGTTATTTTAAGAAATTCTCCGGTGAAATAGCTTTCGCGACAGGAGCAACGGTTCGTAAGTACATTAATCCGGTTTTTGGATTAGGGTTAAATTTATTTTATTCAGGGCTTAAAAGTCATAAGGAAAAAAGTGCAACAGGTACCCCTGTCAATTATGAGTTATCTGGTAGTTACTATGATGGTAATGTGAACCTTCTTGTTGATTTTACTAGCTTATTCTGGGGGCCCAGTTTGCGAAAGTTATCGGTTTATGGAATAACCGGACTTGGGTATGCCTCGTGGAACAGCGAGTTAGTTGATTCAATATCAGGTATTATAAAACATACTGGTGATCCAATTGATACTGATTCTTATAAAAAAGGTGGTTTTGTTGTGCCTGTTGGGTTGGGAATTAATTATATGCTAGGTGACAGTTGGGCTTTAAACTTTGAAATGAATTTAAGGACTGTTATTAATGATGATGTAGATGTTTGGCGAGATGGTTTCAAGTACGACCAACCTTTGTACACTTCAATTGGAATTTCATATTTCATTAACCGGAAAGTAAAAACAGAAAAAGTAGTAAGTAAACCTCAGGTAGTTGAAAAAAAGATGCCAAAGGAAAAACCTGTAGAACCAATTCCTTTTTATGATTATCGTATGCAATCGGCAATTAAAAAAACATCGGGCAGTAAAGAACCAGGAGTTATAATAATTGATGTTCCGGTTGCGAAAAAAGTAGAAATCCCTTCCGGTGTAATTTACCGCGTGCAAGTACTTGCCAAACGTAATAAACTGCAATCATTTAATTACCTGAGAGAAAAGTATAATATCGTTGGTGATATATATGAAAATTATCAGGATGGCGTGTATCGCTATTCGACCGGAAGTTTTGCTACTTATAATGAAGCACTTAAGCATAGTTATCTGATGAAAGACAAAGGTGTTTATGATGCTTTTGTTATTGCATTTAGGTATGACAAGAGAATAGTTATTTCGAGCGACATGAAAAAGTAATTGAACCATTTCACTTCAATTAGATTTTTATTATTATATTCACCAAATCAAAAAAAAAGAATTTATTGTTATTATGGGCAGACCTCCAACCAGACCGCGAAAATTAAGAGACGGTTTTTATATAGAAGTACAAAGTAAGGGTGCTAAATCTGGTATTAAACTTAGATCAGATACTCTTGAAGAAATGAAACAAGCTGCATTGCATTATAGGAAAACCAAACAAGTTACGGTTTTAGGCGAATATAAAAATGGTAAGCCTGTTGATTAGCGAAAATGGAATGCATGTTGATTTTGGACATGGATTGATTCGAAAAGCTGCTGCTTTATCTCCTGTATATGGAGGGGAAATAGTAGGTCTTGCCGTGAAAAATATTAAAAGAGCGTTTCTTACCCAACTACATTCTGACCACACAACTGGTTATGCTGATTTGATACTCACACCCTGGGTAATGGGAAGAAATGAACCTCTTGAAGTATATGGACATGAAGGTATTAACGACATGACCCATTATATACTGAAAGCTTATGAAGAGGACATTCGATACCGTTTATATGGTTATGAACCA
>JACNJS010000044.1:7919-27325 GCA_014382445.1 Bacteroidota bacterium
AAGGATGAATTCTAGAAAAATTACCATAAACGTAATCATACTTCTACTTTAGAGCTTGCCGAAATTGCAACAAAAGCGCAACCCAAATTAGTAGTATTATATCATATATTATACTGGCGTGCTTCTGATGAAGATTTGTTAAGCGAGATTTCAGAGAAGTATGATGGAAAAGTGATTGTTGGGAAAGACTTAGATGTTTATTAACCGGATGGTATAACAGTAATATAGCCCATATACTCTAATATCAATTATTATACTTGTTCTAAATTATTGCTGAAATTCGCGATCTGCTGAAAAAGTAGTATAGGCTTTAAACGGTGACTCTAGTTTAGAATACTCAGTCGATTAAATAAAAAGACTGCCCAACAGGTATCACCCTATCATCTGAAACTATTATTGGCATATAATTTACGTCTGTTCCCATATTTGTAAATTTTGCTTTACAATCAATGCCTGCACGCGACCATTCAACAGGTTGCCAACTGCAATCATTAAATACGGCCAGATAGATAAATTGCGAAGTGTCAGCAAAATCAAAGGTCACATCTGCAGTTTGTACATATTCATCTGTAACATCCAAATAATTATAGTTACCTAAAAATGGGGGTGTATGTGTTTCCATGCCTTTAATTGAAAACAAGCTATGAGGATCGTTTTTAAATGATCTGCGGTAAACCTTGGCAACATTGCCTTGTGAATATGGTGTTGACTGACTTTCAGATCGTGTTAGGATAAGTTTGTCACTATTTGGAAGAATAACCGTTGTGGAATAATATCCTAGAATTGAATCAGCGAAAAAAGGAGTATAATCCAACGCAGCTGCAATGCCAAGGCTCCGTAAAGCTGCTACTTTATAAATATTTATGTCGAGGAGGTTACCGGTGCGTGTTTGTTCAGTTATTGTGATAAGTTGAGCAATGGGGTTGATAACAAGTCGTTCATCATAGGATAATTCATTGTTTATTTCGTTGTTTAATAGTTTGGCTGTCTCAATAATGTTATGTTTTAGAAGATCCATATATTTTTCCTGAAAGTGCTTTGCAGTTGGTTCAATTTTTTCGTTTGCAACACGGTAGGGGAGAATGTATTCGCAAAATGTATTAAAATCATAATTAATATCCCAAGGACTCTTTTTCCAAGTATTGAATGCGGTATTAATATGCTCAATTAAAAACCCCGAGTTAATGTTGTAAATATCCAGCCAAATTGAATCTGCCCTGTAACTAAGCTTCCCTGAAATATTTTCAATAGAGTCACGATACTTCTTAATTGCCGGATAATCAGGAAAATCTTCGGGATTAATTTCAACAATATTACCTGAAGAATCGATAAGTGAACTCCAGATGCTGTAATTATTTTCGAGGTACTGTATTAAAAAATAAGCAGATTGAAGTTTAAGGGAATCAGCGGGATGTTGAAAGGCAAGGATTACTTTCATTAGTTCGGGTTTTTGAATTCCCGATATATGCAAAGTTCTCTGTACCTCTAACGGTATACCTGGTTTCTTTGTTTTCAGGCAACTAATACCTATACACGCTAATAATGCTAATAGTATAAATAGGATATGTTTAAGCTGATTCAAAACGAGTTACAATAAGAGTAGTTTATAATGTACTTAAAAACCACGAAATTGTTTCATAACAGACTTTGTTAGATTTTTTTAATCGATTTTTCCGGTAGCCAGCCAATGCTTCCATTCTGAATTTTTATCTCAACCCAGTCATCTATTTTATCAATTATTTTCACTTTAGTCCCTTCGTGAATAACAAAAAGGTCAACTGCATTTTGGGTTGGGGAGCTTTTAACTGTTATAGATGAAGTAAATACAATAGCTTCATTCTGATCAATATTAAAATAATATTTCTGAGATGTGAGCGTAAAGGAAACTATAGACGTGATTAGAAATATTAATCCTATATAAAAAGAAAGTTTACGGTTGCGGCGTTTTTTAGAAATTATAAACAACCCAATAGTAACTATTAAGAAAGTAAACGATATTAACGCAAAAATAGTCCAGGCATCGGTACCCAAAATATTGTAAACGAAATTCCACCAACGATTGTAGAAGAGCTCGGGTACTTTATCAATTTTGTCAACAATCATACTGTTTGCAATGTTTAAATTGTACTGAACCTCCTCATCATTTGGTATTAGTTTTTTGGCTTTTTCGTAGTACAATATAGCTGAGGCAATATCATTATTTTTATAAAAAGCATTACCCATATTATAATACAGTTCACCCGATTCAATACCTCTACTGATTACCTGGTTGTAAGTATTTAATACTGAGTCATATAAGCCCTTGTTGTACGCATTATTTGCGGTTGAAATAAGGGAGTCGGGATTAAACGCAAGAAGTGTTGTTGTTAACACCTGAAGTGCTATTATTATGATAATATTTTTCAAAGCCATGGTCATACCGATTTGTTATTTTAACGCTTGTTCTGCTTGCATAATTGCAATTACCGACTCATCATAAATACTTTCCATTTTATCTCTTGAATCTCCTGGTGCAAAACGTGCAAATTCGATATTATTAAGAGTATTAATAAAACTTTCTGAAATACTGTTTTCAACATCTTGTTCTTTAAGAAGATCAATAACTGTTTCAATTGATAGCTCTGATTGTTTCAAACTAAATTTATCAGCAATATAGCCCCAAAGTGCCTGTGCAATTTCATCATAATAGGCATTATCATCACCTGAGGTTTTATATTTCTCAGCGGTCTTGAGCCTTGATTTAGCAACCTTATTAGCCTTTCTATTCTTCATTAATCCTACATTGGATTTTCTCTTTCCAAGCTGCTTTATGACAATTATAATAATAATCATACTTATGATTGGCAGTATGAGTAATATGAAAAAGGCATTTGATAAAAACAGAAATTCACCCTGAGGCTTAAATTTAAAAGGTGGTGTTTTAATATGTTGGATATCTTTACCAATAAATCTTATATCTTCTTGTGCAGAAGAACTGTACGATATTCCATTTGAGGAAATATCACTTTTAGAAACGTATATTTCATATTTTTCGGAAGAAACACTATGGTATTTATTATCTGCCGGATTGAAATAACTTAAAGTAACAGGCATAATTTCAAAGTCGCCGGCATTGCGCGGGATAGTAAGGTACTCAAATGTCTTTTTCCCTGAAATACCTGTATCTGTAGTTTTAATATTACTAGTTATTTTAGGGTCGAAGCTTTCAAAATCAACCGGAAACCTTACTTCAGGCAAGTTAATAAGTTCCAGATTCCCGTTTCCCGATATTGTATAAGTGAGAGTTACAGCATCATTTGCGTTAAGATTTGTTCGGTCAATTCTGCTACTTAGTCTAAAATCGCCTACAGCACCACTAAACTCTTTTGGTTTACCCAATTGTGGAAGTGGTTTAACAGTTACTGTTACCGAATTTGATTTTAGCACTGCAACTATATTTTTTACATTTCTATTGAAAAACGGATCGTTAAAGAAATCATCAAACGGATCATATCCTCGCTTTCTATTACTCTGAACTCTCAGTTGTACATTACATTCCATCTCCGATGGTTCTATTGTAAGCTTACCAGTTTTTTGAGGAAAAATTGCAAACTTGTTAATTTCTGCAACTATATATTCTTCACCACTTATTATCTCGGTTTTTTGTTGGTATTGGTTATTACCTTCGAGTAAACTTTTCGACCAAAACCCCTGAAAAGATGATAGTTTTTTAACCATCAAATTTGATACCGGTACCTTTGTATAAATCTTATAAGTTAATATTAACTGCTGACCGATAAAAGGGGAATTATTACTCACCGTTGCTCTAATATAAACATCATCATCTTGTAATATACCTGTTTCGGAGGGCTGATTACTTTTATTTTGATTTGTATTTCCTTGTTGAGAAGTTGCACCTTTTACTACCGTTATTTTTATACTATTCGACTTTACATTTTTTCCATCAACTGTTACTGTTGCAGGATTAATTACAACATCCCCTTCTTTAACTGCCTGAACAATGTAGGTGTACGACATTGAATAGTTTTGAGTCATTTTTCCATTTACATACTGAATGCTTGAATTACTTGATGTGCTTGGTCCTGAAAGTACTTGTAAACTTTTAAAATCAGGAGATTGAAAGTTGCTTGCTTCCTTGTTTACTTCATATATCACCCTGAAACTTTCTCCAACTTTAACAACCTGTTTTGCTTTGCCAGTAAAGTTTACCTGATCATTAGATAACCCTGGAAAGGCTAACGTTATTAATAAAGATAATATTAAGATTTGTTTTATCATATCACAACCACAAAGCTTCAATACTCTAACAAAAAATATTCCATATTAGTATTTGTCATAGCGGGTTAATCACATTTTCTACTAATCTGCCAAATAGTCTAAACTTTAGTCATTCCAAACTTTAGTCACTCCAAGTACTTCATTCTTACCAATCGATATCGCTTTTTCTTCCCTTAACAGCTTTTGCTTTTTGTTTTTGAAGTTTTTGCAAAGTTTTCTTCTCATCATTATTTAAGGCATCAAGCATACGTTGGGCATCCTGCTTTGAGATTTGTTGAGGTTGCTCTTTTTGTTGCTGATCTTTCTTTTGCTCTCCGTTATCCTGATTATTATTTTCCTTTTGCTGGTCATCCTTTTCCTGCTGGTCGTTTTTATCCTGATCTTTTTTGTCCTCGTTTTCTTTATCCTGGTCTTCCTTATTTTGATCCTTATTCTCCTGATCCTGGTTTTTATCCTGATTTTGTTGTTGTTGTTGCTGCTGCTCTTTTAATTTTTTTCTGGCGTATTCAAGATTATATTTGGCATTAGCATCATCGGGGTTCAATCGCAAAGAATTTTTAAATGCTTCAATACTTTCTTTAAATTTATTTTCCTTCATAAAGGTATTCCCAAGGTTATAATAAGCTGCAGCTTTTTGATCAGGAGTTGTTATCCTCTCTGTAACTTTGCTGAAAAGTTTGACCGATTCTTCATAATTATCCTGTTCGTACATAGCATCACCCAGATTAAATGTTCCTTTCACATAACCCGGCTTTTCCATTAATGCCTTACGATACTCCTTTTCCGCTTCCTGATAATTTCCTTCTTCATATTCGTTATTGCCTTGTCGTACTCGCTTTTTTTCCTGCTGCGAATAACCCATTGTATATAGAGTAAAAAACAGAAATAAAATAATATACCTCATAACAACATTTTTATTTTCCGAAAAAATCAAATTTTTTAATCCATCGGGTTTTTCTATCGGCTACGAGCAACTCAAGTATTAACAAAAACAGGGCTAATCCTAAAAAAATCTGAAAGCGGTCTTCATAATCTGTAAACTGCCTTGTCTCTATTTCTTTTTTGTCGATAGTGCTAATATCATCAAAAATACGTTTTAAACCTGTAGTGGCATTATTTGCCCTGGCATAAGAGCCGCCACCTGCTGCCGCTATCTGCCTTAACATATCTTCATTAAGTTTTGTAATAACAGTATTGTTGCTTTTGTCTTTTTTAAAACCAGTTTGAATAGCATAATCATTGTAGATAGGAATTGGAGCGCCTTCGGGCAAGCCCATCCCGATAGTAAAAACATTAATGCCCAGTTCATTAGCCAAAGTAGCAGCTTCAATAGCGTCGCCTTCATGATCCTCACCGTCAGTAATAACTATAATTGCTTTATTATGCTCGGTTTCTCCAAAGCTTAGTGTTGCCATCTCAATTGCTTCACCTATGGCAGTTCCCTGAGTTGGGACAATTTTTGTATCGACGGCCGATAGAAATAGTTTTGCTGCAGAGTAATCTGTGGTTAATGGCAGTTGCTTATATGCGTTGCCGGCAAAAATAATAATGCCTACACGGTCGCCCTGAAGGTTGTCAATTAACGTTGAGATCGCAAGTTTCGACCTTTCCAGCCTGTTGGGCTTAATGTCTTCTGCTAACATCGAGTTCGATACGTCGAGCACAAGATAAAGATCGATACCCTCACGTTTTACTTTTTCAAGTTTCGAGCCTATTCGTGGATCTACTATTCCGATAATTAAAAACGAAACAGACACTAATATCAATAAAAATTTTATTACAGGTTTTGAAGAAGAAACTTCAGGAATCAGGTTTAAAATTACTTTTTCATCACCAAATCTGCTTTTTGCTTTTTTAACCCAAACTCGATTCAGCCAAAATAGAATTGCAAAAACGATGAGCAGCGTTAATAAAAGAAAATACTCGGTATGTGCAAATTTTATCATTGGTTAATTTTTGTCATTGATTGTCATTTACTACTTCATGCTGTTATGGAAACCTCCTGAATACTAAATACCTAAGCACTATTTCTAAAGAAAAAAGAACCAGTGCCAGCAACGCAAAAGGCAGATAAGCTTCATGTTTTTTTCTGAATTCCTGAATATCAATTTTCGATTTTTCAAGAGTGTCGATTTCTTTATAAATTTCTTTAAGTTTTTGATTGTTGTCGGCTCTAAAATACCTACCTCCGGTCATGCTTGCAATCTTCTGGAGTAGCTCTTCATCTATTTGAACTTCCATTTGTTGCATCTGGATACCATATGGTGTTTGTACTGGGTAGGGGGCCATGCCCATCGACCCAATTCCAATAGTGTAAACCCTTATCCCGAACATATTTGCCATTTCAGCAGCTGATAATGGATCAACAGAACCCGAATTATTAACGCCATCCGTTATAAGAATTATAACTTTGGAGATAGCGTCAGAATCTTTCAACCTGCTAACAGAAGTTGCTAATCCATCACCAATTGCAGTTCCGTCCTCAATCATTCCACTCTTAACTTCCTCAAAGATATTTGATATCATTGTGTGATCGGTAGTTAAGGGAACTTGGGTGAAAGCTTCACCGCTAAATATTACCAGGCTTACCCTGTCGTTTGGTCTTCGTGCGATGAAATCATTGGCAACCTCCTTCGCGGCTTCCAGCCTGTCGGGTTTAAAATCTTGTGCCAGCATACTTCCCGAAACATCGATAGTCATTACAATGTCGATGCCTTCAATGTGTACATTTTGTTTGGTTGATATTGATTGTGGGCGCGCTAACGCAATTATCAGGAGTCCTAAAGCAAGCATCCTGAGTGCAAACAAACTGTGAATTAGCCATGTTTTCGGACTGGGTTTTATTTCACTAAAAGTTTGTAATCCGGAGTACCTTAGCTCAGCATTATTTGTGCTGTTTTTAAACCAATACCAAACAATTAGTAAAGGAATTACCAAAAGGATGTAAAAATATTCCGGGTTTGCCCAATTATCAATATTAAACATCTACTGTTTATCTTTAGTGTTAATATTATCAATATTTTCGGTTTGTGCCGGGTCAGCAACTTTTTTTGTTTCATTAACAAAATCAGCACAGTGTGTTAACCCTAAATCATTTTCAAGTGCAGTGGGAACGGCTTTGGCAAACTTAACCAAATCCGATAAGTTCAGTACTCCTTCTAGTTTTGTCATAGCCTCTATATTTATCTCAAACTCATTTAGTTTTGTGATAATCTCAGAAGTGGTCATTTCAGGTGCGTCAAAATGATATCTGTTTACCATGTATTCTCTAATAATGTCGGTTAGTTCAGTGTAATATTTTTTAAGATGACCGGTTTGCCATATTTTGGCCAGCCTTAATTTTTCAAGTTTATTCATGGCCACAACATGGGCGGGTAGGGCAGGCTTTGGTTTGAGTTTAAAAACAGGTTGTCGATTTTTTCGTTTAACTAAATAATAAATTAATAGTGTGATTAATAATGCCGCAATAATACCGACTATTATCCAGGGTAATATTTCCTTGAAAGTATATGGTTCTTTTATCGGACCTACAATAGGTTTAAATACTTGTGATGTATCTACTTCAGGTACAAATACCTGTAGGAAAAGTATTCCGGTTGAGGTATTATAAAAATTACTATCGTTAAGATGCCTGAACTTAAAATCGACAGAAGGTATCTCAAAATATCCCGAATCAAACGAAGTAATGACAAACTGTTGCTGTAGCGTAATGTCAGATTCTGAATATGTTGTGTCGATTTTACCGTGTTTTATTATTTCAATATTTGAGGTTATGGTATCGGCCAAATGCGGCCATGTTACAATCATGTTATCAGGCACGGTTATACCCAGTTCATATTTCACCTGGTCGCCAATCATAATTGCATTGGAATCCAAAGATGACCATGCCTTGGTTTGTTGCGCATTAAGCACGTTTGCAAAAACGATGGATAATATAATTATTGATATGTTTTTTATTCCTTTCATTCGGTATTACTAATCTTTTACCTTCTGGCTTCACGTTTTTTAAACAAATTCATTAGGGGTCGCACATAATCCTGACCTGTATATACCCTTACCATATCAACTCCAAAGCGTGCAAACAGTTTATCTAAGTAAACCGTTTTTGAATCAATATGCCGAGCATAATGTTTTCTAACTTTCGAACTGGACGTATCAACCCACATAGTCTTACCCGTTTCGGCATCCAACAAGCGAATCATTCCAACATCGGGTATTTCTTTTTCACGCTCATCGGTAATCCTTATTGCGATAAGGTCGTGCTTGTAATTGGCAATTTGAATAGCTTTATCAAAACCTTCATCCATAAAGTCGGATATTAGAAAGGCCGTTGATTTCTTTTTTATTGCATTCGTAAAATATCGCAAAGCTTCTGCTATGTTTGTCCCTTTATTTTCTGCTTTAAAATCAATTAACTCTCTGATTATTCTTAGTATATGAGATGTACCTTTCTTGGGTGGAATGAACTTCTCAATTTTATCACTAAAAAATATAACGCCAACTTTATCATTATTTTGAATTGCAGAAAATGATAGTACAGCAGCAATTTCTGTAACAACTTCTTGTTTCAATTGGCTTTTGGTACCAAAGTTATTCGATCCTGAAACATCTATCAGCAGCATAACGGTCAATTCCCGTTCTTCTTCATATATTTTAACAAAAGGATGATTAAATCGGGCAGTAACATTCCAGTCGATATTTCTTATGTCATCTCCAAACTGGTATTCCCTAACTTCGCTAAACGCCATTCCTCTCCCTTTAAATACGCTGTGGTATTCACCGGAAAATATCTGATTCGACAATCCACGTGTCTTTATCTCTATTTTCCTGACTTTTTTGAAGATTTCCTGTGCGTCCACTTTTAGGAGTTATAAGTTATGTGTTATACTTTATATGTTATTTGTTATATGTTATACGTTATACGTTATTAGGGTACTTCTACCGAATTTAAAATTTCATTAATAATATCTTCACTGGTAATATTTTCAGCTTCGGCTTCGTAGGTTAATCCTATACGGTGTCGCATAACATCGTGGGCTATAGCACGTATATCTTCGGGTATAACATAACCACGGCGGCGTAAAAATGCCAGAGCTTTTGCTGCAAGAGCCAGGTTTATACTTGCCCTTGGTGAAGCTCCATATTGTATCATACCTGTAAAATTACTTAACCTGTAATCATTAGGATATCTGGAGGCAAAAACAATATCCGTAATATAATTTTCAATTTTTTCATCAACGTATATCGAGCGTACAATTTCTCTTGCTTTCAAAATATCACTTGTCTTGAGTATTGTATTAGTTTTCGATTGAGTGTTTGTGATGTTTTGTCGCAGTATAAGTTTCTCCTCTTCTTTTTTAGGATAATTAATAACGACTTTCATCATGAAGCGATCCACCTGCGCTTCTGGTAATGGATATGTACCTTCCTGTTCAATGGGGTTCTGAGTAGCCATAACCAGAAACGGTTCCTCAAGTTTAAAGGTAGTATCTCCAATGGTCACTTGTCGTTCCTGCATTGCTTCGAGCAGAGCACTTTGTACTTTAGCAGGTGACCGGTTGATCTCATCGGCAAGGATGAAATTGGCAAATATTGGTCCTTTTTTTACCATAAACTCTTCCTTCTTCTGGCTGTAAATCATTGTACCTATAAGGTCGGCAGGCAGCAAGTCAGGAGTAAATTGTATGCGGCTGAATTTTGCATCGATTATATTGGCGAGAGAATTAATGGCTAAAGTTTTAGCTAATCCCGGTACTCCTTCAAGAAGTATATGTCCGTTTGCAAGCATGCCAATCATGAGTCGTTCGGTCATGTTTTTTTGCCCAATAATCACCTTGTTCATTTCCAGGTGAATTAAATCGGTAAACTGGCTTTCGCGTTGAATCTTTTCGTTTAGTTCCCTAATATCTGTTTCTAACATTTTGAATGATTATTTGTACAGCACAAAAATATAAAATCACTTTTTTGGTTAGTGTTAATAATTGTTAAAGAGAGTTTGCCATCTTTAAAGCAAACAAATTTTGTTTATGCGTCCAATACAACATAAAAACATACATCGGTTGGAAAAATTTTATTCAGCGGATTTCAACAACATCAATCCTTATATGCACGGTAGATATCCATACCTTCAACAGCTAACTTATTAATTGTTGGATTCAGCATAAAGGAGCTTATATGCCATGCAAACCCAAATTGTTTGCTTATTTCAGTTTCAAGAGTAACAGCAGCCAGTGAGTCGATTCCGTATGACATAATATTTTTGTCAAGCTCAATTTCCTCACGGCGAAAATGTTGATTGCGCATTATCCATGATATCAGCCACTCTTTAATGCTATCTTCGGTTGGTTCGGCTGGATCATGAATGAAAGTAATATCCCTTTCAGCTTCTGCCCTTACCCATTGTGCTACAGGAACAAGATCGTTATTAAGATATTGGTATTTTGTTTGCCTTCGTTGTATTTTCCCGCTTGACGTTACCGGAATACTACCCGTTCTTATTAGTACAATTGAATATACATCCAGCTCATGATCTTCTGAAATAACTTGCCTGATGTTCTCAATCAAAGTATCATGGTCGGTATCACGCATTGCACTTCTTTCGAGCTCCTGAACTATAACGAGCCTCTCTTCACCAGCTTCATCTACAGGAAATGCAGCACCACCATTTTGCCTTAATTCAGGAAAAGCATTTTGAATTGTAAATTCAATATCATTTGGATAATGATTAACACCTCTGATTATTAATAAATCTTTTAACCTTCCGGTTATATACAGCTCGTTTTCATAGAAAAATCCAAGGTCACCGGTTCTTAAAAAAGGACCACCACCCGAATCGGAAAGCATTGCACCAAAAGTTCTTTTTGTTTCCTCAGGCTTATTCCAATATCCTGCAGCTAATGTAGGGCCACTTATCCAAATTTCGCCAATTTCGTTTTTCCCAACTTTTTTCAATGTAACCGGATCTACAATTTCAACTCTGGTTTCCATCCATAAATGACCACATCCTACCAAACTTACTCCACCGGGTTTTCCTTCCTCAATTACTTCAACTCTGTTATCCGTAAGGGAATAAGCATCAACTTCTAAATACTTTGGTTTATCAGCCCGAAAACCACCGGTTACTATAAGAGTTGCTTCAGCCAAACCATAACACGAGTAAAACTGCTCTTCTTTGGCTCTTGAAACAGCAAACTTATTGGAAAACTCATTGTACGTAGATTTTCTTATGGGCTCAGCACCACAGAAAAAAACTGTAATTGTGCTTAAATCAATTTCTTTTCTCTCTTCTTCAGTAGTTTTTTGTATACAATAATCGTATGAGAAATTAGGACCCCCTGCAGTTGTGCCTCCATATTTTTCAATTGCTTTCAGCCAGTTAAGAGGTTTTTTTAGAAATTCAATTGGAGGCAAACCGATGTTAACTCCTCCTGTATAAGCTACCTGCATTATGCCTCCTATTAAACCCATATCATGAAAAACAGGGAGCCAGTTAACACCAACTGTGTTATCGCTTAGTTCGAATGTTTGCCTTATATATTCTGAATTATACAGTAAATTCAACTGAGTGATCATAACACCTTTCGGGTTACCCGTTGAACCTGATGTATATTGTAATAACGCCAGATCTTCCGCTAATATTTCTGTTTCATTAAATTCCTTGGCTTTGTCATCAGCAATGTCTTCATAAATAATCCAATTAAGCTGATTTAACAATCCATCATTCTTGAAGTTTTTTTGAATATCATTATAAACCTGTTGCGAAATAAGGCAGATCATTGCTTTTGAGTCTTCAATTATTGAATATATTCGTTCTATTCCTCTTTTCCGTCGGGGCGGATAAGCGGGTACAGCAACAAACCCTGAATAAAAGCAAGCATATAATGAGGCTACATATGACAAACAGGGTTGAAAAAGCAGCAACACTCTGTCACCTTTATTTCCTACTTTTTGCATCGCAGCTCCAAGCGCTTTTGAGCGAGTTTCGAGCTGCCTGTATGTTAACGATTCATTTTCGTTAACACCATCCGAAAGAAAACGAAATACCACATGATCGGGTTTTGAAGCTGTTCGATTTTTAATTACTTCAATATATGTTGTGCATTGCTGAACATCGGGGTCATTATAATCTACTAGAAATGAATATGCCATTATTAAACTTTTGAAGAGCAAAAATAGTTTTTTGATTCAACTTTTTCATTCCGCATTTCAGTTTATCTTTGCGAAAAATCTTTAAAAGTGAATAAACAGTTAACCTTCAAAGGTGCCAGTATAAATTACGATGCCACAGGCTCAGGTAGTGCTGTTGTTCTTTTGCATGGCTTTCTTGAAAATTTAACCATGTGGGATGATTTGTCGAAAAGATTGTCGGAAACCAGCCGTGTTATTACCATCGATTTACCCGGATTCGGACTAAGCGATGTTATATCCATTAATCATAGTATGAGTACTATGGCCGAGGTTGTGAATGAGGTTGTTGAAAAAGAAGGAATTTCGAAATGTACTATTGTTGGACACTCAATGGGTGGTTATGTTTCACTTGCGTTTGCGGAACTTTTTGAAAAAAAATTAAACGGTATCGTATTATTCCATTCCCAGGCTGGTGCCGATGACGATGAGGCAAAAATTAATCGTAACAGAACCATAAAAATTGTTGAGAACAATCATGCAAAATTTATAAGAAGTTTTATTCCTTCGTTATTTACAGAAGAAAATGCTGTTAAGTTTTCATCAGAAATAAAACGAATTATTGATTCATCGTTACATACAAAAAATGAAGGTATTATTGCTGCGTTGGCCGGAATGCGCGACAGAAATGATTACCTGGATTTATTAACGCAGCTAAAAATTCCGGTATTTTTTATTGCCGGCAAAAAAGACTCACGGATTCCATTGGAAAAAATTAACCAGCAAATATTGTTGCCCGGAATAAGTGAAGCTTTAATTCTTGATAACGTCGGACATATGGGTTTCATTGAGGCAAAAGAACTAACTTTTAATGCAATCGCAGGCTTTATAAGTAGGTATTCAACTTATGTTTAAACATATTTTATTGAATTATGGGAAAAAAAACTAAAACTAAGGAACGGACAGGGATAAGTGAAAATAAGCTAATCAACATCTTTAAATTATTATTAATTGTTATAACATTTGCTTTTTACTATAACACAGTTTTCAACTATTTTTCGCTTGACGACCATTATATAAATACTGCTAACCCTCAAAATGTAAAAGGAATTGCTGGCATACCTGAGATATTTTCCACATTATATGCCGACGAAAGTGGCATGACTTATGGGTATCGCCCAATGGTTAGGGCAAGTTTTGCCCTTGAGTACCAATTTACTGCCGACCTTGATTCGAACCCTTATATCAGTCATTTCATAAATATACTGCTGTACATAATTGCAGTATTGCTATTATTTAAAGTTCTGCGAAGACTATTAAGAGGATACAATCTTTGGTTTCCTTTCTTAATTGCTCTGCTATTTATGGCTCATCCTACGCATACCGAAGTAGTTGCCAGTCTTAAAAACAGAGATATATTACTTAATTTCATTTTCTCATTTATAGCAATTTGGCAATTTTTGAGATGGGCTGATACTGATAAGATTAAACATGTAATTTTCGGTATGGGTAGTTTTATTTTTGCATTACTATCCAAAGAAACTGCTATTGCTCAGCTTGCCGTTTTTCCTCTGGTTTTGTATTTTTTCACTAATATCCGATTAAAAAAACTAGGTGTTTTCGCTCTAATTTCCTTAAGTATTGTTCTACTGGTTTTTATGAGCGGCAAGTTATTACTGCCTAATACAATAAGATATCTTAGATTTTTTGAAAATCCACTTATTACTACTGACAATTTCATGCTTCACATAAGTACCGGTTTCTATATACTTGGTTTTTATCTGAAACTTCTCTTTATCCCCTTCCCTTTGCTTTATTATTATGGTTACAATATGATTCCGGTAGTTGGGTGGGGCAATCCATGGGTGCTTATTTCTTTTGCTGCATATATTGCAATGTTGGTTTTTGCAATTGTTAAATTAAAGGGAAAAAGCATTCTGTCGTTTACTATTCTTTACTTCTTTGTTAACATAGCGATGTATGCCAATATCGTAGCTCCGGTACCCGGTATAGTTGCCGACCGATTTGTTTTTTTCGCCACAATTTCATTTGCAATATTTATTGTATGGTTACTTTTCAAAGTTTTTGGTATTCCTTTGCAGAAGTCGGAGAAAAATAATGCAAGAATAATCTGGGTAAGCTTTTTAATTCTACTAATTATTGTTCCTTTCGGATATTATGTTCGTGTCCGTAACGCACAATGGAAAACACAATATAGCTTGTTTAGTTCTGACATGCCAAAACTATGGAATTCGGTGAAAGCAAATACCCTTTATGCTCATGAGTTAATGAAAAAGGCAAATCATGAGTTGGCAAAACCAGTAAATCCATATAAATTTATTATTGGGATGATAGTTAATGCAGAAAAACATTATAAACAAGCTCTGAGCCTCGACTCATCACATTTTTCATCATGGAATAATTTGGGCATTATTTATTCAAAAATACATGGCAATCAAGCCAATCTGAGGGTTCAAAGTCATTTAAAATTTAACAAACCTGAAAAGGCAGAAGAAGAGAGAATTAATGCTGAAAATTATTTTAATTCTGCTATTGGTTATTTTCGGAACGCAATACATTTTAATCCTGAATTTGGTAGTGCTTATTTTAATCTTGGTAATGCATATGACTTACAAAACCAGCATGATTCATCAATTGTATATTTTCAAAAAGCTGCTGAAGTTGATGGTGGTGAATTAGTAAGTATGTCGAGGCTTGCAAATGCATATTATCTGAACAATCAGCCCGATAAAGCAATCCGGCAAAACGAAAAAATAATTAGCAAATATCCGGATAGCGATATGCCGTACATTAATCTGGGCAATTACGCATACCGCGAAAAGGATAGCATAAGTGCTTTAATATACTATAAAAAGGCTTTCGAATTAGGTACCAACCCCGAAGTTGGAAAATTAGTGAGTAGGTATTATGCATCCATTGGTGATAAAAAAAATACAGATTATTATCTTCGCAAGTCATATGAAGCAGAGCAATTAAATAAGAAAAAGAAGAAATAACAATATGCAAAATATAATTCAGGACATTAGCTGCTATTTTCCGGCCAACGTTCTTACTAATGAACGGCTTCAGGTGGAATTTCCCGAACTAAAAGTTCCTGAACTAACCAGATTAACAGGTGTTACACAACGCCATATTTGTAGTGAAGACCAAACCTCTGTTGATATGGCAGTTGCTGCTGCTCATAACCTTTTTCATAAGAGTAGCATAAAAAAATCAGATATCGATTTTGTTATATACTGCTCTGCCGGTGGCGATTATATTACTCCTGCTTCATCGTGCATAATTCATAACCGGCTTGCCTTGCCTGCTCATTGTGGGGCTTTTGATTATAATCAGGGCTGTACAGGATTTATTTATGGATTAAGCATGGCCGATAGTATGATTTCTGCAGGAAATGCAGATAACATACTATTGATTACCTCCGAAGCAATAACTAAAACCATACACCCAAACGATAGTAGTAACAGGGCTATATTTGGTGATGCTGCAACAGCTTCATTAATTGTGCGAAATAGCAATGTAAGTAAATTCGGGAAGTTTATTTTTGGTACCGACGGCAGTAAATACGATCGTATAATAATAAAACACGGGCGTGAACGATTTCCGCTTCCTAAGTACGCTGAGGAAGACAGATTAGATAGTTATGGTAATACCAGAAACGATGCTAATTTTTTTATGGATGGCTCTGAAGTTTTCAATTTTTCTGTTGCAAAAGCACCTGAACTTGTATCTCGATTATTAACCAAGTCGGGATTAAATTTTGATGATATTGATTTTTTTGTGTTTCATCAGGCAAACCAAATCATTCTTGAAACCATTGGTAAAAAGATAAAAATACCGGATGATAAAATGATTATCGACATTAAAACTACCGGAAATACTGTTTCCTCAACAATTCCTATAGTCTTGAAAAATGCTATTGATCAGGGTAAAATTAAGCGTGGCAACATATTACTTATTGCTGGTTTTGGAGTTGGGTTTTCGTGGGGCGGAACAATAATGAAAATTTAAATTTACCAATTCCTTTTCCATTTATTATTTTTTTTATCTTTAGCAGGTTGATATATTAATGCTATTGTTATGATGAAATATGATAAATGCGACCTGATTGCCTACAGACAAGACATTTCATTTTTACCAAACGAAAACAGAGTAATAACAAAGATGTTTGGGCTTGATAAAGTAAGGATTTACAAGGTGTTCGACAGGATACTCAAAATGACAGAACCTGAAAGATTATCCTTACTTAAAAATGTGGTTCAGAGTTTTGAAAAAAGACATAAAAATCTCAAAAGGCTTTTTAAAGATAATTTTGATCAAATAAACAGTCATCTCGACATAACAATTTACAACGATCTGCCACTCGAAAAAAAACTGCTGATTGGTGCATTCTTCACACTGGAATATTCCATCGAATCAGCCGCACTTTTCAACCCATCGGTTGTACCTCACCCAAATCAAAACATCACAAAAAAGGGTGAGAAAAAAGTTATTATCAGTTTCAGGGCCGTTGGCGAAGGGCATATGTCATCAATTGTATTCAGAAGCGGCATTCTTGATAAGAACGGTGATATAAAAATGGACGATATGAGTTCGCTTGTGGAAAAAGCAAACGATATTGAAACTGCTGAGTATTGTAAAAATAACTTTGCAATGAAGCTCAAAGATATTGGCAAATATGACTTGGTGAAAGGCATACTCGACGAACTTTTAGATGAATTCACTTTTGAAGAAATGACGGGAAGCATTGCACACTTCCGCGAAAATACAGCCCAGACAGTAGAGCATGACAGAGCAATTGATACTTTGCGCTGGTTAGCACAATCGAACTATGAAATTGAGTTTGATGTTGACAGCGACCTTACCGAAAGGGTTATTTTCCCACGTTCAACAACCGATATAAGAGCAATTGAAGATGCTCGGTTTGTGTATTTTACTGAAAATAAGAAGAATCCGATATATTATGCAACCTATACTGCTTATAACGGTTTTTCAATTCTTCCCCAATTAATTCAAACTAAAGATTTCTGTAGATACAAAATTTGCACCTTGATGGGTGCCGGTTCTCAAAACAAGGGAATGGCTTTGTTCCCCGAAAAAATCAACGGGAAATATGCGATGATTTCGCGAAACGACAGTGAAAATCTGTTCATTATGTATTCTGATGATATTAACTATTGGGTAGAACCAGAATTATTACGTGAACCCAAATTCGATTGGGAGTTCGTACAGGTTGGCAATAGCGGTTCACCGCTAAAAACTGATAAGGGTTGGCTTCTGCTAACACACGGTGTAGGTCCGGTTCGTATTTATTCAATTGGGGCTATTCTACTTGATCTTAAAAATCCTTCAAAAATTATAGGTGAAATAAAAGAACCAATTTTAATCCCTGAAGAAGATGAAAGAAATGGTTACGTACCAAATGTTGTTTATTCGTGCGGAGCAATAATTCATAACGATTATCTTGTTATGCCTTACGCTGCTTCCGACTCAAGATCAGGTATTGTTAAATACAAACTCGATGATCTTCTTGATAAAATGACACCTGTTGAATGATTGGATGCTTGGTGAATTAAATTTTATCTAAAGTTTAGCTATTCGCTCAATAATCTCAGAAATCAAATTTTTCATACTGCTTTTATAATCGGGGTTAAAATCATCGTTAACCCTATTTGCAATAATATCGCAAACCGTTAAGGCATTATGGCCAAGCATTGCCGAAAGCACATATAATGCCGAAGTTTCCATTTCAAAGTTTGTAACTTCCTGCCCGTTATATTTATATTGGCGTGCCCTGTCAATTATAGTATTATCTTTTACTTTAAGGCGGAGTTCACGTCCTTGCGGTGCATAAAAGCCGGGTGCAGTTAATGTTATTCCTTTAGGCCATGTATGTCCAACTTTTTCGAGAAGAAAATCTGATCCCCTAATTCCGTAAGGCTTTGGAAGTTCACTATCCCACTCAAGTTGTTTAATAAAACCTGAAGTTAGCTCATTGTCAATAACACTTGTGCCTTTATCATAGAAATAAGCTAATCCATCCAAACCAAGTCCATATTCCGATACTAAATATGAATTAACAACCGGTATATCCGCTTGTAATGCACCTGATGTTCCTATTCTTATTAGGTTTAGTACAGTTTTTTCGCTTTTCTCGAATCTCGTTTTCAGATCAATATTAAAAAGTGCATCAAGCTCATTTATAACTATTTCAATATTATCAGTGCCCATACCGGTCGACATCACCGATAACCGTTTTCCTTTATACGTACCTGTAACAGTATGAATCTCTCTGTTTTGTTTTTTTAACTCTATTGAATCAAAAAAATCTGCAATAATATTCACCCTTCCGGGGTCACCAACAAGCATAATAGTTTCAGCCACATCCCCGGGACAAAGATTTAAATGGTAAATCGATCCATCACTATTCAAAACCAGCTCCGATTTGTTAATTCTATTCATATATTAATTGTAAGAAAAGGAAAAAAGTAATTTTGCAAATATAATATTTACATGAAAGAAATTAAGGCAGAAATAATTAGTATAGGTGATGAGTTGCTAATAGGTCAGGTTGTTAACACTAATGCTTCATGGATGGCAGGTGAACTCAACAAAAATGGCATTAAGGTTATTAGAATAACAGCGATTAGCGATTCAGGCACTGATATTAAAGATGCAATTACAAATGCAGAATTAAGAGCCAACGTTATTTTGTTAACAGGCGGATTAGGACCAACCAACGATGATATCACAAAGCAAGTACTTGCTGATTTTTTTAATTCAAAGATGGTTTTTCATGAACCAACGTTTGAGCAGGTAAAAAATATTTTTTCAGCACGCAAATTTTTGATTTCGGAGGTAAATAAAAAGCAAGCCGAAATACCTGATAATTGTATTCCTCTTTTCAACCAACACGGCACAGCACCCGGTATGTGGTTTGAAAAAAATAACAAAGTAATTGTTTCGATGCCTGGAGTTCCTTT
>JACNJS010000093.1 GCA_014382445.1 Bacteroidota bacterium
AATTTTCACATTTCTAAGTTTGTATTAACAGAAATATGTTTAAAAATTTGATAATAGAAATCCTATTCATATTAATATCAAAGTAAATTTACCAATCTTATAATATTTAGAAAAATATCAAATGACAACAGGAGTAATATTACAAATTCAGGAAGCTGCAAACTTTATTACAGGTACACCAAATGAAGGTGAAATAACACTTCCAATTATCGACCTTGTGATGAAAGGTGGCTGGATAATGGGCATTATAGGCGTGCTTTCAATTATTGCAGGATATATTTTTATTGAAAGATTTTTTGTGATTGGAAGAGCCAAAAAAGAAGATAAAGGGTTCATGAACAATATTCGAACTTACATACAGAACGGCAAACTTGAGTCGGCACAGGCACTTTGTCTTACTAATAAATCTCCAATAGGCAGAATGATTAGTAAAGGACTATCAAGGCTTGGCAGACCTTTGGGAGATATTAATGCGGCTATCGAGAACACAGGCAAACTGGAGATTTCGAAACTTGAAAAAAATGTAGCCGGACTTGCAACAATTGCCGGAGCCGCACCTATGCTGGGCTTTTTAGGAACAGTTATCGGTATGATAAGAGCATTTTATGATATGTCGATGGCAGGAAATAATATTAATATCGAATTGTTATCACGAGGTATTTATCAGGCTATGATAACAACTGTTGGTGGACTTGTAGTTGGAATTACAGCGTATATTTTTTATAATATCATTGTTTCCCGAATTCAGTCGGTAGTTTATAAACTCGAAATAAATGCCACCGAATTTATGGATATGCTTCACGAACCGGCAAAATAGAAATCAAAATATATGGCAATTCAAATGCGAAATAAACGGGATACCAATTTCAGTATGGCTTCTATGTCGGATATGGTATTTTTGCTATTAATATTTTTTATGTTAACATCTACTCTGGTAGCGCCAAATGCTATAAAACTTCTGCTACCAAGCAGTAACAGCAAAACAATGTCGAAGCAAACAGTTACTGTTTACATAAACAAAGCACGAAATATTTATGTTGAAGACCGCAAGGTTGACCCTGCAAACCTCGAAAATGTACTGTTTGGACTTATCAGAAATGATCAGGCTGCTTCCGTTGTATTACGTTCCGATAAAACAGCATCGGTTCAGGATATTGTAGTAGTTATTGACGCGGTTAATGAAATAAATAATAAGCATAATACACAACACAAGGTCATTCTGGCAACAAAGCCAAAACGCTAAGCAATGAAAGTTGATAAGGACAGAAGAAGAGGAATAATAGGTACAGTATCTGTGCACATACTATTACTTGCATTTTTATTGCTCGTTGCTTTACGTACACCATTACCATTGCCCGGCGAAGAGGGTGTTGAAGTTAATTTTGGTTATGATGATCAGGGAATAGGTGATATTCAAAGTGAAACTCCCCCACCTAAGGCTGAGCCTGTCCCTGCACAGGAAAAAGTAGTTCAACCATTTGTTGAACCAGAACCTGAACCTATTGAAGAAGAAATTATTACACAGGATACTGAAGAAGCTCCCGTTATTGAGGAAGAAGTAGTGGAGAAGGAACCGGAGAAGGAACCCGAAAAAGAAATTATAGAAGAAGAAAAAATCGAACCACAACCCAAAGAAATTGTTGAAGAAAAACCTGTTGAGGAAGTCGTTGATTCGGTATTTGCTGAACAAGAACCCGTTGAAGATGTTCCCGTTGAGGAGCCAAAACCAGTTGTAAACACAAGGGCACTTTACAAAGGAAGCTCATCCGACACGCAAGGCACAAATCAGGGAATTACTGAGGGTGCAGGCGATCAGGGGAAACCTCACGGATATAAAGAGAGCGATGATTATAGCGGACAGGGCGGTTCCGGAAACGGCATTTCATTTAGCCTTGGCGGCAGAGGAAGCCTGTTCCTCGAAAAACCGACGGCAACTTTCAGAGAGCAGGGGACTGTAGTTGTTAGCATTTGGGTAGATCGAGATGGCATTGTAAAAAAAGCACAGGTTAGTGCAAAAGGTACAAATGTATTAGACCAGAATCTTAGAAAGATTTCTGTTGAAGCTGCATATAACTCCACATTTGCCAAAGACAACAATGCTGCCGAACAGCAGCGTGGTACAATTACCTACAACTTTATTTTGATGAAGTAATCACACTTCATAAAATCACATTCCCCCCAACTACCGAAAAAACACCTCCACTCACCGATTAGTTGTTTACGCTGCTTACATTACACAATATATTTGCCTCATAAATTAAAAATCAATAAAAACTGATAAAATGGAAACTAATGAAAGACTATATCGATCGAAAACCGAAAAGGTAATTGGAGGTGTGGCAGGCGGATTAGCTGAATATTTTGATCTTGACGTTGTGCTGATGCGTGTTGTTTTTGTTCTGCTTGCACTTTTCGGTGGCGGCGGAGTGCTGATTTATATTGTGATGTGGATAATAATTCCGGCACAGGAAGGTAACTTTGTCAGCAAGCAACCACCCGCTTTCAATTCTGATAAAACATCGGGAGAAAACAAAGAGGCTGAAAATTCAAATAACCCTGAAATAATAAATAGGAAAGCTAAAAAACAATCTAATGCCGGACTTATTGCGGGGGTTGTTCTAATTTTTCTTGGACTTATATTTCTTTTCGATCGCATAGTACCCTGGTATAATCTTGTCGATTTATGGCCGCTTATACTTGTATTTATTGGCGTACTGATGATTAAACCTGATATTTTTAAACCTACTAAAAAACTGAGCAATGAAATTTAGAAACATTTTTTGGGGCATAATCCTGATACTTATCGGGATATTATTTACACTTGAAAACCTGAATATCATCGACTTCGATTGGTATAACCTCTGGCGACTATGGCCTGTAGTGCTTGTACTTTGGGGAGTGTCGATATTACCTGTAAAAAACATTATTAAAATAGTGCTGGTAATTCTTGTACTTGCAGGATCAATATTTTATATGATGGATAGAACTGTTGAATGGCGCAACAGGGATTACAACATAACCTATAAACATGATTCAAAACCTGTAAATCAGGAGTTTACTATTCCATATGAAGATAGCGTAACAACTGCAACTTTAGATATGGAAGTTGCTGCCAGTTCGTTTGTATTAAATGATGAATCGTTTGACCTTCTTGACTTTGAAAAGAGGGGTTCTATTATTGATTATAAATATTCTGTTAAACAAACCGATTCTTCAGTGGACGTTGACATTTATATTGAAGATGAAGTTGTGCTGAAATCAAATTCACACAATAGAATTAATATGTCGTTAAACCCACATCCTGTTTGGGATTTACATTTTGAGATTGGAGCAGCCGATGTTGATTTAGACTTTTCAGGCATAAAAATAAGTGATCTTGATATTGAAGGTGGTGCAGCAGCCATCAAAATTAAGTTAGGCAATAAATATCCTGAAACAAATGTAAATATTGAAACAGGAGCATCGGCAATTAAGGTAAAAGTTCCCGAAGAATCAGGATGTGATTTAAATATCACATCGGTACTGTCAGGAAAAAGCATATCCGGATTCGAGAAAATTGACCATGGTCACTACCGTACGGCGAATTTTGATAGCGCCGAAAACAAAATTTATCTGGTTGTTGAAACTGCAGTGTCAAGTTACTCAATAATCAGGTATTAAGTTCTTAAAGTAGGGCAGTTTACGCCCGATCAATCATATATATTAGCACTAGCCCTGTTTTATGCAGGGCTTTTGTGTTTAACAAGTTTCTTAATTTTAATTATTCCTTAAATAAACTTTTTTCCTATTACACTTTTTAATTACTTTGCACGTTTCAAAACAATAGAACTTATTTTATGAGAAATAATTACGTATTCTTTGTTGTTACTCTGATTTTAATGTTTTTAGGGCATAGTTATTTAGTTGCTCAACAGGGAATTGTCAGAGGATTCATATATGAAGGAGAAACCGGTGAGCCTGCTATGTATTGCAATGCGATTTTGGAGGGCACTACCTATGGGGCTTCTTCCGATGTTAATGGCTATTTTATAATCACAAAAATCGACCCGGGAAATTATGTACTTAAAGTAACATATCTTGGTTTTGATACTATTAAAGAGCAGATTAAAATTGCTGCAGATGATATTATCAACATGAACTTTTTCCTTAATAAATCATCGATAAAACTTGAAACTATAACTGTAAGTGCTGAACGTGCCGAGGCTCGTACCGAAACTAGAACATCCGTTGTTAAAATCACACCCAAGGATATTAAGAAAATACCATCAGTTGGTGGTCAGGCCGATTTTGCTCAGTATTTACAAGTTGTTCCGGGTGTTGTATTTACCGGAGATCAGGGCGGGCAGTTTTATATAAGGGGTGGCTCTCCTATTCAAAATAAAGTTATGCTCGACGGCATGACTTTGTACAATCCTTTCCATTCTATTGGATTATTCTCGGTTTTTGAAACCGACATCATAAGAAGTGCAGATGTTTATACCGGTGGTTTTAATGCAGAATATGGCGGAAGGTTATCATCGGTTATGGACATAACTACAAAGGATGGAAATAAAATGAGATTTTCCGGTGTACTGGGAGGTTCTACATTTGGTGCCAGAGCTGTGCTTGAGGGTCCAATTGTTAAACAAAAAGCACCCGATAAAGGAAGCGCATCATTTGTACTATCCTTTAAAAATTCATTTCTGGCCGAAAGTTCCAAGACTTTTTACAGCTATATTGATGAAGAAGGTCTGCCGTTTAACTTCGCCGACTTTTACGGAAAGGTTTCTTTAAATGCCGGTAACGGTAGTAAGGTTAGCTTTTTTGGATTTAATTTTAACGATAACGTAAAAAATTATAAGGCTATATCTGATTTTGGATGGAAATCGACAGGTGGAGGTGCTAACTTCGTAATTATCCCAGGTCGATCACCGGTACTGATTGACGGAGTTATTGCCTATTCGCAATATAATTCAAATATAAATTCATCAACCTTAAACAAGCGAAGCAGCTTTATCGGTGGGTTTAACGCAGGGTTTAACTTTACATATTTTCTTGGTAAAGACGAGCTGAAATTTGGGTTTGAACTCGAAGGGTACAGGACTGAATATAAATTCTTTAATTTTATTAATACTGAAATTGAGCAAATTGAGAATACAACTCAACTAGGTTTGTTTGCAAAGTACAAAGCCGTATTTGGTAAATTTATTGTTGAGCCGGGTTTAAGAATTCAGATATATGCCTCATTATCTGAAATATCACCCGAACCCAGGTTTGCAATTAAATATAATGCTACCGA
>JACNJS010000087.1 GCA_014382445.1 Bacteroidota bacterium
AACTTACTGTTTCTCCCAAACATATTGAATCACCTGTACTAATTACAAAGTCACGATCAATCTTAGGTCGAACTGTTAAATTGGTAACTATAACACTATCGCATCCAAATGTATTAGTTTGCAATGTATCGTAGAAGATACCTGAAGCGTAGCGCCATGCGCCCTGTGCATATACTGAGTCGTAATAACATACTGTGATATCGACTGGTATCTCGTAGGTTGGACGGATGGTTAAGACCATATCATCAATGGAGTCGCAGTTGATAATATTTGATGCAACCATTGTGAGAGTCACAGGACCTATCTCACTTGGACCTGGAATATATATAGGTTGCTCAACATTAGGATTAACGAATGAGCCAGTTCCACTTGTATACCAAACTATCGTTGCATAATTAGTTGCAAATGCAGAATCTGATGAATTTGCAAAATCATAAGGTTCTCCAATACATGAGTTCTCATCGGAGCCAGCTTGAGCATATGCTCCTGGAATTATAACAAGCTCCATTGTTGATGTATCATTCGCACAAGGTGGAATTCCAACACCTACCAAAGTCATATTAATAGTATCATTCTGAACTGAACCTTCTATTGGATCAGGGAAATAAGTAGGATATAGAATAGTAGAGTCATCAATGGTTCCTAATCCATCAGTATACCAAAATATCGATGAAAAATAATCTGCCGTAGGTAGTATTGTTGATGAGGATAGATCAAAATAAACATCTTCACAGGTTGCTTCATCAGATCCTGCATCTACCTGGCAAGGTGCATTGATAATTAGCTGCTGAACATCATGCTCAGAACATACATCAAGGATCACATCAACTGTATCGGGTGATGTGTAGATATGTGAAGTATTATGTCCCAAACCGGGAGCTGAGCCATCTCCATATGTCCAGTTCCAATCAGTGAAAGTAACAAGATCGCCTGTACCGGTGAAGTTGACAGTATAATCCTGACAACTCGGAGTAGGTATCATGGTAAATCCAATATTTACATCCTGTACATTATGCTGATGGATTGTTGTATCTATACATCCGTTAGCATTAGTATATATTGACAATATATTCAGGTTGCCAGCCTGATTATAAATATGAGTGACATTTTGCCCTGTAGATGTGTTTCCATCCCCAAACTGCCAATCCCAAGAAATGATATCGCTTGTAATATTAGTTGCATCAAAATTTATTAATTCACCCATACAACTTGTGTCGTTAGGTGACATTGTGAAATTAGACTGTGGTAAAGAATTAATATGAACTGTATTAACGTGTGTTTCGTTGCAACTGTTATTATTTAAGGCAGTTAATGTAACTGTGTAATCACCAGGTGCGAATGCATGAGTAACTAACTGACCTGTATCGAGGACGCCATCACCAAAATCCCAGTACCAGCCTGTAATTGTGGTGCCTGCATTATCAAAACCACTAAAAGTCAGAGGCAATTCGGCACAAACTGTAGCGTTAGGCAAAATTGTAAAATTAGGCTCAGGTAATGAATGGATTTGTAATGATGAATTAATTGAAGCCTCACAAGCATTACTATCTGTTACAGTTAATTGTACATTATAAATTCCTTGTGCTCCAAAACTATGATTAGGGTTTTGAAACGTACTTGTTATTCCATCATCAAAATCCCAAATCCATGAAACGATATTTGGATAACTAATATCATTAAATGCCACTGATTCATTAATACAAATTGAATCAGCAGGATAATATGTAAAATCAGCGGTGGGCAAATCATGTATTACAATAATTTGATTCACAGTATCTGAACAATTATTACTATTTATTACAATTAAAGTAACTATGTAATTTCCCGATGATGAATATAAGTGATTCACATTTTGACCGGTATTTGAAGGTGAACCATCGCCAAAATCCCAACTCCAATTTGTAATTGAGGTAGTACCGTAACCACTAAAGTTAAGTAATGAACCAACACAAGAAGAAGATGAAGGGGACACATTAATTCCAGCAGCTGGAATAGTATCAATAGTTAAGGTCATGGAGGATGTGTCGTTAGGGCAAGGGTATGAACCATAGGCAATTAATGAAAGACTTATATCTCCAAGCTCAGTTCCTAATGGTATATATTCTGGATGCAAAATACTTGAGTCGCTAAATGCACCAAGCCCTCCAAACCATAATAATGAATCATAATTAGTAGCATTAGGAAGAATATTGCAATTTGTAAAACTAAAGGTTTCTAGCTGACAAACCGATTCGTTAGAACCAGAATATGAGAATGCTCCCTCCTGAACAGTCAGCTCCATTGTATCGTACGATGAACAATGTCCAAAGCTGGCTTCAACATCATAGAACCCACTTGCATTTATTGCAATTGATTGAGTTGTTTGGCCTGTGCTCCATAAATAGTTAGAAAATCCCATACCTGCATCGAGTGTTACAAAATTGCCTGAACAAATAATAGTATCATTACCTATGTTAACGGTGTTTCTGAAAAAAGAAATGTTAACAGTATCATATCCTGCACACCCATTAGTATCAATAACCTCAACCCAATAGGTTCCATTATTATAAACAGTAAATAAAGAGTCAGAACTACCATCCTGCCAAAGATAGGCAGCAAAATTATTACCGGCATGAAGTAAAATTGAATCTACAAAACAGTACAAGGAATCGCTACCAAGATTAATATTTACCGACGGAAAATAGCTAACTGTAATGGAATCAGTAGTGCTGCAACCATTACTATTAGTAACTGTTACCCAATAAACACCTGTTTGGGTTACTGTAAACAGCTCATTTACTGAGTTATCCTGCCATAAATATAAAGAATACCCTGTTCCCGGATCAAGCAATAGTGATGCTCCCTGGCACAAAGTAGTATCGTTTCCTATGTTTATCTGAGGTACATTATGAATGGTAACTTCGGTAGTGACATCCTGAGAATATCCTCCATTAAAAACAACAGAAGCTGTTACTATGAAATTGCCTGGTGCTGTAAACATATGACCGGGTTGAGGTTCGGTTGATGTATTGTTGGAACCGGAAGCCGGATCCCCAAAATTCCATGTTACAGATTGAATAGAATCGGACGTAGTTATATCAAAATAAGTAGTATCTCCATAGCAATCATTCTGATAAGTTATTGTTGCAGAGAAATAACTTTGGATAAATGAGGGCAAACCTAGCCTGCCTGCCTTTCCATCAAGATACACACCATCATGTACAAAATTGCAGGCAATACCTAACACATTTGGATTATTTATAACTCCAAGATAACTATGAAAATCCAGTGAAGTATAGATTTTTTCATCCGGACCAACCTGAAGTGCGCCCAACTCATAAAGTGCTGAAGTTCCAACAGATGTTGCTGAATTTATTATATCATTTGGTGTACCTGCATTCAGATTAATCTGAAATACCTCAGCTTGATTTCGGATTACTCCAAGGTAGAGCCTTGACTCATCCGGTGAAAACTCTAATCCATAGGCAAAAGCATAATTATTAAATGTAATTGGATTTGAAACCTGACCTGAACTCCTACTAAAATCTAGCATTTCAAATAAAGCCAAGGTTCCATGTATCGCGCATGCTATATAATTTCCCATTGGAGAAATCTTCATATAGCCAACATAATTTGATGACGGAGCCCCATGAATTGTACCAATATTACTTATAACAGGTGATGAACTAACTCCAACCGAAGTAACAAGGAATGAACAAAAAGCGTTTGAATTTCTTTCATGTGTTACTACCCAGACATCATTGCCGTTTGAATGTGATGTGGCTGTAATTTTTTCAACAACTGGTTGATAAAGCAGAACATTCTTAGTTATTACACTACCTAAACCACTATTAAGACTAATATCAACTATAGAATAATATAATTCTCCATTTGCATCAATAGCCGAGGGTACTGTAAATATGTAATACAATGTGTCTGACCCCGGTTTAGGAACAATAATTGCGGACTGTGTTGAAGAAAAATCACCCAAAAGACCTGTACCATTATCCATTATTTGGTGATTACTATTCCAAACCGTAGTTCCTTCAGTGTAAAACAAAATGTTGCCAAGTGAATCTGAAACTGATGCACACCCCTCCCTTGTAGCTAAGGCACCATCAATAATGGCAACCGGTGATCCAGAATTAAAATCAACACCTGCATTATCCCCAAAATACCAGATATTTGCTTCATTCTGAGCATAACAATTATTAATTAAAAAGAAATAAAAAAGGATTAATAATAATTTTGCGCTTTTCATTTGTGATTAATTACATGGTATGCTTTTACAATAGGTTAAGGTTAAAATTTTATTTAAAAAGACTTGAAAGAAGTTGTTTTGGTTGTAAAATGTTTTACATAAATTTCTTTAAATTTTTTGCTAATTGGCAGGTGAAGATAATAAAAACTTCGCTACTAAGTAAGTATTAATGTTATATACTTGGCAGATAGGTTAATAATTAATTAGAAATCAGTAATTTATTTTTAAATAAAATTACTAAGATATTTTATTAAGTAGAGAATTTTGCTTTGAATTTGAAATTTTCTTTTAAATCAAAACACGACAATTTCCTTATGAAGTTATTACCCAAAAAATGCCCATGAACCTCTTTTTCCTTAATTTTGTCAACAAATTTTTCCATGAAGAAAATAATTTCTGTAGTTGGTGCAAGACCCAACTTTATAAAGATAGCTCCGATTCACAGGTCGTTTCAAAAGTATAACGAAGATATAAGTCATATGATTTGTCATACCGGTCAGCATTTCGATGCAAAAATGTCGAAGATATTTTTTGATGAGCTTCAAATGCCAAAGCCCCACTTTTACTTGGGTATAGGTGGAGGCAGCCATGCAGTTCAAACTGCAAGGATAATGATTGAATTTGAGAAGATATTGCTCAATGAGAAACCTGATTTGGTTATGGTTCCCGGCGATGTGAACTCAACACTAGCTGCAAGCTTAGTTGCTGCAAAGCTTCATATTCCGGTGGCCCATGTTGAAGCAGGGCTGCGGAGTTTTGACCGAAGAATGCCCGAGGAAGTTAATAGAGTTTTGACCGATGAAATATCTGATTATCTTTTTGTTACTGAGAAAAGCGGTTCTGCCAATCTTAAAAATGAAGGAATTGATAGTTCAAAAGTGTATTTTACCGGCAACGTTATGATTGACAGTTTGGTGAACTTTTTGCCAATTATTAACAATTCAACAATAACAGATAAACTGTTGTTAGATCAAGGGAAATTTGTTCTGGCTACTTTTCATCGGCCATCCAATGTAGATGAGGAAGAAAATCTTTCACAACTAATTGATACAATTAATGAAATAAGTACCGAAAGAAAAGTTGTTTTCCCAATTCATCCTCGTACCCGAAACAATATTGATAAATTTGGTTTATCAGGCAAACTTGGTAAAAACGTAATTATTTTAGACCCCATAGGATATATTGACTTCCTCTCATTAACAAAAAAGGCGGAGTTAGTAGTGACTGACAGCGGAGGTATCCAGGAGGAAACTACATTTCTTGGCATCCAGTGCATTACCGTTAGAGATAGCACCGAAAGACCAATCACAAGTGAAATAGGTACAAACCATATGATTGGAACAGATTTCCAGAAGGTAGTTGTTGCTGCAAAGTTAATTTTGGGTGGACGAATTAAAAACGGTCGTATTCCTGAACTATGGGACGGAAAGGCATCGGAACGGATCGTTGAAATAGTTTATAAATCGATTTGTAAATAAGATGTGATATGAATATTTTGATGGTTCTTGAGCATGAATTTCCACCCGATATTAGGGTAGAAAATGAAATTGAAGCACTAACCGGAGCCGGACATCAGGTACATATTGCATGTACTACAATGAAAAACAAACCTATTGAAGATACTTATCAAAAGGCAACAATTCATCGTAAACCGATCTCAAAATTTATTCATAAAACAAGTGTTGGAGCTTTAAGTTTTCCTTTTTATTTTAATTTCTGGCGTTCATTTTTAAGAAAATTATTTAAAAAATATAATTTTAATGCAATTCATATACATGATCTACCTTTGGCCAGAGTGGGATATGAATTTGCTAAAAAACATGAGGCAAAAATCACACTTGACTTGCATGAAAATTGGCCTGCTTTATTAAGCATTTCAACTCATACTCAAACTATACTTGGTAAGTTGCTCTCTAACAATAATCATTGGGTAAAATATGAAAGAAAATATTGCCAACTTACTGATAATGTAATTGTTGTAGCAGATGAAGCCAAAAAGAGATTAGTTGATTTATTTATTGATCCAAAAAAAATAATAATAGTCTCAAACACTCTCAACCTTAAGGGCTTTGAGATTCCGGAATCATCACCAGACCCTGAATTTATTACATTACTGTATGCTGGTGGAATTAATAAACATCGTGGATTACAATATGTGATTCAAGGAGTTAAACTCTTGGAAGGATTAAATAAAAAGTTGCGTGTCTGGGTCTTGGGAACTGGATCATATATAAATGAACTTAAGAAAATTGCTGAGATTGCAGGCGTAGAGGACAAAATATTTTTTGAGGGGTGGAAAAACTACACTGAAATGCAAACTTATAGCGGGAAAAGCAACTATTGTCTAATACCTCATCTAAAAAACGATCATACTGATTCAACGATTCCGCATAAAATTTTTCAATATATGTATGCTGGAAAACCAATGCTGGTTTCCGATTGTGAGCCATTAAAACGAATAGTTGAAGAAACAAAAAGTGGATTAGTCTACAAGTTTGATTGTCCAGAAGATTTTGCATGCAAATTAAAAGAATTAGTTAAAAATGATTGGTATTCCTCTGTTGAATTTGTTAATAATAATAAAAATATAATTATAGAAAAATATAACTGGGATGAAGAATCAGTAAAATTGTTAAAGATATATTCTTAACATGAAAACGATTTTTTATAAAATAATTTATTGGCATCCCGTTAATAAGTTAATTAGGGTGACTTTAATAATTGTACATTATTTAAGAATCACAAAATTAAAAATACCCCCTTCAGGGAAAATTTCAGTTTCTTTGCCTGAAGGTAAAAGAGTTATTATAGAAACCAACCAAACAAGTTATCTTACAAATGTGATTTGCTGGAAGGGAGTATTTGCTTTTGAGTATTCAAGAATATTTTATGATTTAATAAGAGAGATGAGTGTTTTTATTGATATAGGGGCGAATATTGGCTTCTATTCTTTACTTGCAGTAAAGGCAAGTGAAAATATTAAGGTTTATGCTATTGAGCCTGCTACAGGTCCATTTATTTTCCTTCAAAAGAATATTGAATTAAACAAAGAAAATGCTCGAGTTAACTCCTATAAAATAGCCCTTTCAGATACTATAAGTTCCATAGACTTTTATGAACATAAAAATCCAAAATACAGATATCTAAATTATAATTTAGGGGGCATCAGTTCTGAAGTAAATACAACTCAATCAAATAATCTGATAAAAACCAAAGTCGATTCTACAACTTTGGATTACTTTGCAAAAAATAACTTGAAAGAAGCGGTTGATTTAATAAAAATTGATACTGAAGGGACTGAAAGCCGGATTCTTGAGAATGCATGTGAAATTTTAGAGAAAATAAGACCTATAATAATTTGTGAAACTTTATACAATAAAATAGAGTTCAAATTAGACTTCTTGATGAAAAATCACGATTATTTATTTTTTAATTATATGGATAACAGATTAGTTAAAGTGGATACCATAATTAGAGATGAAGATAATGGAGTTCGGGATTGTTTTTTTGTACCAAAAGAAAAAGAATATCTTATTACAAAATATCTTAAACGCGAATGGGCTTAATTCAAAAACAAAGCATATCTGGAACCATATACTCCTATGTAGGTGTAGTTCTTGGTTTTGTTGCCACAGCTATTTTATATCCACGCATATTTTCAACCGAAGAGGTTGGTTTGTTGAGAATTTTGGTTTCATACTCGGTATTGTTCTCGCAGTTTGCCGGACTTGGCATCAATACAATAACTGTCAGACTTTTTCCTTATTTCAGAGATTACGAACGTAAGCACCACGGTTATTTAGGGCTTGCATTGCTTGTTTCGATGATAGGCCTTATAATTTCTGTTTCTGCCTTTATCCTTCTTAAAACTTTAATATTGGGCGGCGACAAAGAAGGGGCAGATTTACTCACAAAATACTACTACTATATAGTTCCGCTGATAGTATTTACCCTTCTATTCAATGTTTTTGATACTTATTACAGGGTACTGTATAATGCTGTAAAAGGCATTATTTACAAAGAAGTGGTTCAACGTACCCTGATTCTTTTAGTAGTTATCCTTTTTTACTTTGAAACTATCGATTTTCACAATGCAGTAATACTTTATACAATTGCCCTAATATCTCCTACCATTCTGCTTTTCCTATCATTGATTTATAATAAACAGCTTTTTCTTACTCCCAATATAAATTTTATTGACAAAAAGCTTTCGCGCGAAATGATGAGTGTTGGGGTTTTTGGAGTGATTGCAAGTTTTTCGGGTGTTTTGGTGTTAAATATTGATGTGATAATGGTTGAAAGGATGCTCGGGTTAAGCGATGCCGGTATTTATTCAATTACCTTCTTTTTCGGTACACTTATATTAGTGCCAATGCGTACTATGGGTAAGATTAGCTCGGTTGTTATTGCCGATGCCTGGAAAATAAATGACCTTAACCTTATAAACCAGATATATAAAAAGAGTAGTATAAGTCTTAGCATTGTCGGCTTACTGCTTTTTATTGGCATATGGGGTAATATCGAT
Source organism: Bacteroidota bacterium (assembly GCA_014382445.1). Taxonomy (GTDB): domain Bacteria; phylum Bacteroidota; class Bacteroidia; order Bacteroidales; family F082. Next base: position 8,766 of record JACNJS010000087.1, read on the forward strand.
AATGTTTTTCATATAATCCCTTCGGAGTATCTCCCTGGGAAGTATGTTATTTTAATTATCGGCATAGCCAACTTAATCGACATTGCACTTGGTGTAAGCCCTCACATTATTGTTAATTCAAAGCATTATCGCTACCTTTCTTACTTCCTTATTATTTTTACTGCTCTTATCATAATTTCAAATTTGCTCTTAATTCCAATTTACGGGATTGTTGGAGCAGCCATTGCAACCTTAATTTCAAAATTTATTTATAGTCTTATCAATTATATTTTCCTGTATCGTGCCTATCGTCTTCAGCCATTTACTTCTAAAACAATAATACTTTATATCATAGGTGCTTTTGCCTATGGAGCATCGTTACTGTTACCTGAACAGACTAATTACATCGTTGATATTTTCATCAGAAGCAGTTTTATTTTGGTAATATTCTCGCTCCCTGTCTATTTTTTAAATGTCTCGGAGGATATTAATCAAAAGGCTGATGCAGTTTTAAAAAGCCTGTTCAAGGTGAGGTAACAGTTAAACCGATTTTGCATATATAAATAATTTGTTAATTTTACTTTTTATCAGAAAATTATATTATGAATAACAACCTGAAAATATGCTTTATAGGGAGTGGTGCTATAGCAACCGCTATGGGGAATGTGATTGCGCAGAAGGGGAAATATGAAGTTTTTTTGTTATCGGTAGAGCAAGATGTTGTTGATTCAATAAGTAACGATCACATAAACCGAAAATATTTCCCGAACATCGAACTTGAACCCTCGCTTAAAGCTACTTTTGATAAAAGTATACTTAAAGACTCTGATATTATTTTTATCGGCATCCCATCAAGCATTGCTGTTTCGTACATGTGTGAAAACGAACAATATATTGGCGAAGACGCTTTAATCGTAAACCTTGCCAAAGGTTTTGGAGATGGACAGAAAACAATTCCTCAGGCTCTATCAAAATTTATTCCCAATCCTATTTTTAGTATGAAGGGGCCTTCATTTGCCCGCGAAATAATTAGTAATATGCCTACTGCTTTCACTCTGGCATCAAAAAAGGATAAATATTTTAACCTGTTTGAAACAGTATTTAAGAAAACCACAATCCATCTTGATTTTTCAACCGATGTGGTAGGTGTTGAATTGGCAAGCATCCTCAAAAATATATATGCAATTATTGTAGGTATTGTGGATGCCCACTTCGATTCGCCCAACCTCAGGTCGCTTATACTTACTAAAGCCATCAACGAAATGCGTTTTATTATTTCTAAATTTGGAGGCGAGGAAAATACGATGTTCAATTATTGTGGTATTGGCGATTTTACACTAACGGCACTCAACGACCTTAGCCGAAACCGAACTCTGGGTCTCCTAATCGGTAAAGGTTTTTTCACAGATTATATTTCAGAAAAAGTTGTGCTCGAAGGTAAAATAGCTGTTAATGTATTTGTTGAAGAAATTGCAAAAAAGCGGGGGATAAAAACTAAAAACCTAATGCTCAAAGAGCTCTATAAAGTTTTTAACGACGAAAAATACGACATTAATAATTTCGTGTCGAATATAACTAAGATTTAGAGCTTGATCAACTTTTTTGTCGTTACACTATTCTTTATTATAACGGATAAGAAATACACTCCCGAAGGTTGCGAGGTAATATCCACGTAAAATTTACTATTAAGCGTGTTGCTGGCCACAATAACATTTCCAAAGCTATCATATACAGTATATTGCACAGGAAATATATTTTTAGAAACTTGAATATTAAAATCACCTGCTCCGGGGTTTGGATACACCAACATGTTATTTACCGTATTATCAGGCTCTTTGAGGCTTGTATAATCCTGTGTATAAATTACAAGTTTGGGACGTAATTCTGGCACCTGATGATCTGAAGAAGCAAATACTACATTTCTATTATAATTTCCAAAAGTTTCATCACTTAATTGAAGCATAAAGCCAAATGATTCATTCATGTAATTAAACATATCAGTAACTATCTCTGTTACATAAATATCTAAGTAATCCTGATCAGCTAAATTAGAACTAGGTAATAATACCTGGTTTTCAGGTGAAGTTGCCGGTTGATTATCCCAGTTAATATCGTCTTCACTCCAGCTTTCAATTATTCGACTAATAAGTATCTCATTTGAATTTCCATTGTTAATATGACCTTCAACAGGCGAATCCGGATCATGAAACAAACTTAATTCGGCAAGAGTTATCGTGAGTTCCGGATCTATATGAGATAAATCGAAATTGATAAAACTTCGTCCTATACCCCATCCCTCTTCAAATTCCCAAACTGTGGAAACTAAACTTTGCTGATTGTTTTTTGAAGTTGAAACAATGGAATTAATATAAGCATCTTTTCCTGTTTCTCCATCTGGCTGTAATGTTAAAACCGAATCTACTGGTAAATCAACTATATATGTAATTGATATAGAAGGATGTAGGCTTTCAACTGGATGGTCAGAGGAGGCAAAAACAAGACTCCTATATAGAGTGTCTTCACTAAAAAGCTTAATCATAAATCCATCATTGGTGGCAGGATGACGTATCATATCCTTTATTATAGGAGTAATATCAACGTTAAGAAAATCAGCAGTATCATTATCAGGAGCAGAAATTATAACAAAGTTAGTGTTTGTTGTAGCAGGTTGATTTATCCATGTAACTGAATCTTCTTTCCATTGTTCAGTAATCCTGAAGATTACTCCGGTATTATCACCGCCAAGTGTTGAATGACCCTCATGACCAGATGTTGGATTATGATAAAGATTTAACCTTGCATCAATCACAACAATATCTTCCCTTAAATCAGAAAAATCAAAACCGATCAGGCTTCCGCCCGGTACCAAACTCTCCATAATGCGTCCATACAGATGCAACTAAACTCTGAGAACTACCATTTGAGTAATTGTTAACAATGTTTATATAGGCATCTTTAATATGATCAGTGCCAAATTCAACACTAATTGTGTCTTGTGCATAACTATTAGCAAATAATAGTATTAAGAATGTTGTTAAGAAGACTTTCATGTTTCTTTTCATAAGGGATATTTTAGGAATACACAAATATAAGATTTTTTCAAAACCAACCAACCTAAAAAACGAGGTTTCTAAAACAGAATTACAATTAGTTGAAATGAAACTAAAATCACAAGTTTAGCATATAGTAATACTTTAGGGTATTAATGTAACCAGTTTTGCGGTTAGGTTCTCCCGAGAATAATTTTTGTATAATTCTCCTTCCAAACTAATTTCAGGTGATTCGACCCACTTTAAGTAGAGATCAACTATATAATCAAATATACTAACCTCATCATTATAGTGAAACATTTTTCCGGCAGAGCACTCATCAATTATTACAGATGCATCGCCATTAACCGGTCCTACTCCAATTATTGGTTTTCGTGCAGCTAAATATTCGAAAAGCTTGCCCGTTAGTATTCCTTCATTTTGTGGAACATCAGGAATAGCCAAAAAAAGCACACTTGATTTTTTCAAATAAGCTATCGAGGAATTATGATCAACGTGCCCCACAAAACTGCAAATAGGACCAAGAGCAGAATTTTCAATTAAATCGCGGTAACCAGTTGACACCTTACCAACAAATTGCAATTTTATCTTTAGCTCATCGTGTTTTTCTACAATATTTATTAGGGCTCTGAGAAAACCATCAATATTATAATTTTCTGCTAATGTTCCTGTGTAGGTTATTACGAATTGATCATTTATATCACTTTCGTTAAAATTAAAATCTGCTGTATCAAATCCATTGGAAATAATATTAATTTTTCCCTTTTCATGCCCTGCAATTTTAGAGGCAAACAAGTCCTTTATAGATTTGCTTACAACAATTATTTTATCAGCCTTTTGTAATACTTCAGTTTCCTTCTTTTTGTCAAGTTTTTTTGCAAGAAGGCTATGATACATTCGGTTGTAATAATAAATATCAGTCCATGGATCACGTAAGTCAGCAATCCAACAGTTGCCAAAGTTTTTTTTCAGTTTTAAACCAATAAGTTGTGTAGAATGTGGTGGGCTACTGGTAATTACAGTTTCAATATTAAACTTATCAATTAGCTTTGCAGCTTGATCATATGCAAATGAATTCCAGCCTATTCTGGCATCCGGAATAAAAAAGTTCCCTCTGATATAGCGCGATATCTTTTGAAATAACCCCGGATCTTCTTCATTCGCAAATCCACCATACGGTATTTCCTTTTTTAAGTTAAACTTTTTGTATAAATTGAAAGGTTCACGCGATTTAGTTGTAAAAACTTTAGTGGCATCACTTAACTCATGAATCAAGCTTTGGTCAATAATCGCATAGGATGCTGAATCGGGATCTACTGTTAATACAATTGGTTCAATATTAAATTTGGGGAGGTACTTAACAAACTTCACCCATCGCTGTACGCCACCTCCTCCACTTGGTGGCCAATAATAAGTTATAATCAGAACTTTTTTCAATGAGCAATGGTTAGTTGTTATTTGCTTCCTTGTTTACCAGTGTTTTCCTTATTTCAAATCCTATTCCGGCTATTAATAATAATATCAATAATAATGAACCGGCAAAAGATATACGCTCTCCCACAATCCAAATTCGAGGCTCAAATTTAAACTCTATCTCATGCTCACCGGCAGGAACCACTAACGCACGCAATACATAATTAGCTCTTAAATATGGAACCTCTTGTCCGTCAATATATGCGTTCCATCCTTTATCATAATATATTTCAGAAAAAACCACAAGCTGTTCAGCAGAAGCATTATAGTTATAAATAAGATTGTTTGGGGCATAAGATACAAGCTCAATAAATGAGGTTGAATCATGAACTAAACGCTTTCCTTCCAACTGTGAGGCAAACTTATAATCAACAACGGCAGTCGTCTGTAATTCATATTTACCAAGCGCACCAAATTCTTCATCAGCACCTTTTACCATAACAACATTGTTGGCAAACCAAGCATGTCCAAATGCTGAGCTATTCAACAAAGGCATTGCTTCGGGGTTGTAAATAACATATTTCATATTCAACATATTAAGCACTTGCTGTTCTTTAAACATATTATTAATCTTTTCCGATGTAACTCCCGGCGAAAGAACACCAAATATCGACTGAATCTCTCCTTGCAGATACCCGTCTATTAAATCCTGATATCGCTGTAATTTAGCACCATGGTACCCACCTATACTTTTGTGAAAATAGGAGCAACTCGCATCATTAAAAGTACTTTTGGTTATGTCAAGAACTCTGAAATCAGGATTATTGTCATTCAAAATATATTTATTGGCAGTGCTCGCATTAAATGGAACATCAAATTGTTTTGCTCTAATAAAATTGTCGTTATTTAAATATCTGCGATTAACACTTACCATGTCGATAAGTATAAGCAATCCTAATCCAGCAATCAGGTAACCACTTTTAAATTTACCAGCAGCATAAAAAAACACCAGTAAAGCTGCCAGAATCACAAAAATAAGGCTGCGTAAAGCATCAGCTTTAAATATAGCAATCCTAACATTTTCAAGACTTGTAAGGTAAATATTTACCTGGGCAGCATCTTTGCCTTGTAATAGCTCAGCAAACTGCATATGTTCATCGGTACTTAAAAAATCAAAAAATACCGAAGGTGCCAAATAAAATATGAGTATAAAACCACCGGTTAACCCAAATGCATAATACAGAGAATTCTTTTTTGTTTTGAGAACAGCCGCATCAGTAACTATTTTCCCTAATGCCATAAAGGCAAGCACAGGTATTGCGAGTTCGGCTATAACCAGTATCATCGATACTGCCCGGAATTTATTGTATCCCGGAATATAATCAATAAAGAAATCAGTAAAAGGCATCCAGTTTCTTCCCCATGCAAGTAAAATAGAGAGTAAAGTAACTGTTAATAGCACCCATTTCAACCTGCCACTAACTATAAACATCCCAAGAATAAACAAAAACATAACAATAACTCCAACATAAACAGGTCCGGATGTGCCTGGTTGATCTCCCCAATATGCATTACTTTGTTGCGCTATTGCATTTCTGTATGCAGGATCAGCCTCTATAATAGCATCAGCATTTCCAAGAACCCCTGAAACACCACCCTTTACATTGGGAATTATCAACGACCATGTTTCGCCAATACCATAACTCCATGCGGTGATGTAATCCTTATCAAGACCACTTGATTTGTTTTCAGCATCTTTAGTCAATTCGGGTTTACCTCGCATTGTATCCTGACCATAATCATAGGTTGCCCATAAATTTGTTGTATATGTTGATATTGCCAATAAGGCTGCAATTATTAATATTCCGGTTGCTTTAAAAAAATGAGCGTATTGCTTTTTAGTTATTGCTTCAATAAGTTTGAAAATGCCATATACAATAACAATGATCAATAAATAATAAGTGATTTGGAGATGTGCCGATTTAATTTCAAGTGCAAGAGCTATTGCTGTAAGAAGTGCTCCCTGCCAATATTTTCCTCTAAAGGCCAGAATTATACCAGCCAATACAGGTGCCATATATCCAATTGCATGGGCTTTTGAAGTATGACCGGCACCAAGTATTATGAAAAAGTATGACGACAAAGCGAATGCAATAGCACCAATAAGGCTAACCCATGGGTCGATTTTAAGTACCAGCATCAAAATGAAAAAGCCCAGGAAATACAGAAAAACGTAATTAGCCGGGTACGGTAACCATAGAGTTACAGCCTTATCTATGTACGTTGTTAGATTTCCAGGGTACTGTACCGAAATCTGCCAGGCAGGCATGCCCCCAAACATCGAATTAGTCCATAGCGGTTCTTCACCAGTAGCTTCACGATGGTCGACAATTTCTTTCGACATACCTTTAAACATGGTAATATCATGTTGTTTAAGCTTTTTGCCTTCCAACAAGGGCGAAAAATAAACCAGAGTAATTATTAAAAATGCTGCAATGGAGATTAAAAATATAGTGCCATTACTTCGCCAAAGGCTGACAGATTCTTTAAATTGCTTTTTACCCATTATTAGATTTTTTACTTAAATAACGTTTTTTAATTATTTGTCATCAACATCTTCAAAATCAATATACTCGCCAAAATCATTGCCTTCCTTATCTTCTTTTGATGGTTTTGTTTTAATGTGTATTTCACCTTCTTTTTTTTTGGAGTAATCCGAATTAGCAAATCCATTCATCTGATTAAACTTATCCTGCTGCTTTTTCATAAACTGTGATAACAACCAAGGTGCTACATATCTTATAACTAGTTTAAAACCATAATATATTAAAACAACTATAAATAAAAACCTGAGTAAAGCTTCCATCAGATTGATTTTTTAATGCTTTGCGAATTTATTATTTTTTATTTACTTAACTTTAGAAAAGCTCTAAACTTTTCGAACGACTGTTTATAAGGTTTAGAACTCAACTTTTCAAAGTTTATAAACTAAAAAGGGAGGTATGCATGCATACCTCCCATTATAGGATTTTATAATTACACTAAAAAATTAGTGCATTTCGTCAGAAACAGATAGTCTTTTTCTTCCTTTTGACCTTCTTCTTTTAAGCACTTTACGACCATTAACGGTTGACATCCTTTCACGGAAACCATGCTTATTCTTTCTCTTTCTATTCGACGGTTGAAACGTTCTTTTTGGCATCGCCTTATAATTTTCTTTAGGGAGTGCAAAAGTAGAAATTTATTTAATAACTCAAAACTATTTTTAATAAAAGTTTTTTGTTTAAGTCAATTATTTTTTTGGTGCGTTCTTTAAAGTTTCCACAAGGAAATCCCAAAACAACTGCACAGATTCTATATTCACCATTTCGTCAGGTGAGTGTGGATTGCGGATAGTTGGCCCAAATGAAATCATATCCCAGTGGGGATATGTAGCACCAAGTATACCACATTCAAGTCCGGCATGTATTACTTTAACCTCAGGAACTTTTCCAAACTTATTGTTATATACTTCTTTCATCTCTTTCAAGATTGGAGAATCAGGGTTTGGTTTCCACCCGGGGTATGAACCAGAACTCTCGGCTTTTGCTCCAGCAGATTCAAATACTTTTCTTATTTCTGCACCAAGGTTATCCTTATCCTCATCAATTAAACTGCGTTGTAATGCTGCAAGCTCAATTTTACCATTGCCAGATTTTACAATTGCAAGATTTGTTGAAGTTTCGGTTATACCTTTAACGCTTTCACTCATTTTTATAACACCATTGGGACATTTGGCAACAGCAATATAAAGGTTGGCTTGAGTTTTCTCATCAATAACTTTATCAGGCATATCTGTTGCCTCTGCAATAACAACCGCGCCGGGGTCAGCATCTTTAAATTCATCCTGCACGATTGCTTCAAACTCTGTTACAAATTGCTCAAAATCTGCTTTATTATCATCGGGAACAACTACAGTGGCGAATGATTCTCTCGGGATTGCATTGCGCAAGCTTCCACCATCTATCTCAGCAAGTCGCAAACCATATTTTTCGCTAGCTTTAAGGAGTAGTATATTCATGATTTTATTAGCATTTCCTCTGCCAAGGTTAATATCAAGACCTGAGTGACCACCTTTTAATCCTTTAACAGAAAGTTTATAGGCAGCCATACCTTCAGATACATCTTCGGGAGTGCAAGTAAACTCACCTGTTGTATCAATACCTCCTGCACACCCAATATAAAGTTCACCTTCATCTTCTGAATCAAGGTTAATAAGTATATCACCATCCAACAAGCCTGGTTTAAGGTTATTTGCTCCGGTCATACCAGTTTCTTCATCTGTTGTTATGAGAACTTCAACAAGACCGTGAACCAGTTCTTTATCTTCCAAAACTGCCATTGCAGCAGCAACACCCGTTCCGTTGTCAGCGCCAAGTGTTGTTCCTTTTGCCGTTACCCAGTCACCATCTATATATGCATCAATAGGATCTGTGTCAAAATCATGATCTGTATCGGAATTTTTTTGAGGAACCATATCCATATGTCCTTGTAGGATAATGCCTTTACGGTCTTCCATACCTTCGGTTGCAGGTTTTTTGATAATCACATTGCCTACTTCATCAACTATGGTTTCCAGACCAAGGTCTTCGCCAAATTTTTTCAAAAATGCCCTTATGCTATCTTCTTTTTTCGAAGGGCGAGGAATTTGTGTTAGTTCATAGAAGCTTTTCCAAACAGCTTCCGGTTTAAGTTTTAATATGTCTTTACTCATTTTAATTAAATTTTATGTGATTCCTTCAATTTTTGCAATATATACGTTAGTGAGTTTATGCTCTTTTGATGTCTCAGAATCTTTTGAAATAATAGTTAAACTACTAATTTTGGCGTATTCCCAAATTACCTCATCTGACAAACTATCATCCAAATCGGCTACATGGATGAAATTATCATTATTCCACAAACTAAAATGGTATGGTAGGTTTGCATCAATTAAAAACTTACCCATTATGATACCGGAAATAATGTATAATTATTGTTAAGTAAGGTAGCAGCAAATGTCAAACAAGCATCAATATCTTCATTTTCGAGTGTTGGATACTGTTGAAGAATTTCTTCACGAGTGTCTCCCAAGCTAAGGAACTCAAGAATAGTTTGCACAGTTATCCTCTTACCTCTTATTGTGGGTTTGCCATTACAAACACCCTCATCTATAGTAATCCTGTCTGCAACAAAGTTCATTTTGTAATTTTTAAACAAAAATAATAAAAACTACAATTCCTTTTCAATATTTGGAAGTTGTAGTCCATAACCTTTTTTCTTGTCTTCTGCTTTAAGTAAAAAACCAAATACTACCGCAAGAATAGTAAGCCCTACAAATATTAACCAAGTATTGGAATAATCAAACATAGGAATTTCACCAATTACTCTTAATTCTTGTACTTTGCTTGCTATCTCATTGGCAGGAACTCCAGAATCTCTAAATGCTTGAATAGCTGTTTCAGTTTTTTCATTTACCCCAGGATTTGTTTTATCAAGAACAACACCTAGTAGAATCGGAACAAGCATCAAACCAATGTTTTGTATGTAGAAAATTAATGCATATGCTGAACCCAATTGTTTGTCTGGGATAATTTTAGGAACCGAAGGCCACATAGCTGATGGAACTAAAGAAAATGCTATTCCTAATAAAACAACAGCAAAGATAGCAGTCCAGGTTTCTGTAAGGGAAGGAATATAAAAGATTGTATGTACAACAACCAAAAGGGAAGCTCCAATTATCATTATAGATGCACCTTTTCCAATTTTATCATAAAAATAACCAAACAAAGGTGTCAATAACATCGTGCCAAAAGGCAGAATTGAAGGAATATCTCCAGCCGTAGCTGGGTCAACTCCGAATTTATTTACCATTAAACCGGATGAAAATTTATAGAATGGGAAAACAGCAGAGTAAAAAAGTAAGCATAATATAGATAGATACCAAAAACCTTTACTTGTGATAATAAGTTTAAGGTCGGATAAATGGAAGGGATCTTCTTCAACAGCATCTCCCTGTAATTGCTTATCCAATCTAGTATCCATTATCGTGTAAACAATGAATAATATTAATGCGATAGAAAGTGCAATTGTACCTACAAGAACAGAAGTTGGAATATCAAATGCATTTGCTATACGAGGTGCGCCAAAGAGAGCAATAAAAGACCCAAAACGAGCTAATGCCATTTCTGTACCCATAGCAAGAGCCATTTCTTTACCTTTAAACCACTTTACAATAATTCTGGAAACCGTTATCCCGGCACCTTCAGCACCAACGCAGAAAATCGCAAAACCTGCAGCAGAAATAAAAACTCTGGAATCAATACCGATTATCTCCGAATCAAGTCCAAAATTACCAGCAAATGCCCAATATTTAACAATGGCACCAAGAATCATTACAATTCCGGAACTTACTGCTGTGAATCTAATTCCCATTTTATCCAGTACAATTCCGGCAAAAATTAACATAAATGCAAAAACATTTAGGTATCCCTGGGCACCTGTTACTATTCCCCATTCTGAACCACTCCAACCATATGTACTTTGTACCAAAGTTTGAAGAGGTGATAAAACTTCCATAAATGTGTAGGCTATTAACATACACAGGGAAACCAATATCAGAACAAACCATCTTACTCCAACATTATCCCTTAAAGATTTCTTGATCACTTCTGTCATATCAAATAATTTTTAATGAAAAGGCGAATTTAAAACAATTTATCCTTGATGGCTACTAAATATAAAACTTATTTAACATAACCCTCATGCATCCTCTTCATTCTTTGATTCCTGCGCATCTGGATTCTAATAAAACCGTAAATTATTACTAACAGCACAGGAAGCAGAAAATTCAACCACTTAATAAACACTTTTTTCGAATCACTAATTTGATCAATCGGTCGCGAAGTAATTGTTTTAGTGCGAAGGTCGATCAAGCCGGTATCATCCGAAAGCCAGTCGATTGAGTTTACCATAAGGCTTACGTTATCGGGTTGTAATTGTCGAGGGCGTTGACCGGTTCCATTTACAGCAAAGTCTCCACTGCTTACTACAATTATTTTTGCCTCGTTGTTATCATAATTGCATTCTAACATTGCGGCAACAACCTGCTCTCCAGATTGAAAATCAACAACTGTCCAGTTCTTTTGCACATTAAATACAACAGGTAACGAAAGCAAACCCGAATTCTTAGAAGACATAGCCAGCGGAGTATATTTTGTTGTAGTATCACCAACATACCTTATAGGACTTGGAAATCCCAGCATTATTTGCTCCAGCCCTTTTGTGACGGGAAAATCAGCAAAATTTGTGATAGCCGGTAAGAATGGGAACTTAACAGGAGTTGTCATGTTAAACCTTCCGGTTTGTTGACTTACATTTACACTTCCACAGTTGGCATCTACCAAAAATAAACTATCAACCAACAACCCTTTATTTGCAAGCCATATTTCAAAGCCTGTTTCATTCGATTCTCCTTGGAGGGTTTGTAAATTTCCGCTCATTCTGTTAAAAGCAACAAATAAGTTTCCTCCATTACTAATGTAGGAATCAAGAACTTCTATAGCTTCATAATTAAATAACTGTGTTGGTGCCGAAATAACTAATGTTTGGAACTTGTTAATGTTACGTACAGTATCCGATAAATAAACCTCTTTAACATTATAAAGCACATCGAGATCGGCCTTCACTTGTTGATAGGCAGTTAAAGGTGGTTCTCCTTGTCCCTGAACAAAGCCTATTAAAGCCTTATTAGTAACGGTTAATTTTTTAATAGCAGTAGTTAATGCATATTCTATGCTGCCCTCAGGATTAATAAATGGAATAATCTCTTTTTTATTATCAAATAATAACACAGCTCCCATAAATACTTTCTGCTGCTTTACCTCATCTTTATCACGTGCTTTAAATAACACAGGCTGAACACCAGCAGAAAGTGCATCAGTTTCAACTTCTTTATTTTCATTTGGGTTTTCAAACTTAAATACCACATTCCCATCCGAAAGGCTATTGTATTCAATCAACATATCTTTAAAATTTCGTTTAACCTTATCTAAATCAGGAGGTAAATCTTTTGTAAAATACGCTGTAACCGTAACTGGTGTATCTAAGTTTTTTAATATCTTTTTTGTTGCATCACTTAATGAATATTGCCCTCCTTCGGATAAATCGAGGCGAACAAAATATTTTTCTGAAATAATTACTATAACTATGAAAGAAACGATCAATAATAATGCACTCGTAGTATATGATTTCTTATTCATTTGCTGTAATTTAAAAATGGAAAACAAACTATACATAACGTTTTTTTATAAGCATTATCTCGGTAAATACGAGAGATAAAAATGTAATTCCGATAAAAAATAACACATCCCGTGAATCGATAACGCCTCTTGTCATGGATTCGAAATGAGAGGATGTGCTTAAGTAATTCAACAAATATCCGGCAAATCCAAAAAGGTTTTGGCCTAACATCTGAAAAATTATTTGAAAGAATATTCCAATAAACAATGCAAGCAGATAGCTAACAATTTGATTATTGCCGATGCTGCTAGTAAAAAGGCCAATTCCAATCATCATGCTGCTGAATAAAATAAGAGCAACATATCCTGAAAATACCTGTCCGCCATCAACATTTCCAATTGTAGTTAAACTGATTACGTAAGGCAGTGTAAGTATTAAAGCAACAATAATCAGCAATAGTGAGGCAGTAAATTTACCCATAATCACCTGCCAGTTTGAAATGGGTTTCGTAAGTAGCAATTCAATGGTGCCCAAACTGTTTTCCTCCGAAAGCAGCCTCATTGTTAGTGCAGGGATGAAGAAAAACAATGTCCAATACGCAATACTAAAAAAAGGCATTAGTGTTGCCTGTTTTATAAAAAATATATCGCTGCCATAAATCCATGTGAAAAAGCCACTAAAGCCTAGAAACAGGATGAGCAGGATATATGCCATTAACGAATCGAAATAGGCTTGTAATTCCCTTTTTGTAATTATCAATATTTTTTTCATATCATTTCTATTGTTCAAGCAGTTATAATTATTCGGTTGTAAGTTCTTTAAAAATATCCTCAAGCTTTGTTTCAACCGGTATTAGCTCAGTTAACACCCAGTTATTTTTAACACAAAAGTTGAAAACAAATGCGGCAAGTTTCTTTTTAGGATTACCATCCAACAATAATCGCATATTATCGGCATCATAAATATCTACCATATCAACCCCGTCAATTTCCTTTAAAGCATTATAAATCGTATTTATATCTGCGCCCTCTATTCTTAAACGAAGTACATCTTTTCCCTGGGCTTGTTTGCGTAAATCAGCGGTAGTGCCATCAGCAACAATCTTACCTTTATTGATAATTAGAATTCTGTCGCAAGTAGCTTCAACTTCAGCAAGGATATGAGAGCTAAGTATAACTGTTTTTTCACGACCAATTCTTCTTATCAAATCTCTAATTTCGATAATCTGATTAGGGTCCAGTCCACTTGTTGGTTCATCCAATACCAGAACATCAGGTTTGTGAATTAATGCCTGAGCAAGTCCAACGCGTTGCTTATATCCTTTTGACAGCTCGTTAATCTTTTTATGCTTCTCGGCGTCTAAACCGCATATTTCAATCACCGACAGTAAACTATCGTCAATATTTTCTTTTGAAATACCGTGAAGATCACCCACAAAGCGTAAGTAGTCGATTACGGGCATGTCTTCGTACAAAGGATTGTTTTCCGGAAGATAACCAATGTTCTTTTTTACTTCTTCAGGATTTCGGTTTACCGAGTATTCTCCAACATAAATATTTCCGCTGTTGGGTATCAGAAATGTGGTTATCGCTTTCATGGTCGTGGTTTTGCCGGCTCCATTCGGACCTAAAAACCCCAACACTTCACCTGTTTTTACTGTAAAAGAAATATTGTCGACCGCTTTTTGTGACCCGTATTTCTTTACAAGATTTTCAACAATAATGTCCATAAATAAGAATTAGTTAGTACACAATTACTCTAAAATGACATGCAAAATAATGGATTTAGTAGGAAATATAGTATATACTGAAAAGTTTTTTAACAATTCTTAACAATCTGCAAATTCCAATCGATTGATTTACAGCATTAAAATACGGCTGGATTATTTTAACCGTGATTGTCACTTGTTAGCTATTTTCTGAAAATATGTATAACCTTTTTAGTTTCAAAAAAATCATCATTAAAATAGTCGAATATGTTGTATATATTCTTCTTAAACTTTTTTATTTCGGTTAATTCCTTTTTTACATCTCCTCCTTTTATATATAGTATACCATTCGGGATACTATTAAACGATTTGTTATGAAACTTATATGACGTCCACCTTAAAAAATCAGACAAAGAGGTTACAGCTCTGCTAATAATAAAATCAAAAGTTTTATCAACCTGTTCCATTCTTATTTGCTCAGCTTCAACATTTTTAAGCCCCAGGCTTTGTGCTACTTCATTAACAACTTTAATTTTTTTTCCAACCGAATCCACCAGATAAAATTTAACCTCAGGAAACATAATTGCAAGAGGAATACCAGGGAAACCACCGCCAGTACCGGCATCCATTATTTCGGTAAAGTTTTTAAATTCAACAACTTTAGCAATTGAGAGAGATTGTAGTACGTGGTGCAAATAAAAATTATCCATATCCTTGCGGGAAATAACATTTATTTGCTGATTCCAGTAATTATAAAGTTCACCCAAATGTTTAATTTGATCATTTTGTATTTCTGATAATCCCGGGAAATATTTGAAGATTAGCTCCTGATTCATAAGTTAAATGAAAGTTTCAGGTAGTAAAAGTAGAAAAATAGCCAAATTACAAATTGAGTTGGAAATAAATATTTAAGGATATATTTCTCATAATCATTACAAATGACTCTGGAAGGACTGCTTATGCAGACTCTTCCATGTCAAATACCGGATTGTTAATAACAATGATTTGTGTAAAATTACGTTTAGTCAACTTAGTTACCTATTATTATTCAGTTAAATTTGGTTCCTACAACAAACTTACATTTTTGGACAGCCTGACTATTAAAAATACAATACTATTTCTGATAGCCGTCATAATATTGTCGGGTACAGAATTAATGGCTCAAAAAAGAATTTCACAAACTGAATACATTGTGAAATATAAAGATATTGCAATAAAAAAGCAAAAGAAGTATAATATACCTGCTTCGATAACACTTGCACAGGGTATATTGGAATCGGGTAGTGGAAATAGCAATTTGGCACGAAAAGCTAACAACCACTTCGGAATAAAATGCCATAAAGAATGGACTGGAAAAAAGTATTATATGGATGCTGAATTAAAAAATGAATGTTTCCGAAAGTACAAAAAGGTGGAAGATTCGTACAGTGACCATTCAAAATTTCTCACACAAAGAGGCAGGTATTCTTTTTTGTTCGAATATAAAACCAATGATTACAAAAGTTGGGCACATGGTTTAAAAAAAGCTGGTTATGCTACTAATCCTAAATATCCTCAACTATTAATTAATATAATTGAACGATACAATCTTGACCAATATGATAAACAAAGTAAAAGTAGATCAAGCAAAACTAAAGTAGTAATATCTGAGACATTCGACCCCATTTCTAAATCTGATTTCAAGCAAATTGACAGCTGGACATCAGGAAGAAATATCTTTAAGAACAACGGGAGAAAACTTATTATAATCGAAAAAGGAGATACATTCTATAGCCTTGCTGATGAATTTGAAATTTCCAGCCGGCAATTCATAAATAATAATGACCTGAAGAAAGACCACCTATTACAAATTGATGAAGTCATATATCTTGAAAAGAAAAAACGCAAAGCCGAAAGAAAATACAAATACCATATTGTACAAAGCGGCGAAACAATGCATCAAATTTCACAGTTATATGGCATCAGGTTAAAACGAATATATAAAATGAATAACTTAGGCAAAGGTGTTCAGGTAGAAGTTGGGACGAAATTAAAGTTGAGGTGACAACCCTAAAAAGCATAAGCATCCGCTTGATGTGATATTGAATATTGTTTTAGGCACAAACGATGCTTGGGCTATTTGGGTACTAATGATGCCAACTGGCGTTCAATAACCTTTTTACGAGCCTCAGCATCAGCTTGTTTTTTTTGCTCTTTTTCAACAACGGCGCCAGGAGCATTATTTACAAACCCAGGATTTGAAAGCTTTTTTCTAACCGCATTTAAAAAGCCGTTAGTATACTTTAGTTCATCTTTAAGCTTTGTTATCTCGGCTTCAATATCGATACTTGAGTCTACAGGAATATAAAATTCTTGAGCGCCAACAGTAAATATCAGCGAACCTTCGGGTTTTTTATCTACAATTTCAATTTTTTGGGCATTAACCATCTTAGCTATAACAGGATAGAAAATGCATGGTGACATATCGCCATTTTTAACAAAGATTTCGATACTATCTTTCTGAGGGATATTATTGTCTATACGTACATTCCTTATTCCAACAATTATGCTTTCAGCACGATCAAATGCCTCAATTATACTATTATCAAAATTAGTATCAACAGGAATATTTGAGATTATAATGTCGTCACCTTCATTTCTTTCAGTTAACAAATGCCATATTTCTTCGGTGATAAACGGCATAAAAGGATGAAGAATTTTCATTAGGTTCTCAAAGAAACCAACTGTATTATTTATTGTTTCAACATCAATTGGTTGTTGATACCCAGGTTTAATGATTTCAAGATACCAGCTGCAGAAATCATTCCATATAAGTTTATATACAGCCATTAAAGCGTCTGACATCCTGTATTTTAAAAAATGATCTTCAATTTCAGCCAACGTACTGTTAAGCTTTGCATCAAACCATTGTATTCCCAGCTTGTTATTTTCAGATTGTTTGAGGTCATTATCTACTTTCCATCCTTTTACCAATCTAAGTGCATTCCAAATCTTATTACTAAAATTTCTTCCCTGCTCACAGAGGGCGGGATCGAATGGCAAATCGTTTCCGGCCGGAGCGGTAAGTAACATCCCTATGCGCACTCCATCGGCTCCAAATTGTTTTATGAGATCGAGTGGGTCGGGAGAGTTTCCTAACATTTTCGACATTTTACGGCCGAGCTTGTCTCGCACAATGCCAGTAAAATATACATTCTTAAAAGGAATGTCGTTTTTATATTCGAGCCCTGCCATTATCATACGGGCAACCCAAAAGAAAATTATATCAGGACCGGTAACCAAATCATTTGTAGGATAATAATACTCGATATCTTTATTATCCGGTTTTCTAATTCCGTCAAAAACAGAAATAGGCCATAACCATGAAGAAAACCAGGTATCAAAAACATCCTCATCTTGCTTTAAATCAGCAACGGTTAAATTGGAGATTTTAGATAGCTCATTTGCTTTATCAAGAGCCTCATCAATAGTTTTTGCCACTACAAATTGTCCGTCGGGCAAATAATATACAGGGATCCGCTGTCCCCACCATAGTTGTCGAGAAATATTCCAATCGCGTAGATTTTCCATCCAATGACGATAAATATTTTTGAACATTGGCGGATGGAACTTAATATCACCATTCTCAACAACGTCAAGTGCTGCTTTTCCAAATTCCCCCATCTTTAAAAACCATTGTAGCGACAGTTTTGGCTCGATAACAGCATCTGTTCGTTCCGAGTAACCTACTTTGTTAATATAGTCTTCTGTTTTAACGAGATTCCCAGCCTTTTCAAGATCAATTAATATTTCACTACGAACAATAGTACGGTCTTTACCTATGTAAAGTTCAGCACTTTCGCTCATTGTGCCGTCATCATTAAAAATATCTATCGATTGGAGCTTATGCTTTATACCAAGCTCGTAATCATTTACATCGTGGGCAGGGGTTATCTTTAACGCACCAGTTCCGAATTCCCTGTCAACATAATCATCTGTTATAATTGGTACTGCTCTGTTAATAAGAGGAACTATTACTTTTTTGCCATGAAAGTTAACAAATCTATGGTCATCGGGATGAACGCAAACCGCCGTATCTCCAAGAATAGTTTCAGGACGTGTTGTAGCGATTGTAATATAGTTATCCTCACCTTCAACCTTATATTTAAGGTAATAAAGTTTTGATTGCAGTTCTTTGTGAATTACCTCCTCATCACTTACTGCTGTTTTGGCAGTGGGATCCCAGTTTACCATACGTACACCCCTATATACTAAGCCCTTGTTATAAAGATCGATAAAAACGTCAATTACCGATTCATACATCGATTCGCTCATAGTAAATGCAGTACGTTCCCAATCGCATGAGGCGCCAAGTTTTTTTAGCTGTTCAAGAATTATACCGCCGTGTTTATGTGTCCATTCCCAGGCATGTTCTATAAATCTATCCCGTCCGAGAGCTTCTTTACTAAGGCCTTCTTCTCTAAGTTTATTCACAACTCTGGCTTCAGTTGCTATCGAAGCATGATCGGTACCAGGAACCCAGCAGGTATTTTTTCCCTGCATTCGTGCTCTCCTGATAAGAACATCCTGTAATGTATTATTAAGCATATGACCCATATGCAGCACGCCTGTAACATTGGGAGGTGGTATTACAATTGTAAAAGGTTCCCTATCGTCAGGTACCGAATGAAAGTAGTTTTTATCCATCCAATAGCTATACCACTTATCCTCTGTTAAAGCAGGATTATACTTGCTGGGCAATTCCATAGTAATTCAAAATTAATTTGAGTGGTAAAAATATAAAAGTTAGGGTTAAGTTTGAGGATTGAAAATCTTGTTTGTTTTCAAGTAGTTTACATAAGAGTTTGAGCATGAAATCAGAGTTTGACCTTAAGTCAAGCCCTGACTTACAAACTCTGGTTAATAAGACTTCCAGATTTCGTTAATTTTTTTCTTTTTCTTTGCCTGGTTTTTTTACCGGCTGTCTCCTTATCTATACCTAATTTAGTATTGATATCCTTTAGCACTTTTTTATCCATACCTGGAATAATTGTAGCTGAAATGCCGCTTTGCAACGTTTTCCATACAAAATTGCCTAACCCTTTATACATCACTCTATCAAAAAACATGTGAACAGTGCGCTTGTCTTTATCTTTTGAGGGGTTATTTGCTATTATCAACTTGTCGGCAAGCCATGTTAGCAATTTATTAGTTTCTTCGATATCACTTTTTACAAGATTTCCTTCCAAATTATGGTAGAGCATCATCAAATCACCTATAGCATACTCAGGGTTTGCTTGTGCATTAAATTTTATTCCATCAAGAATACCATTTTCAAACTTTAAACCGATAGCAGGAAGAACTATTGGGTTAAACAATTTCATATCGCCATTACCCAACCAACCGTTAAAAGAAAAAGTATCAGCAACACTTTTCATAGGGAAAAATAAATTTATGCCCAATGGTATTTTGTTCTGAAGTTTAGCTTGGAGTTTTATTGCCATTACTATTCCTTTTGCTATGCTGTCAGTTATTGAAGTAATATTGCTAACCTTTACATTGAAGTCACCCAAAGTGACAGTCATAGGTTCTTCCATCTTAATGTGCTGCTCGGAATAAACAAGCTCACTTTCGTTAATAATTAAACTACCTATGTATAAATCTTGTTTAAGCGATTTTAGGAGTTGTTGGGGTAGTTTTGGTCGTTTTTCAGTATTGAATGGAAGATGCTTATCCTTGAATATATTGAGTTTCATTCGGTTAATTGCAACATGCGACAAAATAATTATTGAATTGCGGATTATATCTGCAGGATATAATGAGTGAATCTCCACCTTTTCCAATTCACAATCAAATATTTCATCCTGATACTTGCTCATACTAACCATCTTACTCCGACCATACAAAGGTTTGATCTTTAATTTTTTAATAGCCAGGAGAGCATGGTCTGAATTAAAACTCATATCGTTAAACGAAAGTAAATATTTACCTCCAGGTAAACGAAACTGCTCATCTGACATATGCAAATCAATGTCCTTTAGTACCAAATTAAAGCCTGCAGTGTCAGATTCATTTTTAATTAAAGCAATATTTTTAAAAAGGAGATTAAAGCTACTAATAAAAAAAACTGTGTCGTTATTGTTAATATCTATTACATTAAGTGCGAGATTAATAATCGAAAATTTGTTAAGATTAACTCCTTCTAATCCCGGTAATACAATACTGTCGATGTTAAATTTGTCGGATTTTTCATCAGTTTTTTCTGATTTGGGAGTGCTTTTTCCTGCATTAAATAGTACTATTTCTGCATCTTTAAGAATAAAGCTACCAACATCCACCTGTCTGTAAAAAATAAAGTCAAACAGCCCTATATTTCTAACTCTAAGCGTAGGTATATTAAGTCTGATCGCAATATTTTGTTTTGCCTGCTTTTGTTTTAGTTGGTCGATTAATGTAGTGTCGGGAATTACATGTACATCTTTTAATATCAATGTCATGGTAAATAAATTTAATTTTACATTACCAATATCAATATTATATTTCCCTTCTTCTCTATTTGCAAGTGAATTCTCTAACTTGCTTTGCAGAATATTTCCAATTATAAATTGCGCTATTAAAATTAATAACACAATTGATGCAATAACAATTGAACTAATTACAATTAATTTCTTGTGCTTTTTTAAAATTATCATGTTTCTTAGTATTTTATGATTCGGAAAAATACTAAAAAAATTATTCAAAAAGAAATTGATACTTTTGTTTTAGTTGCGCAGATTAAATAGCAGGTTACATTAAACTTAACTGCCCGATTAATTACACGCTATATGTTTATTTTTAACCACCGGTTTGATTTTAAGTACATCCACGAGACTATGCTCAACAAAAAACCATAGACTATTTCGGATGTCCATGCTCCAATAATATCCGTATTAAATTCAATTATTAAAACATATGTATAAATAACATAAACAGCCAGAACTGCCAATTCAATTGTTAGCGAAATATTTGTTTTACCGGTACCCGATACTCCGTTTAACAGTACAAAACCAACTGAAAGAAACAACGCGCCTAAGCTTACAACATATAAAATAGGTGCCCCTACTTCAATTAAGTCTTTTTGATTTGTATAAATTTCCATTATCATTCTGGGGGAAAACAGCCCCATACTCACAATAAATAGTACACCAAAAAAACTTAATACAGCAATTTTATATATAAGCGAAGGTACTTCGTCATGCCTTTTCATTCCAATTAAGTAACTCGTTAATGTATTAGTAGCAGTTGCAAAACCCCAAATCGGCACCATTGCGATAACATAAACGCTCCTGATTATATTTGATACCGCTAAGGCCATCTCCCCTATCTTTTCCACGAAAAGAAAAAATACAAACCAAACCGCAAGGGATACAAACTGCTGTACCATCATTGGAATTGAGATATTGAAAATTTTCATTAGTTTTTTGAGTCTGAACCTGCTAAAACAAAACAAATCATATTTTCGGTAATCGACTTTCGCAATAGTGTAAATTATAAAATATAACATTGCCGAAATTTCAGCAATAACCGATGCTAATGCTGCACCACGAATACCCATTTCGGGCATTCCCATTTTGCCGAATATAAGAACATAATCTAAAAATATATTTACCGCGGCAAGTACAATGGTTGTATATGTTATCACTTTCGTTTTAGCTATTCCCACATAAAACGATCTGAAAGCAATATTTATAAATGCGAAGAAAATTCCAAATGCCCTGATTTTAAGAAAATCAATGGATCCATTATAAATGGCGGTTGAATCAATTGTGTATTTGAGAATAATCACCGAGCCATACTTCAGTAAAAGAAAGACAATAACAGCCAGAAATGTCAGGAAAATGATGGTATGAATTACAACCTCTCCAATTTCCTTTAACCTTCCCTGCCCTAATCTTCTGGCAATTATAATTTGTGCCCCAATTCCAAATCCAAGCCCTAACATAATAACAGCCAGATAAAACAATCCTCCAATTGCGCCTGCTCCAAGAGCTATTTCACCAACTCTTCCTAAAAAAGCAGTATCAGTGAAGTTTATAAGGTTCTGGGCGATACTGCCCAAAATAATGGGATAAGCTACAAGCCAAATACGGTTGTATGTAATATTGGTTTTGGTCATAAAGTGGGCAAAGATATAAAATGGTGAGTTCTATTGTTCAAAAATCCGCTGAGTGGATTTTCCTTGAAGTATGAAAGGAAAACTCTCAGCGGATTGAAAAAATATTCTTTAACGCAATCCACTAAGACCATGCAAACTTAGCGGGTTTTGTTTATCAACAATTATCCTTACTTTTGAAAAAAATGCAACATGCAAACCCAGTTTAAAAAAGACCTTCAATATTACAAATTCTGTTTTTATGGCTTTTTTAAAAACCTGCGCTTTTTTGATGCCTTCCTAATGCTATTTTTCCTAGGAAAGGGAATTAATTTCCTTGAAATAGGAATTCTTTACTCAGCACGTGAAATCACAATATTAATTATGGAAATTCCAAGTGGTGTTATATCTGATGCGCTCGGCAGACGAAAAACACTCATCATTTCTTTCTTTGCCTATATATTGTCATTTATTGTTTTCTATTTTTCCCAAAACTACATTACACTACTGGCAGCAATGATATTGTTCGCTTTGGCAGATGCTTTTAGAACCGGTGTTCATAAGGCCATGATTTTCCAATATTTAAAAATAAACAACTGGAGTATATATAAAATTGATTATTACGGTCATACACGATC
The DNA here is from genome assembly GCA_014382445.1 of Bacteroidota bacterium. Taxonomy (GTDB): domain Bacteria; phylum Bacteroidota; class Bacteroidia; order Bacteroidales; family F082. The sequence goes on from JACNJS010000087.1 coordinate 31,923, forward strand.
CTGGTCCCAAACGGGTTCAGCTATATCATCACTTCTTGCTGCGATTTTTGTATTTTATACAGAAAGATATGACATTATTTTTATAGCGTCAATAGTACCATACATGGCTGATATGTTACTTATTTATTCTTATCCTAAATATCTTGACGGCGAAATAGTACGTATCTCAGGAGAAAAGGTAGTACAAAGATTCAGATTAGTGATAATGGCATTTTCACAAACAATAAAAAACATGAACTTTTTCAGAGTGATGACAAATTTATCGTTATATACAGGGTATTACAAAGCAGTGAAAGATTATATTCAACCTCTGCTGGTATTAGTGGCATTAAGTATGCCCTTCTTTGCTTATCTTAATAATGAAAAAAGAATTGCTATTACAATTGGAGTTATCTACTTTATTATTTATTTACTTACGGCAGTATTTTCACGATACTCAGGTAAGTTCACAAACCTTTTTAAGCACCTGAGCAAACCAATGAATCTTACATTAACTATTGGATTATCAGTGGGAGTACTTACCGGGCTGAGCTTTCATTTAGGCTACTACGTTTGGCCAATAGTAGGATTTATTGTTATTATGATGATTGAAAATTTAAGAAAGCCCGTAGGAATAGGACTTGTAGCTAATATATCAAAAGATGAGTCAATGGCCACAACACTGTCGGTTACTTCACAGGCAACGTCAGTATTGGCAGCTATAATTGCACCAATAATCGGCTGGATTGCTGACATATACAATCCGGGTATTGGAATTGCAATAATCAGTATAATACTTATAATAGGATTGCCGATTTACTGGTTGAAACAAAAAAATATTTAAAATATTTGTACATTTACCAATCAACTTGTTGTTCAAGTCTTATTTAATAGTGATAATGACGGAGTACTGATCCTAAATGTGCCTGACAGTAAAACTGTTGATCAGATAATTAGCAAGCACCCATCCGTTACTAGTGGCCAGCTTAAATATGAAATACTGCCATTGTGGATCGCAGAAGGGACGTTTTGCGAGTAGAGTATGATAAAAAACCAACAACAAATTACCTCCACCGCAAATTTTGTATTAACACTCTGCAGTAGTTCATGCCTATGGTAGACAAGTGTGAAACTTGTGTCGATTAAAATTAAACAGCCTTAGTCTGAAACGCCCAAAATCGACTTATGTTTCACGATACGGTAAAGCCGTATTACAAAACATTAGGCTAACAAAAAGGTTTCAACCAGTCAACCATCATTTTAACAAGATCATTATAATCATACAGCCTTTCAGCCCTGTTGCGGCCCGAAACAGACATTTGTTTTCGTAATCCCCAATTTTGCAATAAATATTTAACCTTTTTTCCAAGAGCTTCAGGTCTTCTTTCGGTTAATATTCCTTCAGTAGGAGTTACTATCGAACCAACACCACCACCACTATAAGCAACACATGGTGTACCCCCTGCAAGAGCCTCAGCATAAATAATTCCAAAATGTTCTTTTTTCTCAGGTGCAGCAACCAGTAAAGTTGCAGCAACTATTAGTTTTGCCTTATCCTCCGATGAAACAAAGCCTAGAAATTTTCCACGGTCGCTCAATTTTTCCACAAGTTCTTCCAGCATTTCACCTTCCCCAATAAAGACGGTGTATGCCAAATCGGAGTATTCTTCAGAGGCTGCAACAACATTTTGCGGTCCTTTTGAATATGTTAACACACCCGGACAAATAACATAGGTTTCAGGCAAATCAAATTTCTGCCTAATGCCAACTGTATTTCCTGGCTTAAATTTATCAAGATCAACACCACATGGCAGAATCAGGAATCGTTCATCAGGTAAATCAATCAATGGTTTGACCAAACTATCTCTAACATATTCAGTAGTAACAATTATACCTCTGGCTTTAAGAATTGCATTGACAATTAGTTGCCAGTTATTATCATTCCATAAACCTACCAGCCTCGGTTCAATACCTGTGCCATGAACAAGTAGTACATATGGTTTGTTAAATTCATTAGCTACATTATGTACCGCAACTGCACTCAGGTTTGCATGATGTCCGATAAAGATATCAACATCTGCAGCAATTGATCTAAGCGCCTTTTCATAATCAGAAAGATACATCAGCATCTCTTTTTGACTCATTAGTGCTACCTGCTTTTGTTTGTTGCCAACAGACGGCAAATACTCATGTACCGGCATTATTTGACTATGCAATTTAATGTCAACATTTTCTGCACCAGCTATTTCGCCTTCATTCCCGGGGTATAAAAAATACACTTTATGACCCAACTTAAGCAAGTGACGAACATGCTCCCGTGCTACTTCTCCGCTACCCCTGCCCTTGTTCAATAATAAAATTGCAATGTTCATATATAATCCGATTTTTTATATTATTTCAAATCGTAAAAATAGATATTTAATAAATTATAGAATTTACTATGAGTAAAAAACGTCATTTTTCTTATACTTGCAATAATTTCTGAGAATCATCAAAAAGGATAAACAAATATCATGACAAAAAAACTAATCTTAATTGTTTTATTAATTGTTACAGCATCTTATTCTACATCCGCATCTAATAATAACAACCAGGGTGATACATTATTTGTATTAAGTGAAGGTGTAGCAGTAAGAACAGAATTGCCTGATACCGAACTTACTGTAAGTCAGAAAATAGATCGGGCATTCACACCTATCGTCAACGGTTTAGGTGTTGTACTATTTTGGGATCCGTTTGAGACAACAGATTTACACGACCCCGTTATTTATAATGAACAAGGTGAACCATTACTAAACCACGACGGTTCTGAAAAAAAGTCAAATATTCCACTGGTAGTAATATGGCTTATTTTTGGAGCTATCACTTTTACGGTAATGTTGCGATTTATTAATTTCAGAGGGTTTAAACATGCTATTCAGCTTATAAGAGGAGTTTATGACAACCCTAACCATAAAGGAGAAGTTTCACATTTTCAGGCTCTTACTACTGCATTGTCAGCAACTGTAGGTCTTGGCAACATTGCTGGTGTAGCAATTGCCATTACTATCGGAGGCCCTGGAGCTACTTTTTGGATGATAGTTGCAGGTTTGCTGGGCATGTCGTCGAAGTTTGTGGAGTGTACATTGGGGGTAAAATACAGACAAATCGACAAACATGGTGTTGTATCGGGTGGCCCAATGTATTATTTACGTGATGGGTTAAAGAAGAAAAACCTAAAATGGCTGGGTATTATACTTTCAATAGTTTTTGCAATTCTGGTTATTGGGGGATCGTTTGGCGGAGGAAATATGTTCCAGGCTAATCAGGCATTTTCTCAATTGGCCTATCTGGTACCAGGAATTGAAAACTATGGAGTGTGGTTTGGGGTTATACTGGCTATATTGGTTGGAGCCGTTATTATTGGAGGAATAAAAAGTATAGCAAGGGTAACCGACAAAGTAGTGCCCTTCATGGCAGCCATTTATGTAATCACTGCTTTGATAATTATTTTTATGAACATTGAGAACACCGGAGCAGCTTTTAAACTAATAATTGACGGAGCTTTTGGTGCAGATGCGCTAAAAGGTGGTATAATTGGTGTGCTTATAGTTGGGTTTCAGCGAGCTGCTTTTTCAAATGAAGCAGGTGTGGGCTCCGCTGCCATTGCTCACTCTGCTGTTAAAACCGATACACCAATTACCGAAGGGTTTGTTTCGTTGCTTGAACCTTTTATTGATACTGTTGTAATATGTACCATGACAGCATTGGTCCTTATTTACACCGGAACCTATGAAAACCCAATGGGCTACGAAGGAGCCCAGCTTACATCAGAAGCATTCTCAAAAGTATTTTCCTGGTTTCCTTACATACTAGTGTTAGCAATTTTTCTGTTTGCGTTTTCAACTATGATTTCCTGGTCGTACTATGGACTTAAAGGGTTCGACTATTTAGTAGGTGGATTTTCGGAAAAAATATTCGGAACCAGAGATGTAGCCAAATATACGTACTTTGTAACTTTTCTGTTTTTCATTATCGTTGGTGCTTCATCCAACCTGGGATCAGTTATTGCATTTTCTGATATGATGATTCTTTCAATGGCATTTCCTAATATTATTGGGTTATTGATTTTACTGCCTGAAATTAAACACGATTTATCCGACTATTGGGGCAAGCTCAAATCAGGTGAAATTAAGAGATACAAATAATGTTGAACAAGCTAAATAACTGGATTAAAGTTTTCTTCAGTTTAAGTAAAAATGAGCAGCGAGGAATTATTGTTCTTGTTTTTATAATATTATTTGTTGTAATTGTTAATTTATCACTGCCACATTTTTTCAAATCAAAGTCCGAATCGAATCTTCACAAATACAAAGCTGATATTGAATTGTTTCATAAAGAACAACAACCGTTAATCGATTCAGCTAACATTGAATTTTTGCAAAATTCGGGTGAAATGGATTTTGCAATTGCAAGTCAGAAAATAAAACCAACTAAATTCAATCCAAATAAACTTCCGGTTGAAGCCTGGAAAAAAATGGGCTTTACGGATATGCAGATACGTACTATTAAAAATTATGAAGCAAAAGGCGGAAAATTTAATAGGAAGGAAGACTTGAAAAAGATATATTCGATTTCGGAGGTTGAGTACGAAATTTTAGAGCCCTACATTAGTATTCCATCGATTTACAAATCAAAAACGGGTAGGATTATTAAAAAAAATCCGCCTTTTAAAAAAGCAAACTATCAAAATGTTGACATTAACTCTGCTGATTCCAGCGAATTAATAAACTCATTGAATCTATCGCCATGGCTCGCTAAAAGAACAATTAGTTATAGAAACCTGCTCGGTGGATATGTAAATAAAAATCAGCTTAAGGAAGTTTATGGATTTACCGATAGCATCTACAATGCCATCGAAAGCTATATTACCACCGACTCCAGCTTAATTACTAAAATTGACATTAACCGTATTGATTTCAAAAATTTGCTTAAACACCCTTATTTTGATTATAATATTACAAACTCATTTTTTAATACACGTAATAAGATTGGTTCATTTTCATCAGTCGACCAACTGAAACTAATTGATGGAATTAACGATTCAATATTTAATAAGGTTCGGTATTATTTGTATTTTCGGCCATCTGAAAAATAAGCCACTATTAATTGATTACAATTAGGTTTGAGTACGAACAAAATTCGTTTAGTTGATTAAAATATATTTTGACAGAAGAAGCCTGAAGCAGGGAGTCAGGGTCATGAGGATATTGCTTCGGTCTTCTGATTCTGACCTCAAGTCCATCACGAATGTTTCTAAAAATGTATATAATTGATATATTGTGAAAATCACATCATTTGTTGCCTCAACCACTCACCTGACTTCCGCACTGGGACACCCTAATTAGAATTCAAATAGTTTAGCAAGATTTTTTTGTTCATCATTGAGTATAAGCATACTTTCAATTATCTCCTTATTAAGAGGCGTAGTAAGTTTTATTGAATAAATTGTTTTTGCAATTTCAATTACTTTTTCTGGACTCAAACTTGATTGCTTTTCTTTTAATTGCCTTTCAATTTCCTTATATATCTTGTAAGCAACGAAGGAAATACAAATGTGTGCTTCTATTCTTGACTGCTTGCTATGGTATATAGGCCGTATTTTGAGATCATTTTTAGATATTCTAAATGCTTTTTCAATCTTCCATAAGTGACTATAGTTTTCAATAATATCATTTTTTGATAAATTGGTATTTGTTAAGTATCCTTTTAAACCATCCCATTTTTGATCTAACAAATATTTTTCTTTGTCAATGGTAATTTTAATTTCTCCATCCATTTTTAAATACTTGTTGTAACCTCTGTTGTTGATATTTGCTTTGGTTAACCTTCCGGTTCTAATTTGTTTCTCAAGCCTCCTTAATCCCTTTTCCCTGTTTACTTTATCTTTTTTAGCTCTGCTCTCAGAGTAACTAACAATTAGTTTGATGTTATCATCCTTCTCAATGACTTTATTCTCTCCATTTTTCAGGGCTAAATTCAGTATCTTGTCTTTTATTATTTGCTTCTCATTTTTAATCCTTGCTCCTAAAATAAACTCGTAGTCCTTTCTTTGTAGTTCTACTATGTTAGCAGATGATAAAAGACCCGAATCGGCTATAATTACTAATTTATCAAGCTTATACATAGACTTAAAGTGGTCTACCACTGGAAGCATTGTATGACCTTCGAACTTATTACCTTCAAAAATCTCATATGCTAATGGATAGCCGTCAATGCTCACGAGTAAACCTAAAACTATTTGTGGGTTTTGATGTTTTCCTTCTTTCGAAAATCCTGTTTTGCGTAAATCATCTTCTTTGTCTATTTCAAAATACAAAGTGGTAACATCATAAAATACAATACTAATTTCGTTGTTCAATATCCTGAGAGTGTGCCGAAAACTAATTTGCTGAACCAGTTCTTTTTGAGTATTATATAGTTTATCAAGATAGCGATAAACAGCGTCATCATCTATCTCTATGGAGTGGTGCTTTTTTAGGTAATCAACTGTTTTTAATTTGCTTGTTGGATAGCTTATCCGTGCTAATACAAGGTATCTAAATATGTCGTCTTTAACTTGGTTAAATCCAATTCTGTCAAATATTTTTGTTATTAGTAGCTCAATTCCGGAATTGTTAACTTGCTGAATACTCGATATAAACTTAGAAAGTGCCTGTTTCTCATTTGAAAAATCAAGTTCTTGCTGCCCTAATTGCCTCTTTATCCATTGCTCTCCCTGCTGTATTAATTGTATAAGCACTTGTTTATCCTGTGACCTGCCAAGTGATTTTAGAACCTTGTACTTTCCTGAACTTTTATCTATAACCTGGACACTTACTGTTCCACTCTTGTTAGGTTTCTTTCTTACAAACATCCAACAAATCTAACAACAAAAAACATTTGGGACACCGTAATAATGCATATTTATATCATAACAGACTGATTATCACATTGTGATTGTTGAAGGAAAAATAAGTGCGGAAGTCAGGAAGAAGCCTGAAGCAGGGAGTCAGGGTCATGAGGATATTGCTTCGGTCTTCTGATTCTGACCTCAAGTCCATCACGAATGTTTCTAAAAATGTATATAATTGATATATTGTGAAAATCACATCATTTGTTGCCTCAACCACTCAAACAATGCAATAGCCAGAGCATGTGTAACATTTAATGAACTAATGGGGCCAGGAATGGGGATATACACCTTGTGACCTGCAAACTTTATTACTTCGTCACGAATACCCGCTATTTCATTACCTATAAGGAAAGACGTTTTTGCAGGGAACTTAAACTGATAAATGTTTTGTGCATTGGTTGTGGTTTCTATGGCTACTAATGTGTAGTCGGCAGGCATACTAGTCATTAGTTCATTTGCCTTAATGATTTCCCAGTTTGTTTTCTCGCTGCCTCCCGATGCTGTACGATTTACTTTATGTTTTTTAAATGTGCTTGCTTTATCAGAAATAAACAAGGTTTGAAGAACACCTATGTTTCCGGCAAGCCGCAATATAGCACCCATATTCTCAGGGCTACGAATGTTATCTGAAACAATAATAGGGCGGCTCAACGTATCATAAATTGAATAAAGTTTCAATTGGTCGTGGAATATTTGATATGAATTTTGGAATCTCATAGAAAGCAAAAGTAAAATTAATAACAAATAAAAACCCCGTTCTGTTTACATTGAACGGGGTTTTTAATGATTGGTTGTAAGAATATTTTATTTTATAATAATCTTTTTTGTAGAAATGCCATTAACGGTTTCCACTTGAACAAAGTATATACCGGCTTGTAGGTTATTTACATCTATCTGTGTTTTTAGCAAGTTTATATTTTTGCTATAAACTTGCTGTCCCGCTGTATTCACTACCTTCAGGCTAAGTATTTCATTTTTGCTATCAATATAAAGTACATCGGTTGCAGGATTAGGGAACATAATTGCTGATTCAAGCTCGGTAGTATTATTATCATCAATACCTACACCGCCGCCGGTTGTAATCATTCTGAAATGAAAATCGTAGGCAGCCGGTCCCCATGAACCACCAGACAAAGCAAATGAGCGATTTGCAATAAGATTGGCCATTGTAATTTTAACTGTGTCTTCCGGAATGGTGATACCAATAAACACATCTCCTGGCGACATGCTCAATTCAGCTGAATAAGCACGAAGGTCAACTACTGTCATTGGATTTGGATCTGCCGGTGATGCTGCTGGGGTTACTTCGAAAGGAGTGATAAGGTCATCTCCAGGTCCATTTGCCCCCTCTCCCCATACATGGAACATGAAGTTCTTATTTGGTGGCAGGCTTTGATCCTGATAATTTCTTATCAAGCCAGTTACTATTTGAGTGTGGTATTCCAAAGTAAATACTACTGCTGATCCATCACCTGCAAGCAAGTTTGTATAAAAAGCTACTTCTGGGTCATCATAGTACATATATTCACCTGTAATGTATTTGTAATCATCGGTTATAGCAGTATTGTTATTGGCAGAAGCATCTGTAGCTTCTACATTAAATACAACCATACTGCCCGGTGTTTGATAAGGAATAGTGAATTCATAATCATCACCACTTATATTAACACCATCACCAATTTGCCAATCACCACCTTCAACCTGATAATTTACTTTAGAAGATTGAATACCTGAAGCATCAATCAATTGAGCCATAAATACATAATCAAAAAGGCTTCCTTCGTAAAATGTTGGTGGATTGTCATAACCTATATAAGGTGGTGCATTATCTACATCACTCGAGGTAATTACAAAATCATCGAAATAGATACCATCCACTTCATAACCCCCATCACTGTGAAAGTAAAAACGAACTTTAACATTGCTGCTACCAACATAAGCTCCCAATGAATATGAATACTCAATCCATGGGTCAAGATTTCCTTCTCCGTTAAAGATGCCAAGGTTGGCAGACGTAGCAAAATCATCATCAGATGCTTGTACTTTTACCCAGTCAAAGTCGATACTGGTCTCAATATCGTAAATTGACCAGAAGCTAACGCTAGCCGAAAGAATTGACGGATCGGACAAATCCACACCTGTAGTCATTGTACAATAGGTATTCTGATTTGCTGAATAGTTTCCTCCGGGGCTGTCAGTCATTGAATGTGTTGGTGAATAAGATTGTGCATCGGTAAGACCCCAAGCACCAGTAAGATCCCAATTTGCACTTCCGTTTTCAAAATCATCTTCAAACTCAACGGTTTGACCAATCAATTGTAATGACATTGTGGTTAATAACGCAATAAATAAGCGTAAAATCGTAATTTTTTTCATAAGCTAAATATTTAGTGAACATTTAATATTATTACTCCCCAAAAGTACTTAAAATAATTAGTAATCAAATTGGAAAAATAAAAAAATGAGCAATCAAATCCTTCATTAAAACAAAAAGCCCTACATGAAAAGATCATATAGGGCTTTTTTGTAATAGGTCGAAATACTTATTCAACTATAATTTTTCTATATGCCGAGCCACTTTGAGTTTCAATATTTACAAAATATACTCCTGGCTTAAGTTCGTTTACATCAACAGCAGCTTGATTTCCGATTACATTCTTGTCTATCACAAGTTGTCCTGTAACATTAATAATTTGAATATTTGTGATATTTTCAGCTTTAATAATAAGTACGTTATGAGCTGGATTTGGATAAACTTGAATACTACTTTTTTCAATTTCTTCCATATCAGTTATAATAACAGTTACTATATTAGATGGGTCGGATACACCACCTCCATCATAAACAGCAGTAACAAAATATTCGTGTGAACCAATTGGAGGTTCTAAATCATTGTATTCGGTTACTTCAACAATTGCTGTATTAATTATTGCATCATCACGATATACATTATAACCAAGAAGGCTTCTGGTACTCACAGCTTGATTATTAATTGGATCAACAATCTCAACATGACTGTAATCAGTTGAATGTACTTTATTAACATTTACTGATCTCGGTTTACTAGTTTGTGAGTGAGTAATACCTATCTCAGCAATCTTACCACTTGGATACTGAACAATAGCACGAATCAAATATGCTTCACTCCATTGTTCCCAAGTAGAAACATTGTCGAAATCCCAACTTCTGCCATTATTTAGATTAGCATCATAACCTACGAAAGTTGTTCCGTTTATAGATCCAAAACCAACAACAAAATCACCGGTAAAGGTTATGTCTTGAGATGAAACATCAACTTCCATCCAATTATCGTCAACGGCTGTTGCAGTTTCCATATATATAACCTCAGTTCCTGGCTGAGCGCCATCCCATCCAAATACTGTAGCATTAAATGTATTATCACCAGTTTGTATTGAAGTATAAAACTTTAAGGTTAACACCTTGCAATCAGTATCAGGTGACATATGAGTTGCCATCGTATAACCTTCGTAACTGTATGAGCCTGAAGCCACATCATTATCATATATTAATTCCTCAATGGTTCCGCCGCCACCAGGAGCCTCCCAAGTGAGTTGAACATCATCATAAGGTCCAACAACTGCTTGCAAGTTTGTAGGTGCTGGAGGATTACCATAAATGTACATACCACCAGTACCTGAAGAAGAAACATTAGTTCCTGCCCATCCGGTTTCTAAATCCAACCATACGGAAGCCTGGAAAGGATATTCTATAGTCATTTCTGTCCAGGTATGTCCACCATCTTCACTTCGGGAAATTCCCATTTCAGCACCACTGGCAGAACCTATAAGTGTATTTGCAGTACCCGGAACGTGGGAAAAATAACGGGCAAAAGCCGGTCCAGAAGTAGAGAACTCCGTCCAGGTTATACCGCCATCATCTGTTTCATTAAGTACACCTTCAATACCCAAGTTAAGATATGATCTAAAGGCAATACCGTTCATATCATCAAACATAAGCGAACTTACTGTTTCGGAAGAACCAAATACTGTCATAGAAACATCCCAGGTATAACCCATGTCGTTTGACCTGAAGATTCTACCCTGGTTCGTCCCCCACCAAATGTTGTCACCAAAAGCACAATAATTGCCAGTAATTCCATACTCCCCAGAAGTTGGTGCAGGAATATTAGCTTCAGGAACACGTGTCCAAACTTCTCCACCATCAGTTGTAGTGTAAAGCTCATAGTAACCACCAATTGGATCACCTTGGGCAAATCCATCCATATCATTAAAGAAATGAATCACATTTGCAAATGAACTGCTGCCATAAACACCACCTTTTTTCTCCCATGTCGCTCCTCCATCAATTGTTTTGTAAAGTCCCTGTGATGCACCAGTATTAAATACAGCCCAACAAATATCTGCATCAATAGCAAATAACTGCGAAAGTCCATCACCTAGATTAAAAGTCCCTGCTTGCCATGTATTTCCACCATCAATTGATCTGGTAAATCCATCATATATAGATCCATCATTGTTTATCGCCAATCCCCATATGGCAGTATTATCATTCATACCAAGCGACATTTGTCCAACTCCTTTATCTGTTGGCAAACCAGAATCCACCTGATTCCATCCAGGTTGGCTCATCGCTGCAAAGCCCAAGGCAATTAATATTGCCATTAAAAAAGTAATTTTTTTCATAAGTAAAATATTTTGTGTTATTAATATGATTGGTTATTATTTTTCAAATCTATAAAAAATTTTAACACCAATAGTTTATATGTGTTTACTTTGTAGATAATTTGTAATAATTGATTTGACAGTTTGTTGAAGAAAATCAATTCATAATTATAATTTCCATGCCCTCAAAAATTCCCTTTTTCCCGGTGGACCAGGAAGCTTTTCAATTCTAAAACCTGCTTCTTTTAAGGCTCTTTTAACAATCCCTTTGCACGAATATGTTGTTAATACACTATCAGCTACCATAGATTTATAAATATTGATAAAGATATCTGGTGTCCAAACCTCAGGTTGCGCATCAGGTGAAAATGCATCAAAAAAAACTACATTGTAGTAACTGTCAGGAAGATTTGCATCTTCTATTAAATCACTATTCACTTGAAATAAAAATTTGCCCGACAGCTTTTTACTATTACCAATATCGTTGTGAATATCTAAAAATAGGTTTTTATCGATCCCCAATTGGTTTGGATAATTAAGAAGCAATGCTTCATTTTTGCATATAGGAAATGGCTCCAATCCATAATAAGTAACAGATATATTATTTTCTTCCGACCACAAGTATGCCAGTAACATATTCAATCCGGTACCGCTTCCTACTTCAAGTATTCTAAGGTCTGTTAAGTTCTTATCAATAACTGTATTTAATCCCGCATCTATAAATATATGTTTCGATTCCTGAATTGCGCCAAAACCTGAATGGTAATTTTCGCCAAATTTTTCACTGAATATGGTATGCGATCCGTCATCGGTAAGGAGCAATCTGTTTTTAATCATAGTATGATATTTACTCTTGACAAATATATCTTAAACCTGATACACCGGAAATAACTAACATCAATCAACAAAAAACCAATATCAGAGTTAAGACCCTAACAATTTCTTTATAAGGTCTGCTCTGCCAAGCTTCAGCAAACTGCTTTTAATCCTGTTTCTGTATTCGGGTTTATACCAAAAAAAATACATGTGCTGACGCTCTCTTTCTTCTTTTGTGCGGGCAACATATACAGGTTTTAAATTATGTGGGTCAATTCCTGTATAATACATTACCGTGGCAACGGTCATTGGTGTTGGCGTAAAACCCTGTACCTGTTCGAGATGCAATCCTGCAGCTTTTGTATCGGCAGCCAGTTGGGCCATATCTTCCTCAGTACTTCCTGGATGGCTTGAGATAAAGTATGGTATTATTTGTTGCTTTAAACCTGCTTTCGCAGAAATTGATAAAAACTTATTTTTAAACAAGTCATAGAGTTTGAAAGAAGGCTTTCGCATAATTTTCAACACATCATCAGAAGTATGCTCAGGTGCTATCTTTAACCGGCCGGAAACATTTTTTGAAACAACACGGTTCAGGTAGGTTTCCATGTCATCACCACCTTTAGCATTATACTCTTTAATAAGAAGATCATACCTTATGCCACTCCCAATTGTCACTTTTTTTATTTCGGGTAATGATTCAACCTTTTCATATAAGTTGAGTAATGGCTTATGCGATGTGTTAAGATTAGTACATATTTTTGGAAATATACATGACGGTCGTTTGCAGCTTTCACAGATGCTTAGATCAACGCCTTTCATTTGATACATATTTGCAGAGGGTCCTCCTAAATCAGTAAGGTACCCCTTAAAATCTGATAATTTGGATACCTTCTTTACTTCGTCAATAATTGATTTCTCCGTTCGTGATGATACAAACTTACCCTGATGTGCCGAAATAGTGCAAAAGCTACATCCGCCAAAGCATCCACGGTGAATATTAACCGAAAACTTAATCATCTCATAAGCTGGAATTGGGCCCTTACTATTATATTTAGGATGAGGCATCCTGCTATATGGGAGATCATAAATTTTGTCGATTTTCTTTTCACTCAAATATGGAATTGCAGGATTTACAACCAGATATGTATTATCAATTTGCTGAACCAATCGCTTTGCATGTATACTATTCGACTCAACTTCTATAACTTTAAAGTTACCGGCAAAAATAAATTTGTCGTGTAAACACTCCTCATGCGAAGCAATGAAATTTGTTTCCCACTTTTTATTTACAGGAATTTCTGATTTTGAATTTGTAAAAAAAGCTGTTTGAGGTATCGTGTTTAATTTAGTAAAAGGAACACCCTTTTTAAGCAATTTTACAATTTGTATGATCGGTTCTTCGCCCATACCATAAACCATCAAATCGGCACCCGATTGCCACAACATACTCGGTTTAAGTTCATCCTTCCAGTAATCATAATGAGTAAACCTTCGCATCGAAGCCTCCACTCCGCCAATAATAACAGGAATATCCGGAAAAATATCCTTTAATATTTTTGTATAAACAATTGTGGGGTAATCGGGTCTGAAGCCAGATTTATTGCCTGGAGTATAAGCATCATTTGACCTTAGTCGGCGGTTAGCAGTATAATGATTAACCATTGAATCCATTACACCGGCCGAAACTCCAAAAAATAAACGAGGTTTTCCAAGTTTCTTAAAATCTCTAAAGTCATCACGCCAGTTAGGTTGCGGAACAATGGCAACTTTGAGTCCCATATCTTCAAGCACCCTTCCTATTACAGCAATCCCAAATGATGGATGATCGATATAAGCATCACCGGTAAAAAGGATTACATCAAGTTGATCCCATCCTCTTTCCTTCACTTCCTTGATTGTTGTAGGAAGCCATACTTGTTTATCAATCATCATTTACCAATTGTCAATCATCATTCAGCAATCACTGCATCCCCTTCAAATACAAACTCCGCAGGTCCTCTTAGCCAAATATTTGTAAATCTTTTGCTATTATCACCTTTACTTTGTGTAAAACTCACTTTAAAATCACCACCTGCAGTATGAATTGAAACTACCTCTTTTCCTGTTTCCAGAAAAGCAGCAATGGCAGCTGCAGCTACACCGGTACCACACGAAAGGGTTTCTTCTTCAACTCCTCTTTCATAAGTTCTTACAAATAATCTCTCTTTGCTTAGTTCAACGAAATTAACGTTAGTGCCGTCGGGAGCAAATCGCTCGCTTTGGCGTGTTTTTCTACCTTCATGCGCAACATCAATTTCAGCTGCTTTGTCAACAAACTCCACGTAATGCGGCGAACCCGTATCAAGAAAATAATATCCCTCATTTTCTTCAACTTCATTTACATCAGTCAACTGCAAGCTAACATCCCATTCTTTTCCGGCAACTATTTCTTTCTCGATTATGGCTTTATGCGGCCCGTCGTATGCTTCAAACACCATCTCATTATCAGATAATCCTATCAAATTAGTGAAAGCAGCAATGCACCTTCCTCCATTTCCACACATACTGCTTATGTTGCCATCGGAGTTATAATAAACCATCTCAAAATCATACTTTTGAGATATATTCACCAACATCAAACCATCAGCGCCTATTCCAAATTTTCTATTACAAATCCTCTGAATCTGTAATTTGCTTAACAATAACTTATTACTGCGATTATCAAGTATTACAAAGTCGTTGCCATTTCCCTGAAACTTATGAAAATGTATCTTCATGAAAAATTAATTTAATGCAACATTTAGCATAATTAATCCGTTGAATTTAATGATCGCAGGATTTAACATTAATTAACCATTATAAAAAAATTAATGTTTTAAATTGCCGTTATAAAAACAAAAATACATGAGAAAAATGAGACCTATATCAATTTCAAAAAGTTTTTTAGGTGTTGCTGCTGGCGCACTGTTAATTTTTTTTGCATTATTTATTGTAAACGGGTTCAATAAAAGTAATTCTACGCAAGTAGATGTCAGCCAAAAACAAAATGTAGATAATCAAGTACTACCAGCTATTTATAATGTAAGCAGCATGCCACAGCAAGCTGTTGACTTTACTTATGCAGCTGAGAAATCGGTGGATGCTGTCGTTCATATCAAAACCAGAATTATTTCACGGTCAAAACCATCATACGATTTTTTTGACCAATTCAGAGAATATTTACACCAATATCCTCCAGGTCAAAACAGTTTTGTAGCATTTGGATCAGGAGTAATTATATCTTCCGATGGATACATAGTTACCAATAATCATGTGATTGATGGTGCAGATAAAATATCTGTTACTTTCAACGATGAGCGCGAAATTGAAGGTGAGGTTATTGGAGTTGATCCCAGCACTGATTTAGCGGTAATAAAAGTTAAAGAAAATGGTTTGCCTTTTTTAACGTTTGGTAATTCCGATAATGTAAAAATTGGTGAGTGGGTGCTTGCCGTAGGAAATCCATTTAATCTGAACTCCACAGTAACAGCAGGTATTGTAAGTGCCAAAGCACGTAACATTAATATATTAGGCGGACAGTCATCAATTGAGTCATTTATACAAACCGATGCCGTTGTAAACAAAGGCAATAGTGGTGGGGCTCTGGTAAACACAAAGGCTGAACTTATTGGTATAAATGCGGCAATAGCTTCTCATACTGGTGTTTACGAAGGTTACTCATTTGCTATTCCTGTAAATATTGTGCGAAAAGTAGTTAACGACATTATGGAATATGGTGAAACCCAAAGGGGTTATCTGGGTATTCAAATTCAGGATATAAATGCTGAATTTGCAGAAGCAAACGGCCTTGAAAGTGTTGATGGTATTTATGTTGCAGGTGTTGCTGAAAATAGTGGAGCCTATGATGCAGGAATTTTAGAAGGTGATGTTATTCTTTCAATAAATGGGACTTCAACAAATAGTTTATCCTCACTACTAGGGTTAATAGCACAATACAATCCAGGAACAATAGTAAAGGTTGAGATTATCCGTGACAACCGAAAAATTACTTATGATGTAACCTTAAAAAATAAAAATGGAACAACATTAATAGTAAAATCGGGTGATTCATTTTATAACGAATTTCTTGGAGCTAAATTACAACGTGTAACTGTTGAGGAACTTCGAGAGCTTGAAATAACTAACGGGTTAAAAATAATAAAAATTGACAATGGTATACTTAGTAAAAGTGGTATTAATGAGGGTTTTATCATAACTGAAATAAATGGCGACATGGTAAATTCGCAGGATAACTTATTAACCGCATTAAATAAATCACAAAGAAACATAATCCGCCTTAAAGGAATATATCCCAACGGCGTGAGAGTTTCATACGAATTTATGCTTTAATTATTTGTTTCTTTTAATATTTTTTATATCTTGCATTGCTGTTTCCTAAAATTCAGATTACATCGCATTCCTGTAGCATGAGACAATTAAAAATAACAAAATCAATAACCAATCGAAACACAGCATCGCTTGACAAGTATTTGCAGGATATTGGCAAGGAAGGACTCATAACTGCCGAAGAAGAAGTAGCACTGGCCCGTAGAATTAAAAATGGAGACGCTGTAGCCCTTGAAAGACTTACCAAAGCAAATTTAAGGTTTGTGGTTTCGGTGTCAAAACAATATCAAAATCAGGGGCTTAGTTTGCCCGATATGATTAATGAAGGAAACCTTGGATTAATAAAGGCAGCACAGAGATTTGACGAAACAAGGGGATTTAAGTTTATTTCATATGCAGTATGGTGGATCCGGCAATCTATACTTCAAGCCATAGCCGAGCAGTCGCGAATTGTTCGCTTGCCACTTAATCAGGTTGGCTCTCTTAATAAAATAAAGAAGGTTTCATCTTTGCTTGAACAACAATTTGAACGAGCTCCTTCCGAATCAGAAATTGCCATTGAACTGGAAGTTTCAAATCATAAAGTTAATTCAACATTGCGAATTGCCAATCGGTATGTTTCTATGGATGAACCCATGGGACATGATGAAGATACTAAGTTTCTTGATTTTTTTGTACCGCCCGACACTAAAGAAGCTGATGAGTCGCTTATGATTGAATCTCTTGGTGGTGAAATTCAACGATCGCTGAGTACATTGAGTGAAAAAGAAAGAGACATATTGAATATGTATTATGGTATTGGCAGAAACTACAGCCTAACGCTTGAAGAAATTGGTGCAGAATTTGATTTAACTCGTGAAAGAGTGCGCCAGATTAAGGAGAGAGCAATTCAAAAGTTAAGGCATACTGCAAGAAGCCGTTTGCTCAAAGCCTATTTAGGGCAATAAAAAATAGTTAAGCGGCCAATGAAACCTCACCTCATATCCGTTGGTTTTAACCCCTACTAAACAAACAAAATTAATGCTAGTAAATGATTATTAAGAATGTGTATAAAATAGCTAATTTTCATTGATAATTATCTTCTTTTCTTAATTTTGCATCTACAGCTTAAGTTACTACTTTCCTAAATAGTAATTCAAAAAATATTGAACAATGGTAGAGAAAAAAAACATTAACGGAAATTACGAGAACTCCTTAAATGTGTGGGCAAACCAGGAGATGATCGCCAATGAGTTCATCAGTGTGTTGTCTAAGTTATTTTACAACAAATCAATTGAGCTGGTGTTGTTCAGAAGTCAGTTAATCGACCGAAGCGCAAGCCTTATATTGTACCGGCATTCATATGCTGAAAACATTATTAATCGGCAACTTAAGATTGAGGATTCTCTTGAGTTAGCAAAAGCAATTCTGCATTGCAATATCATACCGTCAAAACTCG
This sequence comes from Bacteroidota bacterium, assembly GCA_014382445.1. GTDB lineage: Bacteria > Bacteroidota > Bacteroidia > Bacteroidales > F082. The sequence continues at coordinate 50,101 of JACNJS010000087.1, forward strand.
ACATTGGTAAACTCAGCGGAGAATGGATTGCAGAAAAAGATAACTATGTTGATGCTGAAGATTTTATCAAAATAAAATTAAAAAATTACATTGAGGATAAACCAAAATTCAAACCTCCGGTTGATGTTGTACTTTACGGGTTTGGACGTATTGGAAGGTTATTGGCACGCGAGCTGATTATACAGGGTAACGGCCATCAACTGAGAGTTCGGGCAATAGTAACAAGGAGTAATAGTGAAGAACAGATAGTTAAACGGGCTTCACTTCTTCGTCATGACTCGGTTCATGGTCCTTTTAGAGGTATTGCTATTGAGAACCTAAAAAATAAAACCATATATATTAACGGGCATGAAGTACTTATGCTTGCAGCAAATAATCCTGAAGATATTGATTATACTGAATATGGAATTAATAATGCAGTATTAATTGATAACACAGGTATTTACCGTGATCGTGAGGGGTTAGGCAGGCATCTTAAGGCAAAAGGAATATCTAAAGTAGTTCTTACGGCTCCCGGCAAAGGCGACATCCCTAATATTGTTTTTGGTGTAAACGATAAAACCGTTGATTATAAAAAGGAAACTATCTTCTCGGCTGCCTCCTGTACTACTAATGCTGCTGCTCCGGTTCTTGCAGTTATTGAAAAAGAGTTTGGAATTAAACAGGGGCATCTCGAAACTGTTCATTCATATACCAACGACCAGAACCTGCTGGACAATATGCATAAAAAAACCCGTCGTGGGCGTTCAGCTCCCCTGAACCTGGTTATTACCGAAACAGGAGCAGCTAAAGCTGTTACCAAAATAATCCCAAGCCTTGTGGGCAAAATAACTGGTAATGCAATCCGGGTTCCCACTCCTAACGTTTCATTGGTAATACTTAAATTAACTCTAAATAGAGAAACAAGTATTGAGGAAATAAATGAACTCATGAGACAAACTTCCTTATCGGGAGAATTAGTTGCTCAGGTGAAATATTCAACATCTGCCGATGCCGTTTCTTCTGATTTTATCAGCGAACCTGCAACATTAGTTTACGACAGTAATGCAACAATAGTATCTTCAGATAAAAAGAACATTGTAGTATATGTGTGGTACGACAACGAATTTGGATATGCCCTTCAGGTTATACGAGTAGCTAAAAATATGGCAGGTGTAAAACGCCCTACATATTATTAATGATTCATGATTGGAAATTATAAATGGCTTAAATGTGTAAAACTTTAGGGCTACTAACTAATCGGTTCAGGTACGATTATTATCTTTGTGCTTCGTTAAAAAAAAATTCCCATCGAGAATATGAAAAAGAATGTTAAGTACATTTTTGTAACCGGCGGTGTTTCATCATCCCTTGGCAAAGGCATTATCTCTGCATCATTGGCAAAGCTGCTTCAGGGTCGTGGGTTTTCAGTAACAATACAAAAACTCGACCCGTATATCAATATCGACCCGGGAACCCTTAACCCATATGAACATGGAGAATGCTACGTAACTGATGACGGTGCTGAAACTGACCTCGACCTTGGCCATTACGAACGTTTCTCAAACACACCTACTTCACAGGCAAATAACGTAACTACCGGACGAATTTATCAAAACGTAATCAGCAAGGAAAGAAAAGGAGAGTATCTGGGTACAACAGTACAAGTGGTTCCACATATTACCGATGAAATTAAAAGAAGTATTCAAATATTAGGACAAACAAACAATTACGATTTTGTTATTACTGAAATTGGAGGAACCGTTGGCGACATTGAGTCATTCCCTTTTATTGAAAGCGTAAGACAAATGAAATGGGAGCTTGGCAGCAATTGCGCAGTAGTACACCTTACTCTTGTTCCCTTCTTAAAAGCAGCAGGAGAACTAAAAACGAAACCTACACAACATTCGGTAAAAACAATGTTGGAACAGGGAGTTCAGCCCGATATTATTGTTTGCAGAACCGAACATCACCTTAACGAGGGTATTAAACGTAAAATCGCCCAATTCTGCAATGTTTCGCCAACATCAGTTATTGAATCCATTGATGCAGAAACGATTTATGATGTACCGCTACTAATGCGTGAAGAAAAGCTTGATATTGAAGTACTTTCAGTTACTAACACTCCTATACCCGAAAAACTTGATCTGAGAAATTGGGAGCGGTTTGTGCACAGATTAAAAAATCCGGTAGGCAATGTAAACATTGGTTTAATAGGAAAATATGTTGAACTTAAAGATGCTTACAAATCAATAAACGAAGCTCTTGTTCATGGCGGTACCGAAAACGAATACAAGGTAAATATTGTTAGTATTCAATCGGAAAAAATCAGCGCTAAAAATGTTGCTAAAAAATTATCGGGACTTCATGGCATACTTGTTGCCCCCGGGTTTGGGGGGAGAGGTATTGATGGTAAAATTGAAGCTATTAAATATGCACGTGAAAACAGAATCCCATTTTTAGGTATATGTTTAGGAATGCAATGTGCTGCAATTGAATTTTCCAGAAACGTTCTCGGACTAATAGGGGCACATACTACCGAAATCGACATAGATTCTCCATATCCGGTAATCGACCTAATGGAAAATCAGAAAAGTGTTACAAACCTTGGTGGCAGCATGAGGTTAGGGCTGTATGACTGTCATATCGAAAAAGATACATTAACCTATAAAGAATATCAAAAGCAGGACGTCAAAGAAAGGCATCGACATCGTTTCGAGTTTAATAATGATTACAAATCACGTTTCGCTGAAAATGGAATGCGATTGTCAGGGATAAATCCGCGAGAGAATCTTGTTGAAATCATTGAGCTTGAAAACCACCCCTGGTTTATTGGCGTACAATTTCATCCTGAATATAAGAGTACGGTTAAAGAACCTCATCCTTTATTTATTGGTTTTGTACGGGCAGCCATTAATTATAAAAAGACATTTGTGAAGTAAGTATTTTGGAAGTAAGAAATGATAAAATTTTTAGACTTCAACCTTTACTTTTTCTTCCTTCCTGCTTTCAACAGAGCATTGTTCAGTATCCACTCAATATGTCCATTAGCGCTACGAAATTCGTCCTGCGCCCATTTCTCAAGAGCATCCATTACTTCAGGCTGAATGCGTAGCACAAATGACTTCTTTTTTGCCATTACTTATTAACCTCCATCATTTTCTTCATACTTCGCAATAGTGCATCTCCTCTCTGTGTGCCAATCAGCACCTTCTTTCTATTTTTCAGATATAGTTGCAAGCCAATTTTGCCTCTAACATTGTATGCTTTTCCTATTCCTTTTTTTCCTTGTTTTACACCCCAGCCACCATACTCACTGATAGGTTTATATTCACGAATTTCAAATTTTTCAATATTAGATTTATTGTAAATTCTTGGTTTGCTGAAATAAGGTTTGAAAGTAATATTAAGACTTTCGTTGGTAACCTCCACCTCTAATTTTGAACTAAACAATAAAAAGCCCATAACAACCAGCACTATAGTAACAAGAAAAGCTGTTAACAAAAAACCCGTATCCGAGATCGGTTTATCACCCCATGGTTGCTTTAAAACAAATTGATGATAGGATGCTATTAAAAAAAATATAACAGGAACAGCATAAATTCCTCCCATAAAAAAATAAAGAGGCATTGAACCAAACTTTTGCTCTTCTTTAAAAAGAATTTTTTTCATTTGATTATTTTATCTCATTTTAAATTTACCTGATTTTTATAGTGAAAATCTTTTTAATCTAAAATGAATTTTATTAATTAAACCATTCTATCATTCTAATATATCGATCCCGTATTAATAATCGGCGAAACATCCTTATCAGATGTTAGTACAACCATAAGGTTACTTACCATAGTAGCTTTTTTATCTTCATCAAACTCAATAATGTTTTTTGCCGACAATGATTCTAATGCCATTTCAACCATACTAACTGCTCCTTCTACAATTTTGAATCTTGCAGCTACTATAGCCGTTGCCTGCTGACGCTTAAGCATTGCTCCGGCAATTTCCTGTGCATAGGCGATATAATTTATTCGAGCTTCAATTACCTCAATACCTGCAATAGAAAGGCGTTCAGTTATTTCATCTTCAAGCATTTTGTTTACATCTTCACCTCCGCCACGCAAAGTTATATTGGCATCCTCATCTTCAAAATTATCATAAGGATAATGTCCGGCAAGTTTACGTATTGCTGCTTCACTTTGAATATCAACAAAGTGTACATAATCGTCAACATCAAATGCTGCATTATACGTATTGTTAACCCTCCAAACCATAACTACACCAATCATAACGGGGTTTCCGATCTTATCATTAACTTTAATAGGCTCGCTATCGAGATTTCTTGCTCTGAGCGATATTTTCTTTCTGGTGAAAAACGGATTAACCCACCAAAACCCATTTTTCTTAACCGTGCCCTTGTAAGCACCAAATAAAACTAACACACTCGACTCATTTGGATTTACAATCATCAACCCGATAATCGCAAACACTCCAAGAAGAATAAATATAACCGCCCAAATTAGTTTAATTAAAATGATAAGGAAAATAGGCGGCACAATAAGCATAAAGATTACAAACAGGGCTAAGTAGCCCGATATTGGTGAAAATTCAATTTCTTTTTTCATAGTACTATATTTATATTATTATGATATTATTTTAATATCACAAAAGTAATTCATTTTGTATCACTTGTCAAGGGTTTTTTGTACTTTTTTATGAAAAATAGTTTCTGACATACTAACTTTTGCAAACTGTTATCAGGATAGATTCACCTATCTCATTAGCTCTCTGTATCTTACTATATAATTGGGGCAATCCTGTATTTTTCAACTATTCAATAATTCTCAATATATTTGCAAACTTATTTTCTGATATCGGGAATTATACAAAACGATAAAAAATTCACATGAAACTCTCATGTAAAAAATAAATTATTTAAGATGAATAAAAACTCAATAATAGGCTTCATCCTCATAGCTGGAATAATGATTGGTTATACATACTGGATGGCACCGTCGGAGGAGGAGATTTCTAAACAACACTATGCAGATTCTATAGCGCAGGTTCAAAGGCAGAAAAATGAAGCACTTGCCAAGTCGGCAGAGGTACTTAAGCTGGAATCACAAACTGATTCACCACCAAGTGAAGTTATCCAACAAACCTCAGAAACATACTCTGATTTAAAAAACAAATACGATCTATTTGCAAACGCAGCTGTTGGCGTTGAACAAATATATATTATTGAAAACGATCTGGTTAAGATTGAAATAAGTAATAAAGGGGGCTATGTTAAAACCGTTGAATTAAAGAAATATGAAACGTATGATTCACTTCCGGTTATACTTTTTAATCCTCGTACTTCTAAATTTGGGTTGTCTTTCTTTTCTAATAACAGAATTATTAATACTGAGAATTTCTATTTCACACCGTCTGAATTTGTCTCTCCAAACATGTTTGTTTCAGGCACCAATTCTTTATCTTTCAGCTTTAGATTATATACCGGTACAGATAAAGGGATTATAAATAGTAACAGCTACATTGAGTACCTTTATAAAATAACTGGCAACAACTACCTGTTTGATTTTACTATAAACATAGTTGGTATGGAGGGTGTTATATCTTCTAATTCCAGTTATGTTGATTTAAACTGGTTTGCCGATCTGCGACAGCAGGAAAAAACTATCGACCAATTTAACGGATCAACGATCTATTACAAATACTATCAGGATGAAGTTGATTATATGTCGGAAACAGATGACGATGAGGAACAAATAACCACAAAGTTGAAGTGGGTTTCTTTTAAGCAACGATTCTTTTCATCAACAATAATAGCTAAAAATCCTTTTAGTAACGGTAAACTTAAAGTGTTTGAAAAAGAAAATCCCCCATCCGACAGATACCTCAAATCGATGGAGGCTGATTTTGAACTTCCCATTAATCTGAAAGGTGAAACCAGCATACCGTTTTCATTTTATTTTGGACCAAATAAGTTTTATACATTAAAATCTTATGACCTAGACCTCGAACGCCAAATACCAATTGGTTGGGGATTATTCATTCTTGCCTGGATAAATGAATATATTGTAATCCCTACTTTCGATTGGCTTGGTGGTTATGGCTGGAATTACGGCATAGTTATTCTCGTGTTAACAATAATGCTGAAAATTCTTTTGTTTCCAATAGCTTACAAAACCTATTATTCATCAGCTAAGATGCGGGTATTAAAACCTGAAGTAGACGAATTATCGAAAAAATATCCCAAAAAGGAAGATGCAATGAAGAAACAGCAAGCGGTTATGGGTTTATATAAAAAAGCAGGCGCTAACCCTGCGGCCGGTTGTGTACCAATGCTTCTTCAAATGCCTATTCTTTTTGCCATGTTCAGGTTTTTCCCTGCCTCAATTGAGCTCAGGCAACAGCCATTTTTATGGGCTCACGACTTATCGAGCTACGATTCAATAGCAAGCCTGCCATTTAATATACCTTTTTATGGTGATCATGTAAGTCTCTTTACATTATTAATGACAGTTTCAACTATAATGTACACATACCTGAATAACCAAATGATGGCTTCACAAACGCAAATGCCAGGTATGAAGACTATGATGTACTTAATGCCAATTATGTTCCTGGGTATTTTTAACAGCTATGCCTCTGGTTTGAGCTACTATTATTTTCTTGCCAATGTGATTACATTTGCCCAGATGTTTGTTTTCAGGTATGCAATAAATGAGGACAAATTACGTGCTAAGATTGAACTAAATAAAAAGAAACCACCAAAGAAAAAATCAGCTTTCCAAAAAAGACTTGAAGAAGCTGCTCGGCAAAAAAGCTCAGGTAAAAAGCATTAAGTTTTTACAGATTACGGCATATATTATCACAATAACTCAATATACATCATAGTAATATTAATGAAATTAAAGAAATTTACGATTTTAACTTTTTTGATAATGACCGTCACTTCTATGGCAATGTCACAAAATATTTTTGTTTATGATCAGCAGGCAGGAAATCCAATTCCAAATGTTGTTGTTTTTAATGATAACAAGACCAAAACCGGGCTTACAAGCAATTTAGGGATTGCTGACATTAGTGGTTTTTCAGAAAACGAAGACATTAATTTTCAGCACCCGTCTTACGTTTCAATTTCATTGACTAAGAACACTATTACAGGATTGCAATTTAAAGTTCCGTTAAACGGGAAGTTGATAAATCTTGATGAAGTAATTGTTTCGGCCAGCAGATGGGAAATCAAATCGAGTGAAATTCCAAATAAAATTGAACAGATAAAACGCAAGGAAATTATCTTCAATAATCCTGCTACATCGGCTGATATGCTAGCAATAGGAAATCAGGTTTATGTGCAGAAAAGTCAACTGGGTGGTGGCAGCCCAATGATCAGAGGGTTTGCTACCAACAAAATACTTATGGTTGTTGATGGCGTTAGAATGAATAATGCAATCTACCGTAGTGGTAATTTACATAACGTTCTTCAGGCTGATGTGAATAGCATTGAAAGTGCCGAAATTATTTTCGGTCCCGGTACTAACATCTACGGAAGTGATGCACTTGGGGGCGTTATTGATTTTCACACTCTTACACCTAAATTCAACACTTGTGATAAAATGATTGGCACCGGTAATGCACTTGCACGATTGTCATCTGCTGATTTCGAAAGGACTATCAATGCTAATTTTAATTTATCCAATAATAGTTGGGCTTTAATGACAAATATATCGTACAGTAAATTCGAAGATTTACGCATGGGCAACATGCACAACGATTATAATCAACGTCATGAATATATTGATTTTGTTAACGGGAGAGATACAATTATACAAAATACTGATCCTAATATTCAACGTTACTCGGGTTACGACCAGTTAAGCATAATAACAAAAATACGGCATAAGTTTAGCGAAAATGTTGACTGGGATTATAGTTTATATCTTACAACAACATCAGCTGTACCTCGATACGACAGATTGCTACAACCCAACAATCCAAATGATCAAGATTCAGAGCTCAAATATGCCGAATGGAATTACGAACCTCAACAATGGCTGATGAACAGGCTATCAATCAACATGCATAATAACGCATCATTTTATGATAAAGCGATAATTACATTAGCCTACCAAAATGTTAAAGAGGGTAGAACAGACAGAAAATATAGAGATGACTGGTTGCAAAAACGCGAAGAACAGGTAAATATTTTTTCGATAAATACTGATTTCGATAAATTAATAGCAGCAGGTAACTTTATATACTACGGCTTGGAACTTGTTTACAATGATGTTCAATCGGATGGTGTTAAAGAAAATATACAAACACATGAGTCAGCGCTTATATCAAGTCGTTATCCCGATGGCGGAACAAAATTTTTCCAGTCGGGAGTTTACATAAGCTACAAAAGAAATTTCAGTAGTATACCTTTAACATTTTTAACCGGGTTGAGATATTCTTATGTAAGTTTGGATTCGAAGTTTAAAGACACTACCTACTATCAACTTCCCTATGCAGCAATAAATATCAGTAATGGCTCTTTAACAGGAAGCGCAGGATTAGTTTATCATCCGGGCGATTGGCAGTTTAATATCAACTTATCATCCGGTTTTCGGGCCCCTAACTTAGACGATGTTGCAAAAATATTTGATTCGGAGCCTGGTAATGTTGTAGTTCCAAATGAAAATCTGGAACCCGAATACTTGTATAACCTTGATGTTGGTATTATTAAAAAATTCAGCGAAAATGCTAAACTTGAGATCACTGCATTTTATTCCTACCTCGTTAATGCAATGGTACGAAAGAATTTTACCCTAAACGGACTAGATTCAATTATGTACGACGGCGAATTAAGCCGTGTGCAGGCTGTTGTTAATGCCGGTGGTGCAACAATTTATGGAGCAAGCATGATTTTCAATATTAAACTATTCAATAATTTAGCCTTAAGTACTGTACTAACTACCATTAAAGGAAAGGAAGATACCGGTGAACCACTTCGCCATGCACCGCCATTATATGGTGGGACAAAGCTTACATTTGAGAAAAACAAATTGAAAATGGCAGTTGGAGTCGACTATAACACAGAAATTAGCTATAAAAATCTCGCTCCAAGCGAGCGCGACAAAGCATACCTGTATGCTACTGATGCCGATGGAAACCCATACTCACCCGGTTGGTGGACATTAAACTATAACGGAAGTTATGCTTTTAATGAAAAATTCATTACCTTTTTCGAAATAGATAATATTATGGATTACAGGTATCGTACTTATTCATCCGGTATAACAGCCCCGGGAAGGAACTTCAAAATATCATTCAGATATAGTTTCTAAGTTTTACGTCTCCTTTACATTTACTAACTTTCGTGATCAGGATAATTACTGAAATTTCATCATTATAGTTTTTGTTTTCAACAATTACATGGATGTTTCATATTAGTTTTTCGTAAATAAAACCCAAATAATTTATCTTATCTCAAAAAAAAATTGTGAATATATAAATTTTGTTCTAAATTTGATTTCCAATTTCAATATTACATAATGAATGCTTCATTAATTAAAGTTTCTTGCGCTATTTTCCTTATTTTAACCCTACCTCATTTTTCAAGTTGTGATTATCAAAATAACAAGAATTCTGTTCAGATTGACGCACCAAAGCTAACCAACAACCCATCGTTTGATGTTATTTGTACTAATAATCAACCGCTACTATCTTTTTATAATTCTAAAGGCGGAATCGGGCAGTTGAGTTACACCATACATATATCTTCTGATAAAGATTTTACGGATATTATTGCTGAATACGATAATGTTGTTGCCAAAAACAAATTTATAACTACAAAACTTATTGAAGAAAACGACAGTTTGCCAATCGATAAACAATATTATTACTGGAGGGTAAAAGCCATCGACACCCAAAGTAATGAAAGCAATTGGGCAACATCAAGATTTTTTCTGGATACAAAATCCAATGACAGTTTTATGAACCTTGTCCGAGTTAAAACTGAAACGGTTGTAGTATCAGGCGGTGCAAATGCTAAAAACATTATTGATATTACCGATATTGGCAATACAACTCATTGGGAACCACCTCCTCCTGGCGACTCAATTCATTGGGTAGAGTTTAAATTAATTGCACCTGCAGAGATCAGCAGAATATGGATGCTTTCGAACCCTGATTCGAAAGAAGGATGGTTAACAAACTTTTATTGGATGTATAGTCTGGATGGTAAAAACTGGACTAAAATTGAAGGTGCTGAAATTACAGATAATGATACTTACAGAAATATAATAGACTTCGCTCCTGTAACTACTGCATATCTAAAATTAATAATTAATAATTACCTTGGATATGCCCCGCAAGTATACACTACAATATTTTATTCACCCGGTATACCTGAACCACCACATATTCCTGATAAAGATTATGTACTTATTGTAGGTGACCAGCTAAACGGTTTTACTTTTACCGAACTTGCAAAATTTGTTGAAGGACTTGATCTTAATTTGGAGACAGTAACCGTACCGCATTACGAGGTTTCATTAAGCATGGTTGAGGGGTTAAACCCACAGCCTGTTGCGATAATATTTAGCGGTAACAATGCAAATTACCCAAACCTTCCGATGTATGAATTTAATGGAGGATTTGAAATAGTAAGAAATAGTGACATACCAATTCTCGGAATTTGTGCCGGTCACCAGTTGCAAGTAATAGCATTTGGCTATACATATGCTCATAGCACCGGTTGGTTCGACAACACAATTATGGATATTGAAACTGATATTAAACCCGATTCTATTGAGATTGTTAAAGAATCGCCAATATTTAAAAATATTCCAAATCCGTTTTTTGGGGTTGAAATACACAGTTGGGCTACCGCAGAAGAGGTTTTTCCGCTCATCAGGTTTGAGCTGCTGGCAAAATCATCATATGTACAAGCACAAAAAATATCAGGAAGAATGGTTTTTGGCGAGCAATTTCATGCAGAAGTTGATATAAGCTCTAATCAGGGGAAACCGATGATTTACAACTTTTTATCAATGGCATTAATAGAGAGAAAAAAACGGTCAAACTAAATATTTAATTTAAGAAATAAACTATAAAGTATTCATGCTTATTAATTGAAGAACTTTTTATCGCAATGTTTATAATTCTCAAAAAAAAATTTAAACCAAAAAAAATACGTTTATGGAACAAAAAACATCCGTTAAAAAAATGATTGGTATTGGCGGTTTTATTGCTCTTACCGGATCAATGGTTGCAACGGTATACGGTTACCCTGCATTTGCAACCTCAGGTTTTGCTTTGGTATTTTATTTACTACTGGCAGGTATCTTTTTCTTCTTGCCCACTGCATTAATTTCAGCCGAAATGGCCACCGGAGAAGGGTGGCAGCTTGGTGGTGTATACAAATGGGTTGGCACAGCTTTCGGTTCGCGCTGGGGCTTTGTTGCAATATTCTTTCAATGGTTTCAAATTACAATCGGTTTTGTTACAATGCTATATTTCATTGTTGGAGCCTTATCTTACTTGTTTGATTCTCCCATTATTAATTCCAATCAGTTGTATAAATTTTTAGTTGTTATGGCGCTTTTTTGGCTTGTAACCTATTTAAACCTCAAGGGCACAAACTTTATCACTAAACTTACAAGCATTTCGTTTAGTGCCGGAGTAATACTTCCTGCTGCCTTGCTTATAATAATGGCTATTATATTTGTTGTACAGGGTAATACAATTGCAGTAACTATGAACTGGAATACTTTTTTTCCTGACTTTTCGCACATTAACACTCTGGTAGTTCTAGTTGCTTTTATGCTTTCCTATCTTGGCATTGAAGCGTCGGCAGTACATGTAAACGAGCTTAATAACGCTAAAAGGAATTATCCTATAGCCGTTATTATACTGGCTTTCGGAGCAATCGTACTTAATATTTTTGGATCGCTTAGCGTTGGGTTTGTAGTACCTGTTGATAAAATAGAATTAAATGCCGGAATTATGCAGGCTTTTGAACACTACCTTACACTTTATCACTTAAAATGGTTATTGCCTGTTTCGGCTTTTCTTTTGGCTCTTGGTGCATTTGGCGAGGTGGCTGCGTGGGTTTCAGGCCCAATTAAAGGTTTACAAACAACTGCTATGGATGGTATTCTGCCTGCCCGATTTAAAAAAGTTAATGAAAACGGAGTTTCTGTAAGTTTAGTTATCGTACAAGGTATTGTAGTTTCAATTTGGGCAGCTATACTCACTTTCGGAGGTACAGGAGGAAATTTATCCTTTTTATTAGCAATGGCTCTTACTGTAGTTGCTTATTTAAGTATGTACATACTGCTGTTTCTCACTTATTTTGTTCTGCGTCGTAAATATGGTAACGTTCACAGAGAATATATTGTTCCTGGAGGTAAATTTGGCCGGACTATAATACCATTGCTCGGCTTGATAATGACCATCGGAGCTTTCATTATTTCTTTTTTCCCTCCTTCTTCGCTTACATCTGCCCAGGTTGGTTCATACGAAACAATACTAATTATTAGTTTTGTTGTGATATTAATTTTACCACACCTAATCTATTATTTCCGGCCAAATAAAAAGAAATAGAAAATTCATATTATCAATGATTTAGTTAAAAACAATTATTAGGTTATAAAAGTAATTAAATATTAAAATTATGGCACTTCATGAAAAAAATACAATTAGAGAGGATTTGCTTGATGATGTATATGCGTCAGAAGATCTTTCTATAAAGCTACCTAAATTTAAATTTCCTCAAAAAGAGCAAAAATCAAACCATGCGTATCAGGTAGTACATGATGAGTTGATGATGGACGGGAATTCACGTCAAAACCTTGCCACATTTTGTTCAACATGGTTAGAGCCCGAGATTTATAAATTAATGGATGAGTCGGCGGATAAAAATATGATCGACAAGGATGAATATCCCCAAACAGCAGAAATTGAAAGTAGATGTGTGCATATGCTCGCCGATTTATGGAATTCACCTGATGCAAAAAACACAACTGGATGCTCCACCACCGGCTCAAGCGAAGCAGCTATGCTAGGCGGAATGGCTATGAAATGGCGTTGGCGCGAAAAAATGAAGAACGCCGGAAAACCTACGGATAAACCAAACATGATTTGCGGTCCTGTTCAAATATGCTGGCATAAATTTGCACGTTACTGGGATGTTGAGCTTCGTGAAGTTCCAATGGATAAAGGCAGATTAATTTTAAATGCCGAAGAAGTAATAAAACGCTGTGATGAAAACACTATCGGTGTTGTCCCCACACTAGGCGTTACCTACTCAGGGCAATATGAACCTGTAAAAGAAATTTCTGATGCATTAGATAAACTGCAACAAACCAAAGGTTTTGATATTCCTATTCATGTTGATGGTGCCAGTGGTGGGTTTTTAGCTCCATTTATTGAACCCGAGCTCCTTTGGGATTTCAGACTCCCAAGGGTTAAATCAATAAATGCTTCTGGGCATAAATTCGGGTTATCGCCACTTGGTGTAGGTTGGTGTATATGGCGCGACAAAGAAGATTTGCCTGATGACCTTATTTTCAAAGTAAATTACCTCGGTGGCGAAATGGATACTTTTGCACTTAACTTTTCACGTCCTGCCGGCCAAATAATTGCCCAATACTATAATTTTATACGACTCGGAAGAGAAGGTTACAGAAGAATACAGCAGGCTTGTTACGACACAGCCATTTATATAGGAAAGGAAATTGATAAACTTGGACCGTTTAAAGTAGTTTATGATGGAAAAGGTGGAATTCCTGCTTTACTTTGGCAGCTAAAAGATGGTGTTGACCCAAGATTTACTCTGTTCGACCTCTCCGACAGACTGAGAACCAGAGGCTGGCAGGCACCAGCATATTCACTTCCCGTAAATCTAACGGATGTTGTTGTTATGCGTGTATTAGTAAGGCATGGCGTTAGCCGCGATTTGGGCGACCTTCTCGTAGAAGATATTAAACGAAGTCTTGAGTACTTCAAAAAACATAGCATAACTACTCCAATGTCTGAGGAAGAAAGTGGTGGATTCCACCACTAGAGTTAAGTCAACTGTAAAGTGGCGTATAGAGATTGCTTCTTCCTCGTACCTCGTCATCGCAAAGACGTCACTGATAGAAAGAATGACGAAGTACTCTCCTTAATAGTTAATACTTGAGTTGATACTAGGATATTGGGAGTTTAAATATAAAATTCACTGGTTAGATACAGACCAGGATATAAAAATCAATAATACTTACTGCGAACAAGGTACTTTGTTACATAGTCAACAATACCTGCTTCGAGAGTAGTATTTGGTACATCGTAGCCAATACTCCGTAATTTATCCATTTTAGCTTCGGTGAAATATTGATATTTATCACGAATATCTATAGGTGTATCAATAAATTCAATTTTTGGGTCCATTTTTAGGGCTGCAAAAGTTGCATTTACCAAATCAAGAAAAGTACGGGCAGTACCAGTTCCAAGATTATATAATCCTGACTCAGGTTTTTGCTTCATCAAAAACAATATCACATCTGCAACATCTTTAACATAAATAAAATCACGAAGTTGTTCCCCATCCCGAAAATCAGGATTATGCGATTTAAAAAGCTTAACAATCCCTGTTTCACGAATCTGTTCATATGCATGAAATATTACCGATGCCATCCTGTCTTTATGATATTCATTTGGTCCGTATACATTAAAAAACTTCAAACCTGCCCAGAACGGAGGGGCATTTTCTTGTTTTAAAGCCCATTTATCGAATTCGTTTTTTGATTTACCATAGGGGTTTAACGGCTTCAATTTCTTAACAATGCTGTGGTCGTCATTATATCCATGCTCGCCCATACCGTATGTTGCTGCAGAAGAAGCATATATCATTGGTATTTCGTAATCAGTACACCTATGCCATATTTGTTTTGAATATTCAACATTTAGAATATTAAAAATATCAGAATTAAACTCAGTTGTATCAGTACGTGCTCCAATATGCAATACTATGTCAACATTAAAGAAATAGTCATCAAACCACTGAAAGAAATCATCTCTGTGAATTTTTTTTATGTACGCTTTATCACCAAGATTTCTATTCTTGTTCAAAATACTAAAATCATCCACAAGAATAAGATTACTGTAACCTAACTTGTTCAAACGCTCAACCAAAACACTTCCAATAAAACCTGCTGCTCCTGTTATTACAATCATTTTTAAAAAAATTTCACCAAATGTAATTTAAAATATTCAATATGGCTAAGTTTAAAATTTATCATGCTTTTTTCATTTACATTTAGGCAGTATATCAAATATGCGTAAATTTGTTTTGTGTATCCCTATCTTTTGAATTAAATACGATCAATTAAAAACACCTGTATGAAACATTTCACGCTCTTGCTTTCATTCCTAATAATCATTGTTTCAGGGACATGTCTTAAGAGTTTTGCGCAAATATCTATTAAGAGTATACCCATTAGTTACAATGTTTCGTTAACCACCGAAATCCCAACGATTGAAATACCTAATATAATCCCAAAAACAACTCTGATAGAAGAAAAAGCTCCTGTACAGGCAGGGTACACATTGCCTTTTGATTATGAATTATCATTAAATGGGAACTGGGAAAACGCTGATAACCTGTTTGTTTGGAGACTTGAAGTTTTTATTCCTGAGGCAGAGGCAATTAATTTATATTTCAATAACATTGGCTTGCAAATTGGGGAGAAGATTTTTCTTTACAATCCACACAAGAAAAACACACTTGGTGCTTTTACAAATAAAAATAACGGACTGTTTATGTGTACTGATTTTGTTTCGGGTGATAGGGTAATTATTGAATTCAATACTAATAAACGTTACAAAAACCTTCCGTTTTCGATACATGAAGCGGGAGTTTTAATTGCAAACGATATGCGGGAAGCCAATGGTTTTGGCGATGCCGGGAGCTGTGAAGTTCATGTTAATTGTATTGAAGGCGAAAACTGGCAAAATGAAAAAGGTGGTGTAGCAAGAATATTGGTTAAGCAAAGCGATCTTACTTTTTGGTGTACGGGTTCATTAATAAACAATACTAAAAACGATGGCACTCCTTATTTTTTAACTGCTAATCATTGTGGTGATTGGTCCGATTCGGCTGATTATGCTCAATGGTTGTTCTATTTTAATTTTGAATCAGAAAACTGTGAACAGCCATTGTTTGAACCTGAGTTAAACACTCTTTCAGGAGCATCATTAATTGCAAGGGCGCCAAATGGGACATTCCATGGTTCTGACTTCAAGTTATTACGGTTAAACAATAATGTACCTGTTAATTATAAGCCTTATTATAATGGTTGGGACAGAACGGGTTTGGCTTCACCAATGGGTGTTACAATTCATCATCCTGAAGGCGATTTAAAGATGATTTCAACTTATACAACTCCTTTGATATCCACCTATTATAATAATCCAAATGAAGATCCTGCCGGAAAGTATTGGATGGTCCACTGGACTGAAACTGTTAGCGGGCATGGTGTTACGGAAGGAGGATCATCGGGGAGTCCGATTTTTAGTAAGGAAGGTTATGTGGTTGGTGCGTTAACAGGTGGAAGTGCTTCATGTACATTTTTAAATGACCCTGATTATTATGGCAAGTTTAGTTACTCTTGGGACTCAATCGGTCAGGATTCAATAATGCAACTAAAATGCTGGTTAGACCCAATTGAATCCGGTGTTACAAAACTTGAAGGTACAAACCTTGATTCAATAAATATTTTCGCAGGATTTTCAGGTGAACAAACTTCAATTATTGTTGGCGAATCAGTTTCATTTATAAACACATCATTTGGTAACATTAGCGGATACAGCTGGTATTTCGAAGGGGGTACACCAGAGAATGTTGAAAGTAAAGAACCCGGAAGTATTAAGTATTATAATGTAGGTGAATATGATGTTCGGTTAATAGTATCAGCAACTGACAAAGTTGATACTCTTGTGAGAAATGACTATATAAAAGTTCTTCCAAATATTTCACCAAACCCATCAGATGGTAAGGTAAAAATATCATTTGGTGAATGGATTACTGATGATATTGATTATATTTTAGATAATACAAGAATTTTTAACTCCATTGGTAAAGAAGTAGGTTTTAGGAAATTAGCAGATGGTGATAATTATGCGATTATTGAGATTATACCAACAAAACAAGGATTGTATTTTATAAAGATATCCACTGCAAATATTAACAATACTTACCGCGTAGTTGTAGTTGGTTATTGATTAATAATCTATTGACTCTTTCATATTTGCAAATCCAGGAGCATAGTGCTTTGGGATTAATTTAATCTCCCTGTTCATCATCCGGACGGTTTGCAACATACCCGTCCCATTTGTGTAGTACATTAATCATATCTTCGGGCAAGTCAGATTCAAAATACATTTTTTCACCAGTAGTGGGATGAATAAAACCCAACGACCTAGCATGCAATGCCTGTCGGCTTATTGTTTTAAAACAATTTTGGACAAATTGTTTGTATTTAGTAAAAGTTGTACCCTTTAGTATCTCATTTCCACCATATCGTTCGTCATTAAAAAGCGGATGCCCGAGATATGTAAAATGAGCCCTTATCTGATGAGTGCGGCCTGTCTCCAACCTGCATTCAACATGTGTAACATATCCAAACCGTTTTAGCACCTTGTAATGTGACACTGCTTCTTTGCCGTATTCACCATTCGGAAACACCGTCATTACCCGGCGGTCTTTAAGGCTTCTGCCAATATGCCCTTCGATTATACCTTCATCGTTTTCCACATTTCTCCACACAAGTGCTTCATACGCCCTATCAACTGAGTGGTCGAAAAATTGTTTGGCAAGCTTTGTTTGGGCAAGTTCGTTTTTTGTAATCAGTAGTAAACCAGTAGTATCCTTATCAATCCGATGAACAAGGTAACCAAATCCGTTTTCAACTTTCGTTTGTTGAGTGCTGGCAAAATAATGAGCAAGCCCATTTAACAGTGTTCCGGTATAGTTTGCATAACCGGGATGTACAACCAAACCCGCCTGCTTATTAATAACAATTAGGTCTTCATCTTCGTATACAATGTTAAGTGAAATATCTTCGGGTAGTATTTCCACATCCCTCGGCGGGTATGTCATTACTATCGATATCTCATCACGTGGTTTAACTTTGTAGTTTGATTTAACCGGAATTCCATTAATACGAATTGCGCCTGCATTAGCCGACTGCTGGATTTTATTCCTCGAAACATTAACAATCTTGTTAGTAAGAAATTTATCAATCCTTAAAGGTGATTGACCATGGTCTACAACAATATTATGATGTTCGTATAACTCAAAACTATCTTCAACAGGTTCAACATTTTCTTTATCACTCATCGATTAATCAATAATTTTGCTGAATAAGGCCTGCTTTCATTAACTATCTTTATAATATAAATACCTGGCGGAAGATGGCTTATGTTAATCGATGTTCCCACCCCCGTTTGATTATGTACTTCATATCCGTACACATTAAATATCTTCAATTCAGCAAACGGGTTATTTTCAATTTTTTTATTTGATATTGAAAAGAAATTAGAAGTAGGATTGGGGAAAACTCTGATTTTATGAATATCACTTTCTGTAAAAAGATTATTAATTGAAAGTACTAAATTTGATCCAACAATTGGCCTAACCAGCAACGCTCCCTGTGTTGATGCATTGTACCAGTTATCATCGGTTTTATAGAAAATTTTATCCTGCTTATTATTATTCGCGTCAACACCAATATTCATATTATCCTGACCATATTTTTCCCATCCAACATAGAATGTTCCTGCTAACAATAATGGTTCGCTGAGCATATAAGGATAAAACTGATAAAGGCCATCTTCCCATTTTACCTTCTGATTTTCAAGCCTGTAAATAACTTCACCCGGCTTATTATTATTGTCGCTCCAAATTAATAAGTCGAAGTAGAATTCGTTTGCATCGTTTAAAGTGCGATTGAAGTACATTTGAACACCCCACAATGTATCAGCCATGCTTAATGTAAACTGATACGCAATTTGCGCACCGGCAGCACCATCAACCCCCCAACCTTTTTCAGGAGTGCCGTCATCATAGGCAAAATAATTGTAAAATCCCTGTCGGTATATTGCTGAATCAACTATTGAATTCTGGTCAGAAGAGTCACTTATATAATGTTTGATAAGGTACGATGTTGTATCTCTGTTGCCATCCAGTGAAAACAATGAGTTAACTGGCGGACAAGCGTGTGCTGACCCACATCCTTCACAATTTTGAAATCCTACCTCATAGAATGGTTTCAGGTTACAGCTACCTCCAAAATAATCATATCCAAAATCGCCATCAATTTGTTTTACATGGTATGAATATTTGGTGTTATGTTCAATATCATTAAGATTGGCAATATACATATGAAAAGCAGTTCGCGTATTATATGTTGGTGAGAACTTATATTGACGGTATGGCATTACTTCATAATCCTTTAAAAATGAAGGAGCACGCTGTGAAAATGTAAGAGCCCGGTAAGTTGTGTCGCCCGCCGACCGATTGTAGTTTAAATAAATATAGTCAACATTCCATTGATCACCGTTACTTCTCCATGATGAAGGGTAGTTTTCATTTGATAGGCTTGCATAGTTTCTAAACCTGAATCTAAAATTATCTTTAAAATAAGCAGTATCTGTAACAGGAATCATTATTTGGACCATATGCCTGTTGTATGTTTCCTGAAAATCGGCAAGACTCAAACCTTCAGAAAACCACATTCTATTCCATACAATTTCAGGAACAATAACTGAATCGCAGGCAACAGTGACCGAATCTCCCCATGCAATATTTACATAGGAAATAGTAAAAACTTCGGGATTACAACCCATTTCAGCCGGTGCCCAAAGTGTGTCGAGTGGTCTGATAGTATCTTCAGGACTTGGCAAATATATATTAGATATAACTGTGACTGAATCCATATGTGAAAAAACCAAATTACCTGTATACCTTGAAAACTCACAGATTAAAGAATCCTGTAATTCAGGGGCATCACCAACACCTTGTGGCTGATAAAAAAAGCTAATATAAACTGAGTCGGCCGGGGTCAACTTCCTTGCAACCGGAGTAAATATTGAATCGAGTCGGATGGGGTGGGTTATTAACATGTCGGCTTCAAACGGAACCCATGAGCCGGTACTATAAACATTACCCGAACTATCAATTGCATCAAAGGTGGCAGCACCAATATTTACCGGCATATAAGGGAAATCCTTATTCACAAATACCGATCTACCATCCCACAAATTCTGATTGGGAAATATATTGGAAGTTGAAAAATCATCAAAAAACGGAAGCTGTAATGTTTCAACCTGATTTTCAGAATCGCAATTACATGATCTGTTTTCAAGAGCAATTTTTTTTACTTCTATAACAACAGCTTCATTTATCTGAATACCGGTTACAATTTCCTGAGAATAGAGAAAAGTACTAATTCCCAAAAATATAAAAACAAAAAATATTTTAAAATTCATCTTCTTCAAGTTTAATTTCAACATCTTCCGGATCTGATGTTATTGTATCAGGTTCAAACTGCAACAGGTATTCCTTAAAATCGATAAGCTCATCCGAGCGATACCAAATATTAACCGGTTGTCCGAGGTAGAGCATATCTTCGCTTAATGCTTCAGGATCGGTTTTATAAACCCTGGCATGAGCAGTATCATCATCATCTAAATAATATTCACGACCAACATTTAATGAGTTATAATGGAGTTTTTGTTTAACTTCCGATTGTTTTAACGCTATTAAAAAAGGCATTGGCACCATAACAGTATAATCGCCCTTCCCCAATACAAGGTTAATGGAGGTTCCCTGCAAAAGCTCAGTATCCGTTTCAACAGGCTCTTCCCCAATAAGTTGATCAATAACTGCGTTTCGTGCAAAATACTCAATATACTCAAGGCGGCCAACAAGTAACCCAGCACTTTCTAGAGTAACCAGAGCTTGTCGTAACGAAAGATTTTTAAGGTTGGGCATTAGAACTTTTTCAGGTGATTGTGCTACGATGGTCAGATATACATGTCGCCCTTGCTTTACTTTTGAACCCGGTAGCGGGTTTTGTAGTACCACAGTTCCCTTTTCCCTCATTTTGAAGTATACCGAATCAATTATTTCAAACTCAAAATAAGCATCATAACCCTTGGCGTGTAATTGTTCCAATGTTTGTCCGTAAAAATCAGGGACAATGTAAACATCGCCATGTTGTGTAAAAATATCCATCGACTTAAGTACTACCCAAAACAGAAATAGCGACAATCCAATAGCAATTAGAAAATGAAAATAAAATTTTCTCCGCCCTAAAAAATAAAAAAACCCCATCTCAATTTATTAATTGAATCCTTTATAAACTAAAGAATACAGTTCCATAACTACAATCAATTGAAATTATTGTATGTTACGGCAAAGGTAAAAATTATTAATCATCATGATTAATACTTTATTCCTTCATCAAAAAAAAAGACATTAAATTTGTACTTTCAGAAATCATTTTTCGTTTAATCAGTTAATTAATACATATGAAAAACATTGCTGTTGTGTGCGGAGGATTCTCCGGTGAATATCAAATTTCTGTACAAAGCGCTGAAATGGTTAAGAACAATCTTGATAGCAAACAATATAACTCGTATGTTATAGTTATTGAGAGGGATAGATGGTATTATAAAGATGATAATGATAATAAACATATTGTTGATAAAAATGATTTTACACTTAAAATTAATAATCATATTGTAAAATTCGATGGTGTATTTAATGCTATTCACGGTACACCGGGTGAAGATGGAAAACTATTGGGTTATTTTGATCTATTGAATATCCCTTATACGTCATGCGGTATGGATACATCTGCACTTACATTCAACAAATATATGTGTAACAAGTTTGTTCAATCGCTGGGAATAAATGTTGCAAGATCATTTTCATTTGTAACGTGTGATAACATTGTGAAAGATGATGTGATAAAAACATTAGGATTACCCGTATTTGTTAAACCGGCGCGTGGTGGGTCAAGTGTTGGGGTTTCAAAGGTAAAAACAGCTGAGGAATTTAATTCTGCGATTAAAAAAGCTTTTAAAGAGGACGACAGAATTTTAATAGAGGAAACCATTGTTGGTCGTGAAATAACTTGTGGTTTATTTTTGAAGAATAATAAACTGATAGTACTACCGTTAACTGAAATTATTAGTAAACATGATTTTTTTGATTACGAAGCTAAATACACGGAAGATTTGGCAGATGAAATTACACCCCCAAATAATCTTTCGTTAGATCACGAAACAGATATAAAAGCAATTTCAGCACTCCTATATAATAAACTTGGGTGCAAAGGAGTAGTGCGAATCGACTATATATTAAGCCAAACCGACCTTTATTTTATTGAGATAAATACGGTGCCCGGGATGACTGAGGCCAGTATTTTACCTAAACAGGCTGAAGCTATGGGGATAACCATTGCTGAATTGTTTAATACTGTTGTTAAAAATATGTTTAATTAAAAGCACCATGTCTTTTCGAGGTAAACTTTCCTGATTTTTCATCAGGATTGCGACGAGAAATCTATTAAGGAAGCAACCTTTACACATAGGATTCCAACCTGCTGCCGGCAGGTCTCCCTCTGGTCGAGAAATGACAGTACAAATACTAGAAGCATTCTAA
This sequence comes from Bacteroidota bacterium, assembly GCA_014382445.1. Taxonomy (GTDB): domain Bacteria; phylum Bacteroidota; class Bacteroidia; order Bacteroidales; family F082. The sequence goes on from JACNJS010000087.1 coordinate 72,782, forward strand.
TTAAAGCTCCTCATTCAAAAAAGCAATGAGTTTCTTAACCGCTTTGCCTCGATGACTCATTTTGTTTTTAGTATCGGCTGACATTTCAGCAAAAGTAATATCAAACCCATCAGGTTGAAATACCGGATCATAACCAAATCCACTTTTGCCTCGTTTTTCAGTTGTAATTTGTCCGGGAACCCTCCCCTCAAACTGAAACTCTTTTCCATCAAGAATTAAAGAAATTACTGTACTAAATTCAGCTTTCCGATTTTTATTTCCTTTCAACACAAGTAATATCTTATTTACATTTTCTTCATATGTGGATTTTTCTCCAGCATATCTTGCAGAATAAACACCAGGTTTTCCATCCAGCGCATCAATCTCAAGTCCGGTATCATCCGAAAAGCAATCAAGTTTAAATTGCTTGTAAATTGTTTGAGATTTGATTGAAGCATTTTCAGCAAACGAATTCCCAGTTTCAGGTATATCATTATCAAACCCAATATCTGATAAACTAAGCACTTTAAACTTATCTTTTATTATACTTCTGATTTCGATCAACTTATGTTTATTATTTGTGGCAAATACTATTTTTCTCATTTATTTACTTATTGAATATTTAATACTATGAAATTCAATATCATTGCTATATCCAAATAATTAATTACAACTATACTTATAAAATATAACTATCAACGTATAACAATTATCATATCTGAAAACAAAAATACTACAATACTCAAATATTTTTATAACTTTGATTTTTAACAATAATTTTGTTATTGATCACATTAGAAAAATTAAATCCTATTAACATGAAGACAATCAGATTATTATTTGTATCATTTGGACTATTATTATTTGTAAGTGCATGTAACAACGACACGAAGACCGACACATGGAGCAGTGAACAAAAAGCCACCTGGACAAAAAACTGTAAGGAGTTCATGAAAACTAACGGTGTTGAAGAAATGAATGCAGTTGACTTTTGTGATTGCATGCTTAAAAAAACTTCAGAAAAATACACTGCGGAAGAAGCAGCAAATATAACAGAAGTAGAAGAAAGAAAGTTGTGGGAGTCGTGTGACTACACATGGTAATTTAGTTTTGGGTCCTATTAAAATTATATCTTTAATCATTATAATAAATTATTGGAATCGAACTCCGATTAATATAAATTGTTCTTGTTAAACATTTTAGGAATTTAGTTGGCAAATAATCATCCAAAAATTGCCCAATTAAAAAGAAAATATTTATTTTTAAAATTGATGCATTATCAAAATTATTTTACTTTAGCTAATTAGTATTAATTAAAATTTGAAAAAATGAAAAGATTTACCCTATTATTTCTTGGAATCCTCCTCTCAGCAAATTTCTTAATTGCTGGTGGGTTAGTACATAACACAAATCAAAGCGCTGCGTGGTCGCGAATGTTGTCCAGAGGCGCTACTGTTGAAATTGATGCTGTATATTATAATCCTGCCGGATTAACAAAACTTAGTGATGGTTTTCACATTTCTTTATCAAGCCAGAGTATCTTTCAAACGCAAACTATTCGATCTTCATATAGATATCTAAATGACGCCGAATATATTGGAAAGGTTTCTGCACCTGTATTTCCTTCGGTGTATCTGGCTTATAAAACAGGTAAATTTGTATTTTCATTTGGCTTTTTACCACTTGGCGGTGGTGGCGGTGCCACATTCGACAGAGGAGTACCAATGATGGAAGTACCGATAGCCTCGCTTGTTCCTGCTTTTTCATCGTTTGGAGTAACAGGATACTCAGTCGACATGGAATTTCAGGGATCATCTGTTTACTGGGGAGCACAAGCCGGTATCAGTTATGCTTTTAATGATAATTTTTCGATTTTTGCCGGGGCCAGATATATTATGGCAAAGAACACTTATACCGGATATATAAGAAATATTACGCTTAAAACTGCTGCAGGTGATATGCGTGCAGATGCATTTATGATCGGTGTTTCGGAAACTGCTACTAATTATGCCGTTGTTGCTACTGGCGCTGCTGTTGGTATGCAACCAATTATGGATCTTGGTTATGGCGGACTTACATGGGATGAAGCAGCTGCTTATGGTGTTCTTACCGAGGAACAAATCCTTACCTTACAAGGTGGCTTAGTTCAGTTTGGATTTTCACCTGAACAAGTTGCTGCAATGAATCTGGCACAAGCACAGGGTTCATATTATGGAACTGCAAGTGCACTTAACACCCAGGCTGCCGAACTAAGAGGAGGTGCTGCTTTAATGGGTGATCAGGATGGTGATATCACTCAAACAGGAAACGGTATCACTCCAATTATTGGTGCAAACTTTTCATTTATGGAAAACGATCTGAATGTCGGTTTAAAATATGAATTTAAAACCGAAATGGATTTAGTTAATGATGTACCTCCCGGAAAAGGGTTTGTAATTGGAATGAACCCTGATGGTACTCCCATTGAAATGTTCCCGGATGGAGATACTATAAATGCTGATTTACCTGCAATGTTATCAGTAGGTGTTGACTATAAAGTAATTGAAGACCTTCGAATCGCAATTACTTATCATACATATTTTGATAAAAAAACCGGCTGGGCAAAAGAAGCTAACCAACCATGGGTGATTGATAAAAATTTCTGGGAATTAGGCATTGGCTTTGAATACTCAGTAAACGACAAATTTTTGTTAAGTACAGGATATCTCCGTGCACAAACAGGTGTTAACCAACATTATCAGTCGAACCTAAGCTACAGCCTTACAACAAATACTGTAGCGTTGGGCGCCGCTTATAAAATAAATGATACATTTAAATTAAATCTTGGTGGTTATCTTGTATCCTATGATAAAGCTGTATACAACATGTATGAAGGATCGGGCAATAATACATTACCGTATTACGAATCATACCTAAAAAGCACCTTTGCGGTAGCTCTTGGTATTGATATAAGTTTAGGATCGAAAAAATAAATATTTTTTTTTGCAGATCGAAAAAAATGCCATGAGTTCTCTTGTGGCATTTTTTTATACATTCAACTTCCAATTTATTAGCTCAAGGCCATTTTCTGATAGAATTTTATTTGCTTTTGAAAAATGTTTACAACCAAAAAAGCCTCTATGTACAGAAAAAGGAGAAGGATGCGGTGCTGTTAAAATAAAATGTTTGTTTGTATCAATCAGCCCGATTTTATCCTGAGCATATTTGCCCCAAAGAAGAAAAACAATACCTGCTCTGAGATCAGAAATTGTCTTTATCACCTGGTCGGTAAATACTTCCCATCCCCTACCCTGATGCGAACCGGCTTCTCCCTTACGAACTGATAAAGTGGCATTTAATAGTAGGACACCTTGTTTAGCCCAGTTTTCTAAATTGCCAGATAGCGGTGCCTGAATGCCGAGGTCATCATTCAATTCCTTAAATATATTTTTTAAGGAGGGCGGTAATGACACTCCCTCTGGCACTGAGAAGCTAAGGCCATGCGCCTGCCCAATTCCATGATAAGGATCCTGACCTAATATTACAGCCTTAACACTTGGTAATGGTGTGTAATTAAAAGCTGTAAACATTTGAGAACCTTTTGGGTATATGTTATATAATTTTTTTTCCTTATTTAAGAATGCCTTTAAATCATTAAAATATTCTGACCGGAACTCATCTTTTAATGCTTCTGCCCAGCTCTCTTCAATTTCAGGTTTCGTTTCCGACATTTCACTTTAATTTACATTTAAAAACAATAAAAGTATAAAATTCTTGTTATTTACTTAAAATCTGCTTTTCTTTGTCAATTGCAAAAACCATTATAGTTGTAAAGTTATGAAAAAAATAATTATCCTCATTTCTGCATTAGCATTGATAGCTGTTTTCGCCAGCTCGTGCAAATCATCAAATAAATGTGCTGCATATGGGGAAACTCAAAAATATCAAAAAGAAAGCAAATATTAATTTTGCACAGTATTCCGGCATTAAACTTATCACTTTGCTACCGGTTTCCGGCATTTCTATATTTAAGAATGAAAAGATTCGAGAAAATATTGTTTCTTTTCCTGCTGGTTAGCATCAGCTTTTCCTCTTTTGCCCAGTTTGATACTGAATTTCAGGATACTCTTGAGAATAAAATACTTTATAATCAGCAGAAATCGTACGGAGTAGTATTACATAGCCTTGGAATTGGGTTGAATTATCGCAGCGGTAAACGTTTGTCTATTTTTAAAACAAGAGTGCTTGAGTTTGAATTCGTTAGTATGAAATCATACAAGCAGGTTAAAATGATCAACCTCTATGTATTGAATTCAAAAAGATATGTTTATGGTAAATCTAACGATGCCTTCTTTCTAAGAGCCGGAGTTTTTTGGAAAAAATTATTAAACAGAAAACCATATTGGGGTGGCGTTGAGTTAAGGTTTATTTATGGAGGTGGACTAATTGTAGGAATTGCTAAACCATATTATTTGTACATTATTACAGATATCTCCGGAACGGGGGAAACATTTTCGATAATTCCTGAACGCTACGACCCAACAAAACATTCCAATACTGATATTTATGGAAAAGCTCCTTTTTCAAAAGGTATTAACGAAATCACAATTCATCCGGGTCTCCTGCTTAAAGCAGGGTTAAACTTTGAGTTCGGAACTCAAAGCACAAAAATTAAAGCACTTGAAATTGGTGCAGCAATAGATATACTACCAAGTGGGCTTACAATTATGTATTACGAAACAGATCAAATATTTTTTCCTACCCTTTATTTATCCATTTCCCTTGGAAAACGGTTTAACAAATATTAAATATTTTGGTGTTATGTTTTATTTGATCAGCAGCAGTTTGCTGACTACATTTTTGCCATTACTTATGGTTAGATTGTAAGCACCTTTGTTTAATTTATCAAGTACAAAAGGTATATTGTTATTTCCTATCTGACAATTAATTTCGGTTTCATTAATAAGTTTTCCACTAATATCAATTACTTTTATTAGATAATCATCATTAACAAAACTATTTATATACAGATTAAACTCACCATTCCCGGGATTAGGGTAAATATTTACTGCATCAGTGTTAAACTGCTCATCAATTCCAATATATCCCTCAGTTTTAAACCACCATGTAGCACTCCATCCAGACAATAATGGACCTGATTTTCCGCGAACCTTCCAGTAATAAACAGTATTTTTTTCCATATTTGTTTGACACTGATAATGAGGTTCGTCAACAACAAATATTTGAGGGTTACTAAATGCTTCATCCACATCAATCCAAAGCTCATATGCCGATGCTCCGGCTACTTCCTTCCATGTATACAATGGACAGGAAATAACTTGAACAGCTTCATTTAGGGGTCGTTCAAGAGTTATTGTATTTACAGTATTTATCGTCCTTATAACCGACCAATCGGAAATTTCCAAGGCATGTTGAGCAGCGACTCTCCAAAAATATTCTGTACCAAAAACTAAGTCATTAACCCAAAGAGTATCCTCATCCGGGGCAAAGTTCCTGGGATGTGTAAAATTAGCATTTGTATCTATCTCAAAAATATAATTTGTTGAACCTCCGTAGGCATTCCACTTAAATTTAACCAGTAAGTCGGTTGTAGCATTATTTGAAGGGGAATTTAGTGATGGTGATGCATAAGTATTAAGCGATTTAACACCCGACCACAATGAGGTATCTGCATCATGAATTGCACGCATACGATAATAGAATGTTTGTCCAAAAAACAACTCGTTTAAATCCCAACTTGATAAACCAGAAGAAATATTAAATGAAGCTAAATAAGGGCTATTGAACCCATTATCAACTTTTTGCATTATAATACCGTCATTACCTGCAATTAGTCCGTTATCACCGGCAATCATTACTCCGTGTAAATCTTTACTAATACCTGAAGTAACTTTATTCCATGTTCCATTAAACATAAGTATGGTTCCACTGGCGCCAACTGCATACCCGTGCATGCCATCAAAACTGAGCCCGTAAAGATTTTTTGTAGTACCTGAAGATTCCTCATACCAACCTACCCCATCCCATCGGTTTATTTTGCCTCCTTTAGTAACTGTCCATCCATTATTTTCATCAATCATAGCAATAGCATAATGATCTCTGGAGCCGACTTCATTTGCAAACCACTCAGCACCATTGTAATTAACAACAATTTTCCCGAGCCCGCAGGCCCAAATATTTGTGGGGTTAAGCATAACAACATCATATAGGTCATTATTATCACCTGTTACGGCTGCCTCCCATGCTCCGGTATTGTATAAAATTACTTCGCCCTCTTCTCCTACTACAACTCCATTATCAGTGTTAACAAAACTAACTCCCAATAAATTTTCTGTTGTTCCTACATCAAGTATTGTCCAGGTTGCACCATCATAAAATAAAACTGTTCCGCCATCACCAACTACGTAGCCGTTCGATGAATCAAGGAATGTAACATCATTAAGATTTTCTGTTGTTCCGGCATCCACATTTGACCAACCATTACCGTCATTAAAAAGCACTAAGCCATCGACACCAACAGCCCACATATTATTGTTGTTAACAATGTAAGTTGCATAAATATCATCGGTTACACCCGATTCATCAAAATTCCAGGCGTAAACAGTGTCAACCTCCAATTGATACCCTGTAACGCCAGTTAATTGGTACCAGCTTATGTTCGGATTAGCATATACCATTGCGCCATCATTGGGTTTATTCATAGTTACAGACCAAACTACAGTAAACGACCATGTTTCAGACCATGCAGAAAATATTTCTTCATCGTATGCCCTAACCCGCCAATAATATGTCCCCCCAAATAACAAGTTACTCATTGTTTTGGCTGTTACTTCTGTACGAGGAAAAGTAACTGCATCTATAAACTGTGGATTAGTCGCAATTTGAGCCTCGTAAGTAATTTCGAGCGTTAAACCGGTTACAGCATCCCAGTCGAGAACTGCGTTGGTCATCTGATTAATAGCAGAGTTCGCGGGTGCTTTAAGGGTAGGAGCATAAATTTTCGCCTGTCCAAATACTGATATTGAAAACAAAATCAAGATCACACTAAGAACTGAATAAATATTTTTCATATTCGTAGAATTTATAATTATTATCTAATTAATTAGCAATGAATTTTTGTGAATAAATATTTGAACCTATCACAACCTGAATGACATAAGTACCACTTTTCAAACCTGATAAATCTAAATTAATATTATTTATACCTTTTTTAACAACATGCGTTACATACAAAGCCCTACGTCCGGCAAGATCATAGACGAAAATATCAGCATTAGAATTGCTGAAGGCTTCGAGTTTAATAGTAGCAAAGTCAATTACCGGATTAGGGTAAATTTTTAATTCCATAACTTCACTATATTGATCATCGTAAATTTCTTCTAAACCAACAGGTCTTTCAAATATATTGCAGCGAAACAATCCTCTTCCAAAAGTTGCTGCATAAATTACTCCATAATTATCAGTACCGGGATATGATATTATGATTGTATCATTACCGTTTATTAGTATAACTTCATCCGGTGTTTTTGACACCATTTGCTGTTGCAACTGGAATACTTGAACACTACCCATCAGACTATCTTGTTGCATCCACACAGGTGATTCAGCTCGGATATTTTCAGTAACAAAAATTCCGTTCTCAGTACCCACAATTCCTATATCAGTATCTGACATTTCAATTACAGAAGAATAAACAGGCATCTGTGGTAAATTGCCCTGACGTGAATTAAAAACAGGAACTTCATCCAGAGCATTATCGCTGTAAAGCACATAATAATCATTTCCATAGTTTCCAAGTGTAATCATCACATTTGCAGGATTGTCAGGATCGATTGCTATAGATGTTATAACTTGACTAATAGGATCTGTTGTACCAGGAATATATATTGGAATTTCCTGAGTTGACACAATACATTCAGTACTATTTACGTCTGCACGATCATAATTATAAGCGAGTGCTAAGTTTGATATTCTGAATAACTTTCCTTCACGTGTACCAACAAATATATGATTTGCATCAGATGAGTATGAGATGCACTGTGAAGACCCAACAAAACCCACGGAATTATTTGATATTTCAAACCATTCTGGAGTTTTGTTAAACAGATGAAGCTCATTTGTCATATACACAATATCAGATGATGCAATAAAATATCGGGATGAAACAACATCCTGAACTAATATTGAATCTCCTGGTTGCATTATTACATCTATTGGGGTTGTATAATAGAAAGGTTGTCCGCTATTATTACTACGAACTTTTATCTTTGTACCGCCGGGAATTTCAACTTTAGCATGATACCAAAGTGAATCACGACTATTAGGGTTATTAAAATTTTCCCATAAAGCCATTGGTGTATTAAAAAAGTCGGTGTCAAGGTCAAGTCCTCCAACAAATTGAGTTGAGTAATTCACACCAGCATCTTCTGACCTTGCCATATTTGCTCCCGAAGCACTAGCAACCAATACATCTTTATTAATTAATGAAACTACACAAGCGCCACCATTACCGCCCCCTATTTGTCTACCTTGTTTAGTTGTATTACCATTGCCTGTGATAAGGATTGTTCCATTACCCTGAGCTCCGCCAACAACATAATTTTCAAGACCAGAAGGTCCTATATTATAGAACTGTGTAGTAAAATAGCTTCTGTTGCTTTCTTCAAAAACATAGTTACCACCACTAACAGTACCTATTGCAACACCGCCATCAGTACCAACGAAAAATGTATTGTTTGAACCTGGTCTGAAAACATAGGTATGATGATAAACAGGTAAGTAAAATTGTGATGAAATATTTACCCATGAAAACAGTCCGGTTTCAAGTATCTTTCTTCCTTCCCAGGCATTAATTCCTCCTAATAATATCTTATCAGGGTCTTCTGGGTATACTGTAAGTGCATTGTCATATACTCCCATGCCGTTCGAAGTTGATATATTGAAGATAGGAACGGCATTAGTTCCAGGCAGAATAATTCTCCATGTCAAGCCCTTATTATCCGAACGATACATATTATAAACATTTCCATTGTTTTTTACTACGCTGGCATATAATACGTTTGGATCTGATGGTGCAAACGCAAATTCGATTCGGCTTACATTACTTGATGGTAGGCTAATTGAATCACCGGTTGATCGGGGAACAAATGCGTCTACTGCTCCTGAAGGTGAAATATAGCAGAAATTATCAATGCAGGCAACAACTGCGCCATCCGAGGCAACTTGCACGTCCACCGAATTCATATTTAACTCGGTTCCTGCGGTGTCTTTTGCTACTGCCCAGGAAACTCCGCCATCATTTGAATATTTTAATCCAAAATTTGTTGCAGCATATAATCTTCCATTGTTTAGGTCAACAGCCAGTTCGTTAACAAACGCCCAATCACTATTGTCGTTATTAAACTCGGGCACTGTTGATGCAATAACTGAAAAGTTATCACCATCGGTTGATTTGAAGATACCTTGTCCCATGAATCCTCCGGTATAGCCCATTTCACTAAGACCTGAGAAAGTTTGTGCACCAAAGCTTTCTCCGGTTCCGGCATAAATAGTCCCGCTGGCATCCTGTTTCATGCATGAAACATTTAAATTGTAACTTTCACTATTAATTTTTTGCCAACTGATACCAAGGTTGTCAGATTTCCAGATACCGCCAGAAACACCAGCCGCATAAAGAGTTTTGGCTTCCGCATCCTGGTTATCGAACATAATGGCTCGTGTTCTGCCGCCAAAATTATCCGGACCTAATTGCCTCCATGATAAATCAACAAAAGAACGTGAATTATCAAAGTCTTTTAATTGATTTTGAACTCTGTTAAGATATTCAGGAGCTATTACACCAGTAGTTTGGTTATTACGAATAAGTGCAAGATACTCTACAGATGGTTCAATTCCATTTACCAGCGACTCACCAGGAGTAAGTCGTGGAAAGTATTTTGATTCGCTGAAGTTGTTAGAAAAGCCTACAAATATCCCTCCTAATACTATGGAAATCAACGCTAAGCCTAAAGGTAATTTTTTTCGTTTCATACTTTATAACTTTATTATGCACATAATGATGGATTCACATTTTAAAACGCACAATTTACAGCTTTTCTTTAAATTGAATTAATAATATTAAAAAAAATAATAAACAAGTATTAATTTTTAACGTTTTGCCCAGATTTGTAGTGACAAACCAGGATACATTAGCGAATTTATTACTATCTCCAATACTCTATTTAAGCTATTTTCTTAGATTAAAAATTCTTTTAGTATCGATTCTGTGTGTAATTTTGCTAATTGCTTGGGGGTTTCAACTTTTTAACAATTGATAATAATAATTATTTTTTGTTAATTTGTTGGAAACATTTTTTTTTGTCCAGACACATTATTATGGACGGGTATCCGGGTACTCAATATTATAGTCTGGTACAATTGTGTGCGAATAATTTACAATAAAGGAAAGGAATTAATTAAAAAGGCAAAAAAAGCCCCGCGATCCTGATATATATCGGGAGGCGGGGCTTAGAATATCTTT
>JACNJS010000015.1:0-1675 GCA_014382445.1 Bacteroidota bacterium
GCCTTTCCATCCTGATTAGTATGACTTAGTTTTTTCATATTTTAAGTTAATTAATCTATATAAACATATTACGGTGCTCTGCACCTTAATAATATTTTTCTGTAGTATATTTCAAAAAGTTCATTGAGCTAATCCTTAAAATATATACAAGTTTTAACTTTGAGCCTACTCCGAAAAGTGATATATCGTCATTGCGAGCGGAGCGAAGCAATCTTTCGGTATTGAAAATCAACAGATTGCTTCGAGCTTTGCCCTCGCAATGACGTCTTGTTTGATTTTTCGGAGCGGACTCAACTTTAAGTACTCCAAAATTTAGTTCACTTAATCACTTTATTACCCTCCAATATTATAAAATGTTCCATTAGTATTTTTACTTCCACAGCTCGGTTTATGCTTTAGTGCTTTTGCGATAGCTTCTTCAATACCTATGTCTCTAATATTATATTCCAGGTTATTAAACAAACATGGCTTTATATTGCCATTGGCTGTTAAACGTATTCGATTACAGATACTACAATCTCCACCATCACCTCCTTCAACAACCGTGAAATGTCCCATACTTAATTCCATTTGATGAATAAAGCGGATTTGAAAATTATTCTTTCTACAGTATTCTGCTACCTCAATTGCATCAGGTTCCTGTGATGATTTTTTTATAACACAGTTTATCTTAACAGGAGTTAAACCAACTTTTTGCGCTTCTGCAATTCCCTGAAGCACATCTTCAATTTTACCGAGCCTTGTGATTTGATTATATCTTTGAGGATTAAGTGTATCAAGACTTACATTTACCCTGTGTAAACCTGCTTCTTTAAGTCCTTTAGCATATTTCTTAAGCAGGATGCCATTTGTTGTTAACCCGAAATCAACTATTCCCGGAATTTTGGTAATCATTGCCACCAGGTCAACAATTCCTTTTCTCACTAAGGGTTCACCTCCCGTTATTCTAACCTTATCGATTCCTAAACCAACGCTTATTTTTACAACATCAACTATTTCTTCAAAAGAAATAATATCGGAATGCTCCATAAGTTGAATACCTTCTTCGGGCATACAATAGGTGCATCTCAAATTACATCGGTCAGTAATTGAAATCCTCAAATAGTTTATTTTCCTTTTAAATTTGTCGTACATCAACCAAATCTCCTATTTCTAATTTTTCCCTTCCAATATCAATTGAGGTTATTCCGTTAGCACCTACATATGAATTAATATGCGCTGAACCGTGGTATTCAAGCGGATAAACTTTTCCATCAGAAATATTAACAGGTATAAACGATTTCCTTTCTGATTTTTTCCTTGTATACTCAGCTCCCATCGGAAGCCTCAGAATGGAATACAGTTCTTCACAACCCATCAATTTCAAAATTAACTGCTTAACCAGTAATTCAAATTGAGTATAAGATGAAACAGGGTTTCCGGGCAGTCCAAATATAAACCTGTTCGTTTTGAAAGTGCCAAATATAGTGGGTTTACCGGGTTGTACTGCTATCGATCTGAATTTAATATCCACACCTGCTTTTATCATAATTTCCGGCACAAAATCAAAGTCGCCCATCGAAACACCTCCTGTTAAAAGAACTATGTCATTTTCCTTCATGGCCTTTGAAATTATAGCAAAAGTTACTTCTTCCGAATCTTCTGCAATTCCTATATAATTAGGGATCGCTCCTGC
>JACNJS010000015.1:2297-78882 GCA_014382445.1 Bacteroidota bacterium
AGAGTGAATTGTACAGATTTCAGAACAACATCAAGGGCTTCTTCAAACTTTATCATAATTTACTTTTTAGAATTTAAATTTAACCTCTCCTGTAAAAAACCTTCCGGGCGACAGATATCCTTTTCGATCAATATATTGATTATCGAGTATATTTTGAACAGTTAACGAAACATGGTATCTGTTCATAAATTCACGCGAAATATGCAAATCGATTATATCATACGAGCTGATTAAAATAGTGTTTTCGTCGTCGTACCACTGGCTGCTAATGTAATTATATGAAGCAGTTGTGTTAAAATACTTGTTTTTCCATCCTACACCCAGGTAGGCCATATGTTTGGGGACTTCGATCAGATATTTTCCAATTAGGTCTTTATTATCTGTTTGATGTTTATCAAAATCGTTAATTGTTGAATTATTGAAGCTATAATTAACAATAAGGGTTAAATTTTTAAGCAGCTGATATTTAGCTGATATTTCGGCTCCAATAATTTCAACACCGGCAATATTTTGTCGCTGATATACAGGTTGAAGTTTACCACCTCCTGTATCAACCGAATCGCCGGTACCTACAAAATACTGGAAGTCTTTACCCAACGAATAATAAAACGCTGGTTCGACAACAAGTTTATTAAAAAATTTGAGTGTGGCACCTAATTCATAATTTGTAATAAATTCAGGTCCAAGCTCAGGATTAGCAAGTTTAAAACCCTTTCGAATAACTCCCGATTTACTAAGGTCGTCGAGCTTTGGCGGCATCATACCTTTTGAGTAAGATATGTAAGCTGAGTACGAACTATTGAAATTATATTTAACAGCAAGTTTCGGACTAAAAGCACTCCAACTCGAATTAATAAAATGTTCATCAAAAGGAGTTACAAAACCTGTGACAGAAGTTGGGTTTTCAACAATTAACTGCCCCTTATTGAAGCTTGAAAAATCCATTCGTGCACCAACCACGGCAATTAGTTTATCACCTAGAAATTTCCAATCATCCTGAATAAAAATCCCGAAAAAATCAAGGATACCTGAATAAATCAATACATCAGTTGATGTATGATAAATATTTTTTACATCAGCGATCCCCTGTTTAAGGTCGATACCGTAAGTCAGAATATTTCTATCTGAAATATATGTTGTTGCATTTATCCATAATCCATAATCATTTTTATGAGAATCGCGATCGCTTAATTGATATTTACCATTTTTTGAGCTTATTGATTCAGATTGCTTAAATTCGTTTTCAAGCTGATAAAAAGTATTAATATTTAGTAATGTTTTTTTGAATACTCCTTGATAATCAGCTCTCAAAAAGGTAGTGTTTACTGACATATAATCACCATACTCCTCGTAAACCTTTCTTCCCTGCCCCCTGTGATCATCATACAAATGGGCACTAATCTCCACCTTATGATTTTTGTTAAAGCTGTAACCAAGTTTTGCTGCGATATTATATTCCCGTAAAGATGCTGCTACATCAGTTGAGTCGCGGGTTTCAACAGGTTCAAGTATATATCCGTCGCCCTGCCTGTAGAATGAATTCACACTCCAGATAAGTCCTTTTTCGTTTTTAACATTATTTCCCGACAAATTAAATTCTCCGCCAAAAGTATTATATAAACTTGCAAGCAATCCAATGTTTCCCTGAAAAGGTTTAGTCGGGTTTTTTGTAATGATACTAATAACCCCTGCCAAAGCATTATTGCCATAAATAGCAGAAGCAGGACCCTTAATCACTTCTATTCTATCGATTGAATTCACTGATATAAGGTGCCAATTAACCGAACCACCTGCGCTTTTATTCAAAGGAACACCATCAATAAGAACCAGCACCCTTGAACTGGCATCAAGTCCGCGCATTGTTACGCTGGCGTTTTGAGAAAAAATTCCCCAACTGCGGTTCACATAAACATTTGAAACCCATTGTAAAATTTCGTCAACATTTTGAACGGGCAACTCTTCAATTGTTTTTGAATCTATTATTGTAACCATACCCGGAACATCTTCAACAAATCTGAGGTTTCTGTTTGCCGAAACAACAACTTCAGAAATATTAACTGTGTCGTGGATAAAATTACCTTGCCCGAAAGCGGACATATATGATATCGCGCTTATCGCAATAACTAATATTATTTTAAACCTGCTCAACATAATTACTAAACATTTTAGGGTAACTAATAAGTGTGTGTACTAAAAAATCAAGAGATAAATATATTTTCATTTTAAACGATATGTTAAATTATGCATAACGAAATGCAAATAAAAAGCGATTTCTCAAATTAAGAGACCGCTTCTATATTTTTATGTTTTTTTTAACAAATTACGGCCAAATAAATAAATACCTGTTCCAAGAAGTCCTCCCAAAAATCCAAAAAGTAAAAATGTTACCACTGGTGTTGCAAATCCATGTTTCAGGAAGGTTGAATATGGGAATCCTGTTGAAACAGATGTAATTATACGGCTTATGGGAATCAGCATATAGCCTATGCCTGCTGCCAGTGAAAGTATAAGATTTCTGTATTTTACATTTTTAAAATAATTATAGGCGATATCCACAAAAAAGCACGGAAGCATATAATTAAATCCCATCATCGGGTAGTTAAAACCAAGGACAGGAAAGAGGATGAAAACTCCAATGCCAAAAGCAGAAATGCTCGAAGCCCACTTCATTCCCGAGCTTAGCCGGGCAGCCACAATAATTGCCATAAATTCAATGCCGTGATGACCCGGAATATTAATAGGAGTCCGTAATCGAGCATGAAGCACAATTGCTAACGCACCTGCCAACATGAGTAAAATTATTTCCAGCACACCTGCCAGTGTACGATTAGTTAGAAACTCTTTTAACAAGTTCTTTTGCTGCACATTTCCATTCATAACCATTATTATTTGTTATTTTTTCAATTAATAAAACTGATCTGTTATTTTGAAGAACAGGTCGTGCCCATTCGTTTAAATACACTTTTTCCTTTGAGCTAACAATTTCATCCTCTACTGATTGAACTAAATCGATTCCTGCGTGATTGATTAAATCTTCAATTGTGCTGATGCCATGCTCAATATCACGTAAGTTTATTTTTGAGTTCAGCCAAATAAACCTTCCATCATTGCCACTAGCTCTTAATCCAACTGCTGCCAAAGCCCCGATTATTCCAATTTTTGTACCTGTCAACCCTTCAAGATAAATATCATTACTTTCTGCCTTCACAACTGCGTCGTCCATTTTTAACACAATTGATTTTGCATCAACTCCCCATTTGATAATTTCTTCCGATACTTTTTCCTTTTCAACTATGCAAATACCTACATCTGAGCCAACGGCTCCAATATTTAGCATAAAATTCCTGCAAAACTCTATAATCTCATTATAATTCTCACCCGTTATTTCAAGACATGCAGAACTGTTCTGTGAAGTATAAGGTATGTCGGGATGTACAAACAATTGATGCCTTGTAATTCCATGAACTTTGCCAAATCTCTTAGCTTCAATGGCAGTAGCCAGTTGCCTGGAGTTGTAGCCTGTACCTCTGCTATCCTTGTTATCTGTGTCGTCTATACCTATCAGTAACCTCATAATAATCTATGAATCCTTCCTGCCGTAGGCAAGTGTGGCTATAATTATTTAATCTGTTCCTTAAAATCATCATACGCATCTTCTATGGCAATATCCATTTTTTTATGCAGCGCATCATACGCTTCAAGAAGATTCTTTGCTTTATTAGTTAGTACTGATTTGCCACCATCTTTTCCGCCCCTGTGTTTGTCAGTAAGTTCATAGCCTAATAATTCTTCAGCATTTTTTATGTCACCCCATGCTTTTCTATAGCTGGTACCTAATTCGTCAGCAGCTGCTTTTAAAGAGCCCTTTTCTTCAACCATTCGGAGTAATAAGTATTGTCCTTCACCAATAATTCCCTCTCCCGAAACTGCTGATAACCATAGTTTGTATCTTAAAAAAACATCATTCCTCGAACTTCTTGGCGGCTTCATATTATTTCTCTGTGATCGATATGCGTAAAAATACCTATCGACTGCAAAAGTAAAAAATGAAATTATAATGTAAAATAAAATCCTGATTATTTTTGATTTTATAAAATCACGATCTCTAAATCCTATTCATAAACGCATTTATATGAATTTGATTCATCAACTCTTACTTTAAATTTAGTTTTTTTTAATATCGAAAATGTTTCAACATTATGAAAAAAGCATCCTCTGAATATTCATAGAACGCTTCTTTTTAAAATTGCTTAATTATATTCCAGGATGGCCCTCTGGTTAGTCCTCCTGATGTGGCCCAACCATTTCAATTAACTCTGGTAGTTCCATACCTAAATTTCTTAAATGTGAGATTTTCGGAACACCATTTTTAGTCCATCCCCTTCTGAAATAAACGGCATCCAACAATTTTTCATATTGATCTTCACGATATTTACGAACAATGTCGCGTTTTTCTTCAGTGGTTTTTCCTTCGGGATCAATACCAATAAGTTCTTTCATCTGCTTATCATACCGCTCTGCTCTCGATTCATATTCTTCAATAGTAACAGGGCCGGCTGCTCTATATGGCTGAGCATCATATTTTCTAACGCCATAACCTCTTCTTAGGTTGAAAATTCGTTGATAGTTGTAAACCCTTTCCGACTGACGAATCATTTCCTGTTTATCGATATTGCCACCTGTAACTGCATTATAGATAGTAACATAATTGTCAACATGCTCAGGAACTTTTGCAGGCTCATCGGTTTCGGCATTGTTTTCTGGCTCAACATCATTCCACGGTAGTTTACATAAACCCATCAAACCGAACCAGGTGCGGAACATCGGGAAATAGTGCAATGCCTCAGCCTTATCTTCAAAAGTAGGGATTTGATTGTTAACCATATCCATAAAAATAAGCCAGGCTTCATCGTGTTGTGGCCCTTTGTTAGTCATAGCGAAACCACCCTGCTGAGCTAACGATTCTTTGGAGATATATTCAGAATATTCAAGGCCTTTATTTTCCATTGCAATATCCTGTAAGAAAGCAGCATCGCCCCATCCTTTTTCAATAAACATTTCTTTCATCTTACGAACACCCATTCCGGCTATCAAACCAAAACCCTCTCCACGGGCAAGTTGATGCATTGCTTCCATTGCCGAATCGGAATTTCCGAAGTTCAGTTTTAACCCTCCTGTTCGTTCTTCATTAAGAATGCCATTTTCGAAACACTCCATTGCAAATGCCATTAGGGTTCCCCATGAGATTGTACAGATGCCATATGTGTCGCAATAAAAGTTTGCTTCGATAATGTAATCAGGATTAAAAATGCCGCAGTTTGAACCTAACCCACCAGCGTTTTCGTATTCCGGGCCGTCAACAATAACTTTTTGTCCGACATATGGACCTGTTCTCAGTTCATAGTTATCAATGCCTTTTGAACACGACATATTACAGCCAATCCAGCATCCGTCAGGAATACCTTGCGTAAATCTGCGTTTCCATTCTTCTGAATCAATATTTTTTGTATCGGGATGACTCCCAAATTTATAATTGTTGGTTGGAAGAAGGTCATAATCGTCCATAATCTCAACGAGATGCGCAGTTCCTTTTGTTCTCATTTCAGCCTGATCATCATCAAGCTCACGCATTTCTTTGTTAAATGTTTTACCCCTTTCCATTATTGCCTTTAAATCAACAACATTATTCAGGTTTCCTTTAACGCCCGGAATTTTACAAATCAGTGCTTTAATTTTTTTATCCCTGAAAACTGTTCCGATACCACCCCGACCTGCTTGTTTTAATCTTACCTGTTTACGCTTTGAATCGTAAAAACTAAAGTTAAGCATACCTATTAAAGAATGTTCGGCTGCCTTTCCTGTTGAAACAACAGCGATATTTTTTTTGTCTTTATCATCATCAGCATACATTTCGGTTAGCTGCTCAGCAAGCACATGGCTGTTGGTGGCTTCGCCGGGGGCTTCAAAAATCTCAATTTTACCGTTAACTCCGTCAATAAAAATGATAACATCATTCTCCGCTTTACCCTGAATTTCGATTGCATCAAAACCTGAGAATTTTAAAAATGGCCCGAAGAATCCACCAACATTACTATCCATTACCGAATTTGTTTGGGGCGAAATAGTAACTACTAACGATTTTCCTGTTCCTGAATACTGAGTGATTCCACAAATTGGCCCACCTGAAATTATGATTTCATTCTCGGGGTCATTCCAACTAGTATCAGGTTTAGTAGCATCCCATAAGTATTTTAAACCATATCCTTTTCCTCCAATAAATTTTTCTTTCATCAAAAGAGGAACATCCTTCGACTTTACAACGTTATCAGAAACGTTAATATAGAGCGTTCTATCTGCGTAACCTTTGTCGATAGGTGTAATTTCATAATCCCATCTGGTTAACAATTTGTGTTGATTTTTAATTTCTTCGATACTCATAATCAGGCTTTTTTTATTTCAAATTTTTAGTAATGTGATGGGCAAAATTATAAAATTTAAATCATAATATATCTAAAATCAGCATTAATCAGTTATGCAAATAGTAGCATATCGATATTTATAATCAGTCTTAATTCGGTAAAGTTTTTTTAGATTTGCGAAAAGAAGAAGCAGGGGATTTGGGGATAAGGGGATAGGATATAAGGGTATAGGGTATAAGGGTATAGGGTATAAGGGGATAGGGGATAAGGGGATAGGGGATAAGGGGATAAATTTATGGATATAAGGTAAATACAGGATGTTTTGGCAAAAGGGAAATGGGCAGTGTATGAACCACACGTGTACCCTTATTCTCTTTATAAAATCTCTAAAATCAAACTTTTAAACAAACAACATGAACTTTAATCAGATAAAAGAAAAGCTTAAAAATAGTACCGTTGGAATTGCCGGTTGTGGTGGACTAGGGTCTAATTGTGCTGTAGCCTTGGCCAGGGTGGGAATTGGCAAACTAATAATTGCAGATTTTGATATTATTGAGGAGGGCAATTTAAATCGGCAATATTTTTTTCATAAGCAGATTGGACAAAAAAAAGTAAGTAGCCTACTAGAAAACATTCGATTAATTAATCCAAATGTGAAAGTTGAAGATCACGATGTTAAGCTTGATTCAAAAAATATTATTGATATTTTTAAAACGTGCGATGTAATTGTTGAAGCTTTTGATAAAGCAGAGATGAAGCAGATGATTATTGAATCGATTAGTGAAAACTTACCTCAAACTCCTTTAGTGGTTGGTTTGGGAGTAGCTGGATGGGGAGATAATAATTCAATTCACAGCAGACAAATAGATAATTTGTTTATTTGTGGTGATGAAGGAAAAGAAACAACGGAAGACCATCCTCCCCTGGCTCCACGAGTTGGTATTGTCGCAAACATGCAAGCAAATACGGTACTGGAAATACTACTAAAAAATTCGTAAAATGAACATTACTTTAAATAACAAACCCGAATCTTTTGAAGCTACCGCACTTACTATATCAGCAATTCTTAAGCATAAAAAGTACAGCTTTAGAATGTTAGTTATTAAAGTAAACGGTAAACTTATTAAAAAATCACAATATAATGTAACAGAAGTAAGAGATGGTGATAATGTACAAATTCTACATATGATTAGCGGAGGATGATGATATCAACTAATAAACGAATGGAATCATTTTTTTTGTTTTCTCTTTGTATAAGGAATATTCTGTAAAATGAGCTGATAACTGCTTTTCTTCATATTCTATTTTTACGAGCAAAATCACTATCAAAATAAGCATTGCGGTAAGCCTATACCACGAAAAATAATCTATAATAAGTGGTAGTACAGCTACTAACTGGGCAATGTACATTGGGTGTCTGATTATTCTATATGGGCCGGTGGTAATTAATTCACTATTCTGCTTTACTGTCGGAGTAATATTTACGTTTTTAATTTTTACAACATAAATGGCGCGTAATGCAATAAATATTCCTGTGCATTCTATCAACAGCCCTTCAGCATTATTTGATATAATGGGACCTGAAATTGCAATAAATATCAAACAAATGAGCTGAATGGAGACTAAAAAATATGGATATAGTTTACTTGTGGTCATATATTAATTGATATAAATGTCGGCTCCGAACATATTTCTTAATGCAAGTAGAGAGAAAGTTAAATATCCAAAGCCGACATGCGAAATTAATAATAAAGTTCAACTAACTTCAGGAGCTAATTGGATTATTACACACACAAAAAAACTAATTATGAAAAGAAATTACCATAACGGGAAATTAAATGTAAATAGTTATAAGACTTACTTTCTATTTATCAAATAATTACGTATCTTTGCATGATTATTGTCCTTTCATTTTAGATCATTAAAATCTACTACGATGAAAACATTTTATATCTTAAATTTTAAGCCTCTGGTTTTTACAATTATTATAATTGCATTAATTGGAAATTATGGATGTAGGAATTTTGACCCTGCAAATCCTTCCGGTAAAACTGAGTTTACTGAGCTACAAATTGACCCAAATTTCAAGTTCTCAACAACAAAAGAGCTCGACGTTAAACTCGAAATCGCGAGTACTAATCCTAAGGAACCAACGCATAAATTTGGAATATATCAGGGAGACCCTGAGAAAGGTGGAAAATTGATTATTTCAGGAATTACTAATCCTTACCTTACTTTCAAAACAATTATCAAAATTCCATCGTATGTAACCGAACTATACATCACTAACCAAGACATCAACAATGTTATTGAAACTGTTGTGGTTGACGCCACCGGCAGCAGTATATATTATACTTTTACCAACGGAGTTTATATGTCGGCTGGGTTTAAGTCGACCCGAACACTTTTCACTGATCCCGGCTGTGGGACATGCGACCAAACAATTCCCGCCGGCACTTATCAACAGAAAGAGCTTGATGCTGGTATTACATATTGTATTGCTGCAGGAACTACTGTTACATTCACCGACAAAGTAAAATTTAAAGGAGGGACTCTTATTGTTTGTGGCACCCTTAACCTTGAAGAGGTAGATGCAGACGGTGGTGGTGGTGATTTTATTATCAGCTCGGGTGGTGTTCTTAATTTAGAAGACGGTGACATAGACAAAGACCTTACCAATTTTATAAATTTTGGCACTACTGCTATAGATGATGATACAAAAATTAAGAATTTTAATTTTGAAAATCAGGGAACACTAAGTATTGTTGGTAAAATTGACAACGAAACTGAAGATTTTTATAATGACGGAACAATGACAGTATCCGGTAACTTTACTAATAAAGATGTAGTTTACAACACTGGATTTCTCTCAATTACCGGGCACTTTACAAATAATAATGATGGTGGTTGTGTGTTTACAAACGAGTGTAGTATGACCGTTTCTGGTAATTTTACTGTGAGTCAGACATTCAATAATAATGTTTATGCATATGTAGATGTATCTCAGAATACAATCTTTACCAATGATGGAATAGTAAATATGGGAGCCGAAAGCTTGATATCTACTGTCAATCTGACGGTAGATGGTGATTTAAACGGACCTATTCAATCATGTGCACGAATTGATATATCAAATGATATGTTTATAGATGATGATGGTGTTATAACCGGATATATGGATTTATGCGATGCTACTCCTAATCAGGCAGGTGATATCACTGACGGTGACGCCACAGTTGGCCCTAATGTAACCTTCGATTGTTCATGCTTTGTTCCAACAACCAGCTGTAACCCTGGTGCCGGAACACCGCCAATCCAGGATTCAGATAATGATGGTTGCCCCGACGATCAGGATGCTTATCCATATGACCCCAACAGATGCTCCAATGATTATTATCCAAATGAAACCGATTTTACGAGCATTGCCTTTGAAGACCTCTGGACAGCTTATGGCGATTACGATTTTAATGATTTAGTAATGCAAACAAACTATAAGATAGTAAAAGATGCTCAAAATAAAGTAGTTGAAATTTATGGCCAGTTTCATATAGCAGCTGTAGGAGCAGGCCTGAATAATGGCTTTGGAGTAGAGTTTGATGTACCAACTTCGGCAGTTTCAAGCGTTACAGGTATAGAAATTGACGGTACTGCGGTTACTTATTTAGCAAGTGGAATTGAAGACGGCCCTGTAAGCAAAGCCGTATTGATTGTTTTTGATGCAATTAACAGCTATCTTGGCGCTTCATCAGTTAATACATATGCAAACGGAACAACCATGGTTATAGATACGATAACAGTTCATATGGAATTTACATCACATCAAACTTCGATTGGTACGCCACCTTATAATCCATTTATTTTTGTAGGACAAGAGCGGGGTAAAGAAATTCATAAAATTGACCACGCCCCAACTGAACTTGTTAATGCAGCTTACTTCGGACAACAAAAAGATGACTCAGACCCTGCTACAGGTAGATACTACGTTTCGGCAACAAACCTGCCTTGGGTTATTGAGATACCAACCTCATTTGAGTGGCCTTATGAAAAAGTAGATATATTAACAGCTTATCTAAAGTTTCAGCAATGGGCTGAATCCTCTGGAACCGACTACCCAGATTGGTATGAAGACAATGCAGGATACAGAGACGCTGATAGTATTTATCAATCCCCATTTTAAGTAAATAAGATACAAAATAAAATAGAGAGAGGCTGTTGTAATGACGGCCTCTTTTTTTTTTGAACCTGCCTAAATTTCTTTAGAAAAAAACAAAAACAAATTGTACACAAATTACTTTCTAAGTACATTTGCGAGCTTTAAATTCCAAAAATAATTATATGGAAAAATTAGGTATAGCCGGTAATCATGGCAATGATGTTAAATCGGATTGCAGATCGCAATTTGAATTAGCTAAAGAAGGAGGTTTACAAATTGAGCTTACTAGCAGAGTAAAGGCGTTTTACGGAAACTCAATAATTAAACTTGCCAATGAGATGCTGTCATTTTTTGATATCAAAAATGCAAAACTTACCATCGAAGATAGTGGAGCAGTTGAGTTTGTGCTGGCAGCCCGTATTGAGGCATCTATAAAGAAAGTTATTGAAACTGAAAAAGAGTTTATACTGCCTATATTAATTGAAAATCAAAATTCATCAAAAAAAGATCAATTCCGATTCTCACGTCTTTATTTACCCGGAAACAGTCCAAAACTAATGATAAATGCCGGTATTCATAAACCCAACGGATTGATTCTTGACTTGGAGGATGCTGTTGCACCTGTTAAAAAATTTGAAGCCCGGTTCCTCGTCAGAAATGCACTTCGCAGCCTTAACTTTTATGGCGTTGAGCGGATGGTTAGGATAAATCAAATACCGTTAGGTTTAAACGACCTTGATTTTTTGATACCGCATTATGCAAACCTTATTCTTGTACCAAAGTGTGAAAGTGCTGATTGCTTACATCAGGTAAATATTAAAATTAATGAGCTTAAAAAACAGTTCGGCATCAATAATGACGTATGGCTAATGCCAATAATCGAAAGTGCCAAAGGTGTTATGAATGCATATGAAATTGTTAATGCCGCTGATAATGTAGCTGCTGTGGCAATTGGTCTTGAAGATTATACCGCTGACATTGGAACAAGAAGGACTGCTGCCGGAAACGAATCTTTCTTTGCCAGAAGTATGGTTGTAACAGCAGCAAAAGCTGCAGGAATTCAGGCAATAGATTCAGTTTTTTCTGATGTAAGTGATATGGAAGCACTTGCAATCAATGTTCGTGCTTCAAAAGGGTTAGGTTTTGATGGGATGGGTTGCATTCACCCCAGGCAAATAGCTGTTATTCATGAGAATTTTGCACCAGAAGAAGCAGAAATTGAAAAGGCAAAAAAAATTGTTTTGGCGTTCAGGGATGCTAATGATAAAGGACTTGGGGTGGTTTCGCTTGGCACGAAAATGATTGATGCACCCGTAGTTAAGCGTGCACAAAACACAATTACGTTGGCAATAAATACAGGAAAACTTAGTAAAGACTGGATCAATAATCCAAACGACTGATAATAAGATGAAAAAAAAATACGACAAACTTGTAAAAAATGCAGCCGGAAGAATGGTGCCTACCATAATAAATGGTGAAGAACATATCCCGTTTAAAGGGGTTGGAAAACATCGGCCATCTGGGCGACGCTACGGGCCAAAAATTGCCACATGTGCTGATTATCCCGAAGATGGAAATAAGCAAATAAAGTCTTTGAAAGATGCTCTAATTAAAGCCGGTTTAAGGGATGGTATTACGATTTCAACACATCATCATTTTCGTAATGGAGATATTATTGCGAATCAGATTTTCGACATTGCTCACGAACTGGGAGTTAAAAACCTACGATGGTTCCCCTCCGCATCATTTCCCTGCCAGGAACACCTTATCAAATACCTTGAAGATGGAACCATTAACCGTATTGAAGGAAGTATGAACGGTCCTTTGGGAAAATTTGCCTCTGAAGGTAAGATGCAGGGATTAGGCGTATTGCGATCACATGGTGGCAGATATCAGGCAATTCAGGATGGCGAAGTGAAAATTGATATTGCAATAATTGCTGCGCCTACTGCCGATCCTTTTGGAAATGCTAATGGAGTAAATGGTGAAGCAGCATGTGGTTTGCTGGGTTTTGCTTTAGGCGATTCACAATATGCTGAAAAAGTAATTGTAGTTACCGACAATATAGTCCCGTTCCCATGCATTCCCTGGCAAATTCATGGCAATTACGTTGATTATGTTGTTAAGGTTGATAAGGTTGGATTAGCTGAGAAGATTGTTTCGGGAACAACACGAATAACTAAAAGTCCTGATAGACTTTTAATTGCTGAGATGACAGCTGAATTTTGTGAGAAGGCAGGATTGATTTATGATGGCTTTTCCTATCAGGCTGGTGCCGGGGGAACAGCATTGTCGATTGGCAACTACTTTGGTGATATATTAAGAAAAAATAACTGGAAAGCGCGTTTTATCAGAGCAGGAAGTAACCAATATCCTGTTGAATTACTTGAAGAAGGCCTGGTTGAATATATATTAGACGGCCAAACTTTTGACCTTGAAGGAGTTCGTTCAATGCGTGAAAATCCTAATCATGTCGACACATCACCATTTACATCATATAATTATCATAGCAAAGGTAATTTTGCGTCGATGGTTGATATTGTTGTACTTGGAGCAACTGAAGTTGATGTAAATTTCAATGCAAATGTTGTAACACATTCTGATGGATACTTATTACATGGAATTGGAGGCTGGCAAAACTGTCTCGCAGCTAAAACTACAATAATGCCAATACCATTGTTTCGTGATCGAATTCCGGTTATACGTGATGAAGTAACTACCCTTTGTGCACTTGGTGAAATGATTGATGTAGTTGTAACAGAACGCGGCATCGCAATAAACCCTTTAAGGAAAGACCTGATTGAAAAAACTAAAGATTCGGGATTGCCCATAAAAACAATTCATGAGCTTAAAGTAGAAGCGGAAGCTATTTGCGGTGTTCCTGAAAAAGTTGAACTAGATGATGAAATAATAGCTGTGATTAAATGGGTTGACGGAACTGTTATTGATTCGGTTAGGAAGGTTATTGTTTAAAGAAATGATAGGATTGAAGCTGTTCGGGATTTCCGAATCCCGAACCAAAGGACCATAGGATTTGTAATCCAAACTATCCATTACCGATTTGGTAATCGGATTTTCCGTGTGCCATTTGCCACTAATTTATTAAACAACCACAAATTCACTAACAGTATTATTAAATGAATCTGTGGTTAATATATTTTCAACTAACTTTTTAGTTGATAAAAGCAAAAAAATTATTGTAAAGCGAATTTAACTGGAAGATTATATTGTACACGTACAGGTTCTTCTTGGTACATTCCCGGACTCCATTTTGGCATAGATTTAATTACCCTCAAGGCTTCCTTATCACAACCCGAGCCAATTCCCCTTAGAATTCCAACTTCATTCACCCTTCCATCCTTTTCCACCACAAAAGTAACAAACACTCTGCCTTGCACTCCATTCTTTTTGGCTTCTTCAGGATATTTAATGTTGTTTCCAAGATAGCTTATGAGTTTTTTTGTTCCTCCCGGAAATTCAGGCATAACCTCTACAACTTTATAAATTGTATCGGATAACTTT
This sequence comes from Bacteroidota bacterium, assembly GCA_014382445.1. Classification (GTDB taxonomy): domain Bacteria; phylum Bacteroidota; class Bacteroidia; order Bacteroidales; family F082. The sequence continues at coordinate 16,392 of JACNJS010000015.1, forward strand.
TCGTCGAGAACAAAATTTATAGGGATATTGTAGCTAACCTTAACCAGTTCACCTCTTTGTTTACCTGGTATCCAATTTGGCATAGATGAAACAACACGAACTGCCTCTTCATCGCAGCCACCACCAATTCCTCTTATTACTTTCGCCTTTATAACACCACCATCTGTATCAACAATAAAACTAACAAATACTTTACCCTGAATACCTTTTTCTTTTGCTTCTATTGGGTACTTAATATTATTTGACAGATAAGTAATCAACTCATCCATACCACCAGAATACTCAGGCATTTGTTCTACAACGGTAAATACATCTGGATCATCAGATATTATTTCAGTTTTTTTATTCTCGACCACTGCATCATCTTGCATTGGTCCGGAACAAGCAAATAACACCAGGCTCAATCCAACTAATCCCAACACAAGTTTTAACGAAAACCTAAGTGGGTTTTTTGATTTTTTAATCATAAATAACCTCCTTTTTAAAAGTGAATAACTAAAATTATGTGTTAATATATTTGTCTTGATAATACTTGAATTGTTAATCAATAACTTAGTATAGGATATTATGTCAGGATAAATCGCAATTACATCACTATCCGCAATAAACTCATGGTTTTCCTTTAGAGTTTTCTTTAACAAATATACTAAAGGGTTATACCATTGAATAATGGCAAATATCTCTGCAACCAATAAATCTATAGAATGTTTTTGTTTTATATGAATCATTTCATGAACAATAATTTTTTCACCCTCGCCCCTACTATTAAATAAGTCTTCATCAATAAAAACATAATTAAAAAAGGAGAACGCAGGAGTATCCTTCTCTGTAAAAATAAAATGTAAACCATTTTGTTCAACAACTTTTGATTTGTTAAAAATCTTCAACAGATGATATAATTTATTTACAAGGCTTGCCGTAGAAACAAAAACTCCTACAAAATAAATCAGTATTATAAGTCCAAAATAAGATGTCAAGCTTTCAGTCCCGGCAAAACTAACATCTTCATTCCCATGTCCGTAAATAGTTACTTCCCCTATAGTATATTCAAACAAACTATAAATTGAAACAATATTAATAGTTTGGCTGCTTGTCGAAAATATTTGAATAAAATTAAAGTTCACCAATGGAAGCAACGAAGAGATAAAAATGGCAAAAAGCAGATAATACCTATTAAATACGAAATAGGCATCTCGCTTAAAAAGCAGCTCATAGAATATGGAAAACACTAAGAGACTTACTGATGATTGGATTATATATAGGATTAAAGAATTCATGTTATTTTTCGTTCAATTTCTTTTCAATTTCCTTATCCAGCAATTGCCGCAGATCTTCTAGTTCATTCAAACTCAGATCCTTTTCATTAGTAAAAAATGAAGTCAGTGCTTGGTAAGAATTACCAAAATAATTCTGAATAAATCCTTTAAAAAAGTTTTTACGATATATATTTTTTGAAATTACAGGATAATATTCATGAGCTTTACCATAGGCAATATAACCTACAAATCCCTTTTTCTCAAGTATCCTTATAATTGTAGATACAGTATTGTAGGCAGGTTTTGGTGCATGTAGTTTATCCAGTATTTCACGCACATAACCCTTTTTCAATTCCCATAACACATGCATTATTTGCTCTTCGGCTTTAGTAAGTTGTTTCATATAACTCATTTTTTATATAACTAACTTCTTAGTTATATATTGCAAAGAAAATAAAATAATTGTAACAAACAACATATTGAACTAAATTATTAGTTGATTATTTACTTAATTTAGACCCAATTAAAAATAGCTATTTACTAAAAAAAAGTAATGCTGAATGGTTTATATGCCTAATTTTGCGTTGTTAAAAAAATAACAACAATTTAAAAATAATTATAATAAATACGACTATGGATCTAACTAAAATAATGAATGATCTGGAGAAGAAACATCCTGGCGAAGTTGAATATCATCAGGCTGTTCGCGAAGTACTTGAATCAATTGAGGAAGCAGTAAGTGAAAATCCACATTTTGATTCTGCAGGAATTATTGAGCGATTAATTGAACCCGATCGAGTACTAACGTTTAAAGTTTCGTGGGTTGACGATACCGGCAAGGTAAATGTTAATCTCGGTTACAGAATACAATTTAATAATGCTATTGGCCCTTACAAAGGAGGCCTACGTTTCCACCCCAGTGTTAATCTAAGTATACTTAAGTTTTTAGGATTTGAGCAGATATTTAAAAACGCTCTTACTACCCTGCCTATGGGCGGAGGAAAAGGTGGTTCTGATTTTAATCCAAAAGGTAAATCCGATGCCGAAATAATGAGATTTTGTCAGGCATTCATGCTTGAGCTTTGGACCCTTATCGGACCTGACACAGATGTTCCTGCCGGTGATATTGGTGTTGGTGGCAAAGAAATCGGTTATTTATATGGCATGTATAAGAAACTGGCCAGGGAACACACAGGTGTATTAACCGGTAAAGGACTTGGATGGGGAGGTAGTTTAATCCGTCCGGAAGCTACCGGATTTGGCACAGTTTATTTTGCACAAGAGATGCTTACAACCATAGGTGAAACCTTCGAAGGTAAAATAGTTGCCTTATCAGGATTTGGAAATGTTGCCTGGGGAGCCGCTCTAAAGATTGAAGAACTGGGTGGTAAGGTAGTAACTTTATCAGGACCTGATGGTTACATCTATGATCCTGATGGCATTACCGGAGATAAGATTGAATATATGTTGGAGCTGAGAGCATCAAACCAAGATATAGTAGCACCTTATGCCGAAGAGTTTCCCGAAGCAACATTTTATGAAGGCAAACGTCCCTGGGAAGTAAAAGTTGATGTTGCGCTTCCCTGTGCTACTCAAAATGAATTGGATGGAGAAGATGCAATTACCCTAATTAAGAACGGTTGTATTTGTGTTGCCGAAGCAGCTAATATGCCATGTACGCCTGAAGCAGTTCATCAACTGCAATCAAACAAGATTCTGTTTGGTCCTGCAAAAGCGGTAAATGCAGGAGGTGTTGCAACCTCAGGTCTTGAAATGACTCAAAATGCCATGAAATTAGCATGGACTCGTGAAGAGGTTGATGCAAAACTTCAGCATATTATGAAAAGTATCCACGAAGCTTGTGTTACACACGGAACACAAAATGATGGATCGGTTGATTATGTAAAAGGAGCTAATATTGCAGGATTCCTAAAAGTGGCCAACGCAATGCTTGATGAGGGAATAGTGTAAAGCTTTTTTCTATTTTAAACATTAGGATTTAGTAACTAATACTAAATATTAAAACCTTTTTCATAATATTTGAAAGGGGTTTTTTTGTTATTAACCCTTTATAAGTAAAACTTGTTTCACACATAAATTTAACTATTTTTGTCGGCTTACTGAAAATTATTGTTACACTAAATACGAAAATTATGTTTAAAGGACATCCGAAAGGTCTTATTCCTGCAGCACTTGCCAACATGGGTGAGCGCTTTGGTTTTTATACAATGATGGCAATTTTAGTTCTGTTTTTACAAGCTAAATTTGGATTAACCGGACCTAATGCAGGTATTATTTATGGAGTTTTCTATTTTTCAATTTATTTCCTTGCCCTTGTTGGCGGAATTATTGCAGATAGATTAAAAAACTATAAAGGAACAATTACAGTTGGTTTAATTATGATGGCTGCAGGATATGTAATCCTGGCTATTCCTACACCAACACCTGTATCTAGTATTCCATTTTTCTTAACTGTTACTATCATCGGATTATTTGTAATCGCTTTCGGTAATGGCTTGTTTAAAGGAAACTTGCAAGCAGTAGTAGGCCAAATGTATGACAATAAAAAGTATGAAAAAATGAGAGATTCTGGTTTCTCATTATTCTATGCTTTTATTAACGTAGGTGCCATTTTTGCTCCTCTTGCAGCAGTAGGTATCAGAAACTGGTGGTTAGGACGTAATGGCTTCAGCTACGATGCAACCCTACCCGAACAATGTCACACATACTTAAATGGCTTAATGTCAGAAGAGTCTGTTAACAGATATCAGGAATTTGCTGAAAAGGCAGCAGGCGGAACAATAACCGACCTTACAGGATTTTCAAATGACTATTTAAATATCTTCAATACTGGATTCCATTATGCATTTGGAATTGCAATTATAGCCATGATTATTTCATTTGTTGTTTACATGGTGAATAAAAATAAATTTCCTGATCCTAAGGGAACAACCACTTCTGGAAAAGTAGAAATTACAGATGAAATTAAAATGGAGGCTAAAGAAGTAAAACAACGCATGTATGCCTTATTAGCTGTTTTTGGTGTTGTTATTTTCTTCTGGTTTTCTTTCCATCAAAATGGATTAACCTTAACATTCTTTGCCAGAGATTACACGGTACTTAAAATTGGCACCTGGGAATTCTCTGCTGAAATTTTCCAATCGATGAATCCTTTCTTTGTTGTATTTTTAACTCCTGTTATAGTTGGATTATTTGGTTGGTTACGCGCCAGAAATATTGAACCATCAACTCCTAAAAAGATTGCCATCGGTATGGGAATTGCCTCAATAGCGTTTGTTGTTATGGTAATAGGATCAATTGGTTTGCCTTTATACTCTTCAATAAGTTCAGCAGCAGGCGGTATTCCATTAGCTGATGCACAGAAAGTTACTCCGTACCTGTTATTAGGAACCTATTTTATATTAACAGTTGCTGAATTGTTTATCAGCCCAATGGGAATTTCTTTTGTTTCTAAAGTAGCGCCTCCGCAGTATCAGGGATTAATGCAAGGCGGATGGCTTGGAGCAACAGCTTTAGGTAATGGACTACTATTTATTGGTGCTATTCTTTATGATGCAATACCAATTTGGATGACGTGGAGCATTTTTGTTGTGGCCACAGCTATTTCAATGTTCACAATTATATTTATGATTAAATGGCTCGAAAGAGTAGCTAAATAAGAAATAAAGCACTATTGCTTTCAAGAAGGGATGGATCGTCAAGATTCATCCCTTTTTATTTTAAGTAACTTTACATCGGTTATTCTTAATATATATGACAGATCACAAATACCCATGGAGTCACAACCGCCGATACAATGCTTACACCCAGTACTTCACAAAGCAGTTTGGACAACGTGTGCAAAAAATTAGCGTTGATGCCGGTTTTTCCTGCCCAAACAGGGATGGAAAACTTGCAGCTGGCGGATGTACCTATTGTAATAACGATGCTTTCAATCCTTCCTATTGCAACCCATCAAAATCCATCGATCAACAAGTACAAGAAGGAATTGAATTTCATAAAATACGATATCGCCGCGCTAGTAACTACCTTGTATATTTCCAGCCCTACTCAAATACATATGCCCCGCTTAATCACCTTAAAAAACTTTACGAAACCGCTTTAAAACAACCTGGTGTGATTGGGCTTGTTATTGGTACAAGGCCAGATTGTATTGATGATGAAAAACTTAAATATCTGCAAGAACTCTCAAAACAATACTACATTATTATTGAATATGGTGTTGAAAGTATTTACAACAATACTTTAAAAAGAATAAACAGGTGGCATACATTCGAACAATCAATTGAGGCAATAATTAAAACTGCCGATTACGGAATTAATACGGGTGCTCATTTTATTTTTGGGCTCCCTGGCGAAAGTCGAACAATGATGATGGATTCCGTTAATGAGATTTCAAAACTCCCCCTAACAACTATAAAGTTTCATCAGCTTCAAATTGTTGAAAATACCATAATGGCTAAGAATTTCAATACAAATCGTAGCGACTACAATTTGTTCTCGTTTGAAGATTATATTAATTTTATTGTAAGCTTCACCGAAAAATTAAATCCCGAATTCATAATCGAAAGATTTGCCGGAGAAGTCCCGCCGAGATACTTGGCCGGGCCCGGTTGGGATCTTATTCGCAACGATCAAATAGTTATTGCAATTGAAAAGGAACTGGAAAAAAGAGATAGCTGGCAAGGGAAGTATTTTAATTCAAAAAGATCATCTCAAAAAAACCCCCGCTGATAGTGAAGTTTTTTAGTGGGCGATGAGGGATTCGAACCCCCGGCCCCCTCGGTGTAAACGAGGTGCTCTGAACCAGCTGAGCTAATCACCCTTTTTTTGTTGGTACTCTGACCTCCTGATAGACATCTGGAGAGCTGAACACCCTGTTTTTCACGTTTCAAAAACGAGTGCAAATATACACCTATTTTTATTTGACACCCTAATAATAATAAAAATTATTTTCGGCAAGACAAAATACAATCTACCTGACAAATTATTCTCGTTTTGCTACATTTGCACTTGTAAAAAATTTGTAATTAAATAGTGTAACGAAAATTAAAGATTACAATTAATCTATAAATAACATCAAAATTGGAATTTGCCAAAAATAAAATATGGGTACTGGTATTTGTTGTATCGATTATGCTAACAGGTTGTTCTGTTAAAAAAAACCTTAGTAATGATCAACACCTTATAAACAAGTACAAAGTTACTGTAGATGGGAAGCATTCAGATATAAGTAATTCGGAGATTAAAACATTAATTAAACCTGATCCGAACAGCAAGTTTCTTTTTATCAGATTTAAGTTATGGGCTTATTACAAATATACCAAAAAGCAATCAAAATTTAATACATGGCTCAATAAGCATTTTGGTCAGGAACCTGCATTATATGACGAGAAAAATATTGTTAATATAACCAGCAAGATGAGCCGTTATCTTAACAATGTTGGGTTTTTTAACGCGACAATTGATTACACAACAAATTTTCGCCATAAAGTTGCCAATGTAAAATTCATCATTAAACCTGCCCAGCCATATCGAATTTCGGAAATTAAATATGATATAGCCGATACACTTTTACGACATTTCTTTGATCAAAATATTAATAACACTCTCATTAAAAAAAACGACATATATAATGCATATACTTTTGATAATGAAAGAGACAGGATAACTGATGAACTAAGAAATACAGGGTATTATTATTTCAACAGAAATTATATTCAATTTATGGTCGACAGTAATCATACGGATCATATAATGAGTTTAAACCTGGTTATTAACAATGTAAAAAAACAAGATATAAACTTACCAGGGGAGTTTATTGAGGAAAACCACAGGAGGTACTTTATAAATAACGTAACAATTATTCCGGAATTTGACCCTAATAATACTGCCAAATTCGATACTACATTTCATACGATTAACTTCTGGAAAGACACTAATAATTACACATATTACTTTCTTTACGCCGGCAAGAAACATATATTACCATCTGCTTTTAATTCGGCAATAAAAATTAAACCAGGGCAGGCATATTCGTCAAAAAAAGTTCAGACAACGTACCGAAAACTATTTAATTATCAGATAATTCAAACCGCAAATATTACTTTTGACACAATTGCAACGGTTAAAAGTAATAAGCCAAACCACTATTTTATAAACTCCCGCATTCAATTAAAAGACAGCAAATTAAATCGTTTTTCAACAGAAATTGAGGGCACAAATTCCAGTGGTGACCTCGGCATTAGAGGAAACCTTGTATTTTTAAATAAAAATGTATTTAGAAGAGCTGAAGTATTCCGTTTAAGGATTAACGGTGGAGTTGAAGCACAAACAATAAGTGAGCCTACTAAGTACTCCAGAGGTTTATTCAACACATTTGAAGCTGGAATAGGCGGTACCATTTTCTTCCCCCGGTTTCTTTCCCCAATCAGGCTCGATCGTTTTAACCAAAAATACATTCCCAATACCAATGTAAATTTTGGGTTTAACTACCAGCGCAGGCCAAATTATTCACGTAATATCACCAATCTTGATATTGGATACTCCTGGAATGCAGGGAAAAATATTAATAATATTCTTACTCCGGTAAATATTAACTATGTAAATATTAATCCTACGCCAACATTTGACTCTATTCTTCAAAACGAGCCAAACAGAAGATTAAGGGAACAGTATTCTGACCATATGATAGTTGGCCTTAAATACAGTTTTATTTTCAACAACCAAAATATACAGTCTCTGCAGCACTTTAACTACTTAAGGATAAATTTCGAATCATCAGGCAATTTACTTTATGCAGTTAACTCATTGGCTAATTCACAAAAATCCGATAGCGGATATTATGAAGTTTTGGGCGTACGCTATTCTCAGTATTTTAGATTAGGTATCGATTTCAGGCATTATTATTACTTTAACAAAAAAACAAACAGCCTTGTTTGGCGATTACTTTTAGGTGCCGGAATTCCATTATTAAATTCAGATGATCTGCCATATGAAAAAGGATTTTATGCAGGGGGGGCAAATGATATGAGAGGCTGGTTATTCAAAGATCTCGGCCCCGGTGATTATTCAGGTAATTCCCCTTATGAAAAGGTTGGCGACATACAAATTGAAGGAAATCTCGAATACAGATTCCCGATTTACAGTTTCTTTAAAGGTGCTTTGTTCACCGATATTGGTAATATTTGGACCTATGGCAAATCGGAATCATTCCCAGGTGGCAAATTTCATTTTAACACATTTGTATCCCAACTGGCGGTTGATGTGGGTGTTGGCTTCAGGTTTGATTTTAAGGTTCTTATTTTTAGAATCGATGCCGCTGCACCAATCAGAAATCCGGCGTACACTGCCGGAAACAGATGGAGAATTAACTATCTGCAACCTAATGATATAGTTTGGAATTTTGGAATAGGATACCCGTTTTAATATTACTCATCAATGCCAAAGGATTATAGTGATAGCAAAAATCTTAGCGAATCTGTTATTAACAATCTGTCGTTTACACCAACCGCCGACCAGTTAACAGTTTCAAGGCATCTTGGGGCGTTTACATTGAGTACCAAAGTTAATCCCGTTTATGTACTTAAGGGTTATGCAGGAACCGGAAAAACAAGTATGCTTAGTGCCTATGTGAACACCTTAAAGCAAGAAGGTATAAAATTTTTATTGCTGGCACCTACCGGGAGGGCTGCTAAGGTGTTAGCTCAATATACAGGATATCAAGCCCACACTATTCACCGTAGTATTTATCAGTTCCTTACAAATAAGGATGGTATTACAAATATTGTTCTCAACCACAATAATTTGAGAAACTCCGTTTTTATAATCGATGAAGCATCGATGATCGGTGATAATAGTCAGGTTAATAGTTCATTTTTTAACCGAACCAGCTTATTAGACGACATTATTCAATTTGTCTTTTCACAACAGGGTAATAAGCTAATACTTGTTGGTGATACCGCTCAGCTCCCACCAGTTGGCACTGTACTAAGCCCGGCATTGGATATTGGCATTTTGAACAATTCATATACACTCACATTGTTTGATTTTGAGATGAAGGAAGTAATGCGCCAATCGCTGGATTCAGGAATTCTAACATCAGCAACCATATTACGAACGAAAATATTTGATGAGAGTAGTTCTCCTCCTTTCTTTAAAATTAATCATAACTCCAACGACGTTACTATAATTGACGATGCGAGCGTATTTGAAGAATTGCTTATTGACACCTTTTCGGGCAACTCAATGGAACAAGGCATAATTATTTGCCGTTCGAATAAACAGGCTAATATGTATAATAACCAAATCAGAAGCAGGATATTAATGCTTGAAACCGAAGTTGAAGCCGGTGACCTGTTAATGGTTGTAAAGAATAATTATTATTGGCTTGATAAGGACTCAGATGCAGGTTTTATTGCCAACGGTGATATAATTAGGATAACCCGATTCAAAAAAACAGAAGAATTATATGGTTTTCGCTTTGCTGATGTTGATATTCAGTTACTTGACTATCCTGAAGAAAAAGAATTAACTGTAAAAATCCTGATAGATACTCTTACAACAAATGCACCGGGTTTGTTGGAAAAAGATAGTAACAGGTTGTTTGAAAATATTCAGCAGGATTATATGGATTATTCAAACCGGAGGACGAGATTAAGTAAAATTAAAGCAAACCCGTATTTTAATGCCCTCCATGTAAAGTTCAGTTATGCAATGACCTGCCATAAAACCCAGGGAGGGCAGTGGCCAAATGTTTTTGTTGACAAAGGTTTTGTTAAAGATAACAAAATTGACGTTGAATATCTGCGATGGTTATATACTGCAACAACCAGGGCTACCCATAACCTGTATCTGATTGGGTTTAATGAAGAGTTTTTTGAGGAAGTTTAAGCTGAAACCTATTGGATTTATGGGCATTGAGCCAAATCAAACCTTGAGACCTTTGCTTGTTAAAAGCACAATAGCTTCGGCAGCTATTCCTTCGTTCCTACCTGCAAATCCAAGGTGGTCGGTGGTGGTTGCCTTTACTGATATACTTTTAATGTCTATCTGTAAAATTTCAGCGATATTTTTACGCATTTCGGGGATATGTTCACTTATTTTCGGGGACTGCAAAATTACAGTTGAATCAACATTAACAATATCGAAATTATTTAAGCTCAATATATTTGCTACTTCGGCCAGCAAAACAAGGCCTGATAATCCGTCATTTTTTTCATCTGAATCAGGGAAATATTGACCTATATCGCCCAATGCTGCTGCACCCAGAAGCGCATCTGCAATAGCATGGATTAATACATCGGCATCAGAAAATCCTAATGCTCCAAGTTTATGATCAATTGTAACTCCGCCTATAATAAGCTTTCTGTCAGCGACAAGTTGATGGACATCGTAACCAATACCAACCCTAAGCGCAGTCATTATTTAGAAGCAGTAGCTTTGTTTGCTCCTCCAAGATTAAACAATAGCGAGAAACGTAGTGTGTTTTGTAGTGGGTTTTGATCTTGTGTTACAGGTATCAGATAAGAAAAATCAAGGCCAAATACATTATAACGAAGACCAACACCAAGTGTGGCATATTTGCGGTTTCCTTTTGTAAGGTCTTCATAATAAAACCCACCGCGAAGTGCAAGTACATCAGTGTACCAATACTCAGCACCAATAGCAAAGCTAAATTCGCGCATCTCTTCCGAAAAACCTCCCGGAGCATCATACCACGATTGTAACATACCTGTAATAACACTTACATCAGGATTCATACCTTTTTCAATAATATAAGTGCCATCAGCATTTGTAGAGTCGGCGTAAATAGGAGGTGTAGGTACCAATAATTTATTAATATCCAGCTGAAACGAAAGGCTGTTATAATCATCAAGATCAAGTGTTAACCTGGGTCCAAACCTTAAATTTGTTGGTACAAAATCCTTTTCAATATTTGTTCCTGAGTAAGATATCTTGCTTCCAATATTAGAGATATTAAGACCCCAGGCAAAAGTAGCATCAATGCTTTTAAACCAAACTACTTCATCTTCCCAATACATTGCCACATCGGCAGCAACAGAAGTTCCGGGCTTTGTTTCAACACCCTGCACAAATTGCCCTTGCGTTAAGTCGGAATATATAAAACGCCCGGCAACTGCAAGCGATAATTTATCAGTCAATATTCGCGAATACGTAGCATCAATAGCAAATTCATTTGGCTTAAATGTACCCAGTTCGCCACCATTAATATCGGTAAAAGTAATTTCACCAAGCGAAAAATACCGTAGAGATGCGGCAACTACCTGGTTGTCATCTATGCGGTAATATCCCGACACATATGCCAGATTAATATCGTTTACCAGATTTCGTAACCAAGGTGTATATGACAAAGCGAATCCCATATCATCACTTATCCTTGCATATTTAGCAGGGTTCCAGTGCATCGAGTTTGCATCAGCAGACGAAGCAACGCCACCGTCTCCCATACCTCCTGCGCGTGCATCAGGACCAATCATTAGTAATGGAACTGCTGTTGTAATAACATTTAATTGTTGCCCGTTCTTAGTAATAATACTCTGAGCATCAACATTTACATATAAAAATGTTGCTATTAAAATTAATATAATTTTCTGTTTCATTTAAAGTAAGTATGATTAAAAATCGGTTTGCAAACCTAACGAAATAATTTAAGTAATATTATTTGTTAATCTTAAATAATTTTTGCTGACGAACGGTAACATTGCCATAATTATCCTTTACCTCTATCGTATAAATATAAATATCAGACGCTACTATATCGCCATTTTTGTTATGCCCATCCCAATATATTGTTTCATGCACATTCGATCCGTTTAAACTATTATTAGATAGCTCGATTACAAAATCACCATTCATATCATATATCCTTATAATAACTTCAAGTTCTGAACCATTCTTATTATGAATGAACTCAAACCGGGTTTGGTCGTAAAAAGGATTTGGGTAATTTAACACTTGTGTAAGCTTAATTTCAGCAGCATCATCAACAACGAACTCGATTGTTTTTTCTGATGAATTATTTTGAAGATCCCATGCTTTTATCGTTAATGTATGCCTACCTTGTTCAAGTGTTGTAAGCGGATATACAATTTTACCTGATTTAAACGAGTTAATGTCCATTTTAAAATTTTCATTCATGATAGTTGGATTTGAATGATCGTTATCAATAATCATAACAATATCACGACCAATTCCGTTTCCTGTAGAATTAATTCCATTATCATCAACAATATAAGTTAGCAAAACGGGACTGTTTGCAACAATATCACCTGACTTAAATAAATTTGTGTTCAGATAAAGTTCTATATCAGGTCCTATATCATCAGTTTCAGCATCCTCATCAATACCTCCAATGTATAAACTATCGTAAGCTCCCCAGGCATCCACATATTTAACTGTATCCAGAGCATAATATCTTATTTTTCCGAAGCCATAATTATACGAGATGTCCTTTGGTACCATGAACTCGAATTCAAATTTGCCACTTATAACCTCTACCCTTCCATCAAACATTACCTTATCAAAAAGATAAAAGTCCTGGGGATAGCTACTTCCATCATTTCCAAGTGTAGTATAAAGAGAGGCTTTATCAACTACTTTTGGATAAACATAGCCGTTAAAATCATCAACGATAGTTCCATTAGCATGCTGTATTTCTCCCGAAACGCTAACAACTGAAAGTGCATGAATTGTATCAGTTACTTCAATGGTCCCATCTCTGTTTTCAATAGTTGCTACATTATACTGAGGATAAGCAAGCATAAGTGCAGGATCGCCTAACAAGGCAAAATTCAGATAATTTTCGTTTGAGGGCGTTTTTGAAAGACGTATCAAATCACCTAATCTTGGCCTGCTGCCATCATCACAAGCCAGCAGATTATTGTAAATTCTACGGTTTACAATATAATTTGCATGAGCGTAAGCAAGTCGGGTTGTGGTAAGCAGAGCAATAGCTCCCCCCTTATTATTCAGAAAAACATATTCGCCGGCCGAAGTAAACTCTGGGTCATCAAAGCGGCTAAACTCGCATGTTGCTGTAATGACAAGTGGAAGATTATCAAAATTGTCAAATGCATTAATCATTGGTACATCCAGTATCATCTCATCTGTCCAGCCTATAAGGCCGCCATGCCCCGTATAATTTAGCACTAATGCTCCCTCTGCCATTTGCTTGTTAATTTTCTTATTAACATCAGGATAGCGAAATCCTCCGGGAACAGTTATTTTATTATAGGCATCAAGAAAAATTTTATTCACACCTATACCTTTGTGCAAAGTATCGGCAATTGCTATTAAACCTTCTGCCTGGTTAAGATGAAGATTATTATCCTTGTCATCGGCCACAAAGCAAATAATGGTTCGCCAATCGCTCATAACATCTTCATTATAACTAAGGTAATTTTCAATTTTATTAACTATATCAACTGCCTGTTGGCTTGTACTAATTGGAAACCTGCCAATACCTATGTCAAGATTTCCTGATGCACTGGCACCTTCATGATCATCTAAAAGTCCAAAGTAATCATCCGTTGCAAAAGAACCTGTTTCCCTCAATGATTCCTGCGATTCATAGGTTGGAACCAAATTAGTATTTTCATGAATCCTGTGCTTGTAATCAAACGAAGCATCGCCAAAAAGTAGCAAATATGCACGTTCGCCACCAAATGCACCTTTCATATATAACATCCTCATAAAATCGCGGATTGCACTAACATCCTGCGAACCTGATGAAAACTCGTTATAGATTTGCTGAGGGCTTACACAAATTGTGGATAATCCGTCGTGATCCCTGTGAATATTTGCAAGGCGTTCAGCTTCTTCCACAAACATATCAGGGCGAACGATCACAAAATTAACTTCATCAATACCATGGAGATTTTGATTTGGAATATCTTCGTAAGAAACGGGTGAATAATAATCCGAATTGTCAAAAATCAAAAAGTTTTTTATAGAATCGGTTGGAAGAGTGAAGTTAATCATATCATTCCCAACAGAATAAATAACTTCTTTGGGGTTATGTATGTCGGTAATATCCCAAACAACATCATTGCTGTTTGTTTGAATAATCTCAAATTGGGTAATGTTTCCAGCAGCTGATATATGCGGATTACAAAACTTCATTTGGCCTCTGTTAAAAATCAGCTCTCTATTAGCATTCAGAACAATAAAATCGAGCCATGCAATGGAGTTTATGTCTTCGGAGTAATATTTAATTTTTATTGTTATTTCATCACTATCGGCAAAAAAAGTTAAACTTTTATTCGACTTACGGGCAAAAATGCCCAGGGTCGAACTGATTAACCTGATCATGGTTGAATCGGTTAACAACTCATCATTTACGTATATGGAGTAATATGAGTCGACAAACGAGCGGGCAATTATATCCATTCCAATATAAACAGGATCGTTAGTAATAAGGTTAGGGAATGAAAACGAAAATTCCCTCTCAAGTGTATCACCGGTAAACCGTTCGCCAAACCACTCCTTACCTGATGATATCATATTTTCATAATCACGTTCGTAAACCACGTAGTCGGTAAAAGAAACTACAAATTGTGTTGGCTCTAAGCTAACTCCATCTAACATATTAATTGGTTTAGCAGTTCCTTTGTCGGGCGTGAAAAAATAATAGGTAGTATCAGTGTAAATGTTGTTTTTATGAGTGAATCGTCCCGTAAACGGATTGTATGACCATGTTGTTGCAGCCTGTGCGTAGAACAGAATAAAATCCTCAGGATCGAACGAGCCATCTTCAAGGCCGGCTACATGAATAGAATTTTCCTGTAAATCATCTAACTTTTGTTTATTATTCGATTCAGGCAACACACCTGAATAATTACCAAATACACCAATTTTACTAACATCTAACTGCAGCGGGTTAATCTCCATATTCTCAATATCCGCATATGTTAGCTTATGCACTCCTGTTTTCAGGATTCCCATTTTTACCCACGTTCCGGAATTAAGTACCGACTCAGAAGCATAGGAACGAACTTCATTTGAATGGGTATATTGAGTGTCAACAGGAATAAAATCAACACGTAAGTTAAACTCTTTCAACCTTATTATTTCACTATGTGAATCATTCCACTTAAATGGCAGAACAAATATTTTAGCAACGTTTCCAGAATATAATATTGATTGTTCATAGTTAAGCCCAACCAGGTCGTTATCAGTAAGCAAATTTGATTGATTTTGAGTTAGGGTATCAGATGAAATTTCCTCAACTTCAATTTCACAACCAAAATACTCACCCGGGAGATCAACTTCATAATAATAAACCGGAAATGCACCAAATTCTGATAAGTTTTGAGCTCCGGTAAATGAAAGATAATTCACCTCCAACTGCCATGTTTTTTGGGATGAAATTTCAGAATACTCAAGTTTAACAGGTACTACAATCTGCGAAACTGCAGCCAAATGCATCAAGGTAAATAAAGAAATAATATATAGATTTCTCATAACATCTACGACAAAAATAATTCACTTAACGTTGGCACAATTAGCGAATATAAACCAATTTCGAATGGTCGTTTCCAACGGCGCCATCTTCGTTTCTTACAATTACACGATAAACATAAAATCCTCTCCCAATTTTGCCGCCATTATCAGTCGACCCGTCCCAAGTAACCGGCTCCGATCTAAACCCTTCGGGATGGAGCGTTGTATTAATTGATCTGACAATTTTCCCATCCAATCTGAAAATTTCAATTCGAACATCAATAACATTACCTGTTTGGTTATGATCGAAAACAAAATTGGTTTCATTTATGAACGGATTTGGATAATTCATAAGATTTTCAACTACTACCTGCTCAGCAGAAACTACCAGAAAATTAAGAAATGCAGTAGACGAGTTATTATAAACATCCCACACTTTAAAACTCAGATTATGCTCACCATCGGGCAAATCATCAAAAGGATATGCAATTTTTCCCTTATTGAACTTATTCTGCTCAGCCTCATAATAATCATTCAGCACAAATGTTAAATCCTGGTCACCATCGATAACAGTAACAATATCATGTCCAATTCCGATGCCTGTAGTATTTATTCCACTTTCGTCGCTTACAAATGCCAATAGCAATGGATTTTGGTTTGTAAAATCGCCCTGTAAAAATGTTGTATCATTCATAAACAACTCAATAACCGGACCTTCATTATCGGGTTTGGCATTTTCATCAAAACCTCCCACCACAATATTCTCATAATATCCGTTACCATCAGTTTTAAGATTTCTGAAATAATAACTTATTCTTCCTGTACCGTATTTATATGCTATATCTTTTGGCACCATAAACTCAAACTCAAAATCCCCAATTATAATACTTGCTTTTCCGTTAAATATCACATTGTTTCTTACATAAAAGGTATAGGGTGGGTTTTCGTCGCCATAAGTTTGAATTTCTGTTTGCTTATCATAAACAGAGGTAAACATCTCACCATTGAAATCAGTTAATTTAACACCATTTTCATCAGTAACAATTCCCTCAATTTTAACAAGTTGCAATGCACGAATAGTATCTGGCTCATCAGGAATTACAATACGGGAATTTATTTTCACAGTTTCAGCTCTGTGCTCGGGATATGCCATTTTGCATGCCGGATCTCCGATAAGAACAAATTTTTTATCGTTTGGTGTTCCATTTAACTTTGATCTTCGAATAACATCGCCAAATCTGGGGTATTCTCCGTCAATCTTTTTAAATAAATTATTATTAAAAATCGCCATATTGAGTGCCAGATTTGAGCCTGCAAACGTAGCCCGCGATGTAGTGAACAGAGAAATTGCTCCACCCTTTTCATTTAAAAAAACCAGCTCACCTGCTGATACTCTTGCAGGGTCGTCATACCTTGTAAACTCGCATGTAGCTGTAATAAAAACCGACAGCTTATCGTAATTTTTCCAGGAAACAATATCAGGTATTTGTACAATTCTTTCATGGCCAAGCCCAATTTCACCACCATGACCTGAATAATTTAAAATTAGTGTACCTTTTTCAATTCGTTCGTTAATAGCCTGATTTACGGCCGGTGCCATTTGGCCGCTTGGTGTTGATATTTGTTCATAGGCATCAACATATATTTTACTAATATTATACACCTGAAATGCCGTGTCGAATATAATAGCTAATCTTTCTGCATCTTTTAAATGTCTGTTAGCATCGCCATCATCAGCTACAAAGGTTACAATATTACGCCAGGGTGCCATAACCTGAGTTGTATTTACAGAATAGTGCATAGTTTTATCAATTGCGGCCTGAGCTTCTTCGGGAGTGGACACTACAAACCTCCCGATTCCTATATCAACAAGGTCATTAGCAAACTCTTCTCCTTCTCCATCATCGAGGAATCCAAAATAATCATCAGTGGCAATTGAAGATACAATATCAAGAGACCGGACAGATTCCCAGCATGGAACAAAATTAGTGTTGTCGGGTAATATATCTTTATAATCATATGATGCATCGCCAAAAAGTAATAAATACCTGAGCTCCTTACCGGGGTCACTGTCATCGTAAAGCATTTTTGCAAAATCACGAATTGCAGTTATATCCTGTCCTCCTGATGAAAATTCGTTATACACCTGATCAATAGTTGCCACTAACACATCCAGGGTTCCGTGCGATCGATGAAAAGTTGCAAGGTTCTCAGCTTCAGCAGCGAAGTCGGGGTGGGTAATAATTAAATAATCAACATTTCTATAACTATGCAAATTTTGGTTTGGCACTTGTTCAACAAACTCAACAACAAGATAATTTGTTTGGGTGAATGCAATATATTCATGAAACGTAGTTGCATCGGCATTAAAAGTTAAGCCGTTACCTTCCTGTTGAGTAGGTATTTGTTGCGGATTTACAGGATTTGAAATATCCCAAACAGCAACATTTTGATCAGCGTTCAACAAATTGTATTTAGCAATGTTACTTCCTAAACCGACTATTTTGCGGAACATCATCTGATTACCGGCAAATTTCAATTCACGCTCAATATTTATCTCAAAAAAGTCGAGATAACCTACTGATGTTGACGATGCACGCTGAAATAATATTTCCACCATTAATTGATCGCTTAACGGAGTAAACTGAAAACTTGTTTCAGCATCCTTACCATATTCATATCGATTGCCTATCGTTAACGGTTGAATGCTTACTGTTTTTTCCGGCTGGTTATTAATGGATATCTTAAAAGAATTCGAAGAATAAGCCTTTGAAGCAAAGTTACCTCTAAAAAATCCTTTATCTGCCTGCTTAATCACGTTGGGAAAATCGAAAACAAAGTCATAATCAATAATGTAATCAAATATTTCGCCGTACCAGGTTCGGCCAATCCCTGCGATATTCCTCTCGGTTAACTCATGAACAACATAGTCGGTGAAATCTGAAATTTCAATATCGTGATCTCCTGAAGGAGGCTCAAGATTTTGAATTCTCTTTGCAGGGTAAGTAAGAGCAGTTATAAAATAGTAGGAGTGATCTTTATAATAATTCGTTTTATGTTGAAAGTTTTGCGATGAATTATTATATTTCCAAACCACAGGGCCTTCTCCATAAAATAGCAAATAATCGCCCGGGTCAAAGCTTCCATCATCACCGCCAACAACACTAATTGGATTTTCGTAAAGATCATCGTAACGAAATTCATCATTCTTTTCAGGAAGGATACCCCCTCCGTTTCCAAAAACTGCGATACGTGATGGCACAGTGCTCATATCGAAACCCATTGTTGACAATTCGTTATAAGTTACTTTATATATCCCGTTCTTATCAAGTTTTATTTTAAACCATTGTCCGGTGGCCAGCACACTTGATGTTGTATATTGCCTTCTTTCGCCTGTAGTTTCAATAATGTCTATAACATCGGCAATAATATCAAATTTTACAAGCTTTTCATAAATATGTTTTGACGCATTCCATCTGATTGGAATAAGCTCGACCTGTACCAAAGGTTGTTTTCTGGATGTAACAATGCTTGCATTTATCTTTATTGTTGTATCGCTTAAACCAATTAACCTGATAATTTTTTCTTCAAACGCAGTAACGGGCACAAAAACCTGGTTGCTTAATGAAACATCCAACCGTGCATTGGTCGTATGGATAGGTAATTTCTCAATATAAACAGGCAAACCTGCCATTTCATGATAATGTGCACCTTCAAACGACAATCTTTCTATTGTAAATCCTTCATCACCTACTTTTTGTATTCCATTCCATTTTATTGAAGACTGAAAATCATAGGGAAAGGAGTACCCAACGAAAGAAATAAAAAAGAAAAAAAGTAATATTGAAAGTTTTTGATGCAACATAATTGAGAAATTGAAGGTCAAAAATAATATTAATGACAATGTATAGTTTATAAACAACGTTATAACGGATGCAATTACGTTTTATTTTATTATTTTTCTAATCAGGTTGTTTTAAGAAAAATTTAACTCACAGTTAATATTATTAAGAAAAAGGTCGTATAATTGTGCACTCAAAAACCAGAACCAAAATAATTGTGTTAATGGGGACAAAAAATCGTTTAGTTATAATAATCATACTGATGATGGCCTGGAGCGTTGGCAAGGCGCAGGATCCGGAGTTTTCGCAATATTATGCGAACCCGTTATACCTGAATCCTGCCTATGCCGGATCGACTGAATGTGGTCGGTTAGGACTTAATTACCGTAATCAATATCCATCATTAGCAAACGCATATATTACCTATAACGCTAGTTATGATCAAAGCTTGCCAGGAATAAACAGCGGATTCGGTTTTTTGGTTATGAATGATGCACAGGGAGATGGAGGATTGGTTAGAACCTCAGCAGCAGCATTCTATTCATACAGTTTAAAGGTAAGTAATACTGTTAATATCAGGTTTGGAGCTAAAGGAGCTTATTATCAGGAAAAGTTAAACTGGGATAAATTTATTTTTGCCAGCCAAATCGACCCTACAACGGGAAATATTAACCCCTATTCGGGCGAACCACCTCCACCGAAAGATAATATCACTGCTGTTGATTTTTCTGCAGGTCTGGTTATGAACTACATCGATAAATTTTTTGTTGGAGTAGCTGTTGATCATTTAACACAGCCAAACCTGTCGTTTTACAGTAACACCGACAGCAAATTACCTATGAAAATTACCGTTAACGGAGGCGTATTAATAAATGCTTCAACAGGTGGTTTAGGTAATGCAGGGGGAAGTGATATTATAATTCAGCCGAATTTTTTATTTATGAATCAGGAAAATTTTCAGCAACTTAGCGCAGGATTATACGTTAATAAATATCCTTTTGTGGTAGGTACATGGTTCAGGCATAATTTTCAAAATCCCGATGCTGTAGTTGCCTTGTTTGGAATTACTTACATTAATTTAAGGGTTGGGTATAGTTACGATTTTACTGTCTCACAAGTAGGTGGAAAAGCTGGTGGTGCTCATGAAATTTCATTTGCCTGGGACTTTTGTTTATTAAAAGAGGAAGCAAGAAGACATATTAGGGCAATAAAATCACCATCATTTTAGTTATAAGCAAAATAGAGTTAACCAAAATAGAATCAAAATGTTCAGAAACAGAAAGTGGTTTATTTTACTATCAGGGATTGCAGTAGTGGCAATTATGGCAAGTTCATGCAAAAGCCGCGAAAGATCAAACACGACAGGTTGGGAATATAATAATCCCGACAACGGAGGTTTTGAAGTTGCTCAGGCAGTTGAGCAAATAACGGGTCCCGGTTTGGTACTTATTGAAGGAGGTACATTTACCATGGGAGCTACTAATGAAACCCCTTTTTACGAATGGGATAACATTCCGCGTAAAGTTACTGTAAGCAGTTTTTATATCGATCAAACTGAGGTTAGCAACCTTGCCTACCTTGAATATATATTCTGGCTAAACAGAGTTTATGGCGAGAGTTATCCGATGGTAGTTCTAAACGCACTCCCCGACACTTTGGTATGGAGAGATCGTTTAGCGTATAACGAACCTTTAGTTCAAACCTATTTTCGCCATCCATCGTATAAAAGCTACCCTGTTGTTGGTGTTAGCTGGGTTCAGGCCAACGATTATGCGTCGTGGAGAAGCGACCGCGTAAACGAAGGTCTGCTTATTGAAGCAGGGATTCTTGATTTTGATCCCGATCAACGTGATGAGAACAATTTTAATACTGATGCCTATCTTGCCGGTCAATACGAAGGACTCGTAAAGGAAGGAAAAGAGGATCTGGACCCTAGCGGTACAGGATTAAGAAACGTTCGGTTTGAAGACGGCCTTATGTTACCTAACTATCGACTTCCTACAGAAGCCGAATGGGAATATGCAGCCCTTGGATTAATCGGAAACACGCTCTATAACCGTGTGGTTGAGCGAAGAACATACCCATGGAACGGTGAAGGAGTAAGAACTGACGAAACCAAATATTATGGAAGTTTTGTTGCAAACTTTAAAAGAGGTGCCGGTGACTATATGGGTGTTGCGGGTAATCTCAACGATGGCGCAAGTATTCCGGCACCTGTTGGATCATACTGGCCAAACGATTATGGACTTTACAATATGGCAGGTAACGTTAGCGAATGGGTACTTGATGTTTACAGACCAATGACTCCGGAATTTGTTTCCGACTTTAACCCCTACCGAGGTAACATCTTTAAAAATACTTTGCGTGATATGGATGGTAGTATTGCAGAAAAAGACAGTCTGGGTCGTTTGAGAACTGTTGAAATTACAGCTGAAGAAGCTGCTTCACGTAAAAATTATCGTAAAGCTGATAATGTTAACTATCGTGATGGCGACTATCAATCATCTATAAGAGCAAATTGGCTTGATGGAGAAGAAGACGTTGCAGTTACTTCTCAAAATATGTACGACTATGGTGTTACAACTTTAATTAGCGATAAAGCCAGAGTTGTTAAAGGAGCGTCGTGGAATGACGGAGTATATTATCTAAGTCCTGGTACAAGAAGATTCCTGAATGAAGATGAATCAGCCTCGACAATTGGATTCAGATGTGCCATGATTAGAGCAGGCAGTCCAATGCCCGGAAGAGGAAATTAGAATTAAACAAAAAAATAATCAGCTTGACATAAGCAGGCAGATTTACCCCCACTCAAACAAGAGTGGGGTTTTTTGTGCCACATTTTCTGTAATAAAAATAGGAACACGAAGTATTTTCAACTATTTTTGATTCTTACAATGAGTTATACAACTTTTCAAAAATATTGAATGAAACAACTATTAACTGACGGGTTAACCCGTCAGTTAGAATAATAGAATAACTAACTAAAATTCACTACAAATGAAGATAATAAAGGAACTTTATCATCATTTTATATTGTCGGAGGGGGTTTCAACCGATTCAAGAGAAGATGTTGCCAACAAAATTTTCTTTGCTCTGTCAGGTGATAACTTTAATGGAAATAAATTTGCAGATGATGCACTGAATAAAGGAGCAAAACTTTGTGTTATCGACGACCCTTCATTCGCAACTGATAGTAAATGTATCCTTGTTAATAATGTATTATTGGCTTTACAAGAACTTGCCAAACATCACCGGGAAAAAAACTCAGCCACCGTACTGGCAATTACCGGTTCCAACGGAAAAACTACTACTAAGGAATTAATATCATCAGTATTAGGCAATTATATCGATATTATTTCTACACAAGGAAATTATAACAACCATATTGGAGTGCCCCTAACATTATTAAACATAAAGCCAAATACAAATATTGCAGTTGTTGAAATGGGAGCCAACCATATTGGCGAAATTGATAAACTTTGTGAAATTGCCAATCCTGATGTAGGCATTATAACTAATATTGGTAAAGCTCACCTTGAGGGATTTGGATCGTTTGAAAGTGTTATTTGTGCTAAGAATGAATTATATAATTACCTGAAAAAAAATAAGGGTACTGTTATTGTAAACAACGATGACGAGCTGCTTAAAAAACTCGCTATTGAACTACCACAATTTTCATATGGTAAAAATAATTCGGATGTTGAAGGGGAAGTTGTTGAATACAATCCATCTTTAAAAATAAAATGGACCTACAACAACAATGTATTTGAATGCACCAGCCAGCTTTACGGAAAATATAACTTCGATAACATTATGGCAGCAATTGCTGTTGGATTGTTCTTCAATGTTTCTGAACAATCTATAAATCAATCCATTGAAACTTTTGTACCTGGAAATAACCGATCACAACAAATTAAAACTAAATATAATTCAATCTTTCTGGATGCTTATAACGCAAATCCAACCAGTATGAATGAGGCTGTCATGAGTTTTGCAGGTAATAACTTTGCAATGCCCTGGCTAATACTTGGCGACATGTTTGAACTTGGTAGTTACTCGAAAAATGAACATCAATTAATTGTTGATTTGATCAATAAAACAGGTTTTAAAAATGTAATTCTTGTTGGAAGTGATTTCAACCAAACCCTGGAACATAATTTCATGAAATTCATTACAACAGATGACGCAAAATCCTATTTGATTGTAAACAAAATTAAGAACGCTAACATACTAATTAAAGGCTCAAGAAGAATGGAACTTGAGAAACTGATAGATTTACTTTAATAGTGCAAAATCTTATACTTTGGAAAAATATAAGGCCATAGGAATAATGTCGGGAAGCTCACTTGATGGGCTCGATATTGCATACTGCGAATTTTTTTATGATACAAAGTGGAGTTTCAGGATATTTGAAGCTGAGACAATTTCTTACGCTGAAGAATGGCAAATTACCCTCAAAGAAATGCCTTACCAGAAAGGGAGCAAATTAATTGAATATGATATTAAATATGGCCAATATATTGGGGAACAAGTTGTTAGTTTTAAGAAAAAACACAAACTAAGTCCTGATTTAATCTCATCACACGGTCACACAATTTTTCATAATCCTGAAGCAGGTTTTACATTTCAATTGGGCAACGGACAAGCTATTGCATCTGCTACCGGCATTAAAACAATTTCCGATTTCCGAATTGGTGATATACTACTTGGCGGACAGGGAGCACCGCTGGTTCCAATTGGCGACAGTTTGCTTTTTCATGAATACGATTTTTGCATTAACCTGGGTGGTATTGCAAATATATCATTTGAGGATGATAATAAACGAGTTGCTTTTGATATTTGTCCTGCTAATCAGCTACTTAATTATTTAAGCAAACGGCTGGGCAAACCTTATGATAAAAATGGTAGTATAGCTCAATTAGGTAAGATGAATACCCAACTTTTTAAGGAATTAAATAATCATCCCTATTACTCGCTTCCCTATCCAAAATCGATGAGCAACCAGCTTGTTAGCGGTTCCTTTTTAAAAATACTCGATGATTCTGATGCAAATGTAGAAGATAGTTTATACACAGTCTGCAAGCATATTGCTTACCAAATTAAGAGTACCGTAAATAAAAGCAAAACCATACTCGTTACCGGAGGTGGTGCTCATAATAAATTTTTAACTACAGCTATCGAGCGCGAATTGGTGCAAAATGTAATAATTCCTGATAAAGTGACAGTTGATTTTAAAGAAGCAATGATATTTGCATTTATGGGTATACTTCGGTTTGAAGGCAAAATTAATTGCCTTGCATCAGCAACAGGTTCAAAAAGAGATAGTTCGGCCGGAGTGATTTATATTCCTCATTAGCGCACATTTTACCCTTACTAGCCCCACACTAGCGTACATTTGCAATGCGTGCTTAAATTTCAACTCCACAGTGACGTCTTTGCGATGACGAGGTACGAGGAAGAAGCAATCTGCTTAAATTTCAATTAGTGTTAGTAATGTCACGCATTGCAAATGCGCGCCAGGGGCGTGTCACGCATCGCAAATGTGCAACATTGTGGGTTAATTTCTCAACCCGCTGAGAGTTTTCCTCTCCTACCGTCGAGGAAAATCCACTCAGCGGGTTTTTATACTACAAATTAAACAAATCAATCAAGTCAACTACGCGACATGAATAACCCCACTCATTATCGTACCATGCTAGTATTTTAACTGTTCTTCCCTGAACCATCAAACTCTCTACATCATAAATCGAGGAATGGCTGTTATGAATAATATCGACCGAAACAATCGGGTCTTCCTGGTATTCAAGGATTCCCTTCATCGGCCCTTCGGCAGCTTCTTTCATAGCTGCATTAATTTCATCTTTTGAAGCCTCTGTTTTCAAATTCACTACCAAATCAACCAATGAGCCGGTTGGCGTTGGAATACGGATAGCCATGCCATCCAGTTTTCCATTCAAATCAGGAATAATTTTTCCAACGGCTTTTGCAGCTCCTGTAGTTGTAGGAATTTGCGAAACTGCAGCCGAGCGTGCTCTTCGTAAATCAGAATGGGGTGCATCAAGAATAACCTGATCGTTAGTGTAAGCATGAATTGTTGTCATTAACCCGTTTTCAATCCCAAACCTGTCGTTCAGCACCTTAGCAACAGGAGCAAGGCAGTTGGTAGTGCACGATGCATTTGATACACATTGGTCGCTATCCTGCAACTCGTTATCGTTAACACCAATAACAATCATACGATCAATTTGATCTTTTGCCGGAACTGTTAGTATCACTTTTTTGGCTCCGTTTTTCAGATGGTCGCCATAGCCCCCTTTATTGCTTTCCCTCATTCTGAAAATTCCTGTTGCTTCAATAACAACATCAGGAGTTTTAGCCCACTTTATATCAATAGGTAATCTTTCTGAGGTTACTCTTATTTCCTGTCCATCAACAATCAGGTTATTTTCGTTGTATGTAACTTTTCCGTTAAACTTCCCTTGTGTTGAATCGTACTTTAGTAGGTGTGCAAGAGTTTTAGTGTCCGTTAAATCGTTAATCCCAACAACTTCCATATTATCTCTCTCATGGGCTATTTTAAACACATTTCGTCCAATACGCCCAAATCCGTTGATTCCAATTTTAATTTTAGTCATAGCTATAGTTTTTATATATTAATAATTGGCAAGTATAATTTTTCAAGAATTATGTTTCTTAAGAATTAGAGTGGTATTATTATTCTTTCCCGAAACAAAAACATAGAGTATAAATCCTTTTAGTATTATCCTTACCTTTGTAAGTTATACTTCAATTATTTTTAACAAAATTAAACTAAAATAATCTATCATTTTGCGCATTATTTATCAGTATGGCGGAAAAATTCATATCAAAAGCTCTTGAAGCAAACCTGGCAGAAACCAGATACAAGGATATAAAAATAGAATCTGACTATCAACAGTTTATAGATATGTCGAAAAAATACTTCGGCATTAATAAACGTGCAAACGATTGCATTGTTGAATTTCAGCACCCTTTTTCGAACAGAAAATTTGTTGCCGAAGAACTTCGTACAATAATTTTAACAGATTATTGGTATTATATAGCTCTTGATGACCCCAATAATGCTTTTACTGTACCTATTAACCTTCTTGAAAAGCTTCTTTTGGAATCGGAAAGTACCGAATATCATGTGCTGATCATACGAACTCTTCTCGAGTTCATTCAAAAACTTGCCAACGAAAAAAATGATCATTCCAAAACAATTGAGAAGTGTTGTAATTCTATCAGAAATGGGCTGGAAAAAGATTCGCTTAGTTTTATTAAAGCATCAAAATATTTCAACAGGTATTTAGCAGATGTTGCAGAACTAGAGCAATGTAAAACTAAAATTCTGGAGACAAACTTAATCATATATTTAAAAAATATTGAGTACTGGGAAAACAGCACTAAAATTGAAGAATGGTTAAAACAACACGCTGAAATATTGACCGTTAATCCTTCAGAAATTATAAATATATTAGGTAAACCATGGTTTATACACCTTAAAATAAAGCTTGCTGAAATTAAAGATTGGAAGACGTTGGTTAGCGAATTACCCGACTATGATATGGTGGCTGATAAATTTGCATCATCTGTTTCATTGTTTAATACGTTCATCGAAAAATTTTACTATAGCTTCTATCTGCTACAGCTTGATGGAATGTTTTCTCATAAAGAACGTATTATCTGGAACTTAAACAGCATGCTTAAGGAAACTATCGAAGAAGTTGATAATGACGATTTGATAAATTTCATCAACAAAATTTTTGATTTTTGTAAAGAGTTGCGAAACGGTCATACATCATCAGTTCTGGATATATTACTTACACTTGGTAAGAAGATAATTGATATTGATGATTCACCCGACTTTAAAATCATTCATCATTTTGAAGATAAAATAATTGATTTTGGCTTTGAAACACCTGGTATTGTTTATGTTAACGAAGACTGGCAGCTGTCGGTAAATGACAATCATATTAAAAATATTAGTGTTTGGCTGGAATTAATCGAATATTCTCAGCTCGAGATGGAGAAGCTATTATCGGTGTTAATTGTTAACCTTCAGTTAGGCGGTATTTTTTTGAGTGATACCGATTTGTTTCAACGGGAAATAACCAAAATTTTAAATTCAAACATCGCCCCTTTTTATAAAAAGATAAAACAGCTCACGAGGATATTTCCTGTTTATTTTAACGAAATAGGAGCCGAAGGAGAAATACGTAAAGTAACAACTTCGATGGATGAAATATCCTATCGCAAGGACAAATTAATCCATTTTCTGCGAAAGCAGGTACATACCGAAAGTAACAACACATTAATTGGTCTTGCTAAACAGATATTTACTTTCTGGTACGATGGCAACCTTGCGGCAATTAAACAGTTTCTACCAAAAAATGTATACGATACTATTGATAAAAAAAGCAAGTATTACGCACCGGTACATGAAATGGTTGTTGAGATGTGTACAATAAGCCAAAAATCACCAGGCGATTTACTTGCTTTAAATGAAAAACAGTTTGAACTGATACTAGCCAAATTGCATTCAACCAATGAAAGTGATCTGTTACGTTTGCGTGATATGAGGATGCTATATGCATTTTTAAAAGAAAAATATTCGTTCGAAACTGTTGATATCACAAATTTGTTAAAACGATATTCTTACATTCACGATTCAGATATTGATAAGTTTGAATTAGCCCTAAAAAAGGATGACTTCGGAGCATCTCTGAAACTGATTTATAGTTTTATGAACAGTTTGAAGGAGATTATATTTAACCCTAAGCCCAGTCAGGGCTGGGAAAACATTTATCACAAAAGGCACATTGCCATTGGAATACCTTCAATGTATGGTACTTACCGTGAACCAAAGTTTGAAGCTCTGGGATTAACATTCAGGCTCGAAAATGTAGCCACACGGTTGATGGAAAACGTTGTAGATCAAATCAACCTTAACTACATTTCTGCAAAAACGTTAAAAGATATTTATGATATCCTTGATTTTTTTAGAGAAGGCCTTGAGTTAGACGGTATTACAAATCAAAGTTTTAACTCAAATCTGTTAATGTTAAAGTACAGCCTTCGGTCGCAAAGCTTATCATTTGATCAATACATTAACATTTTTCAGTTTTTAGCCGAAGATGTGAAACGTACAATAATAAAGTACTTTTTACGATCGTACGAAATACCATTACGCATAGTTGTACCCCAACTTTTTGATAAAGAAAATAAACTTAACGCAAGTGAAGTTGTTAATCTTGTAAATAACAGGGCCGAAACATTTTACCGAGACGTTATTGCGGATGCATTTTTAATGCAACCACTCGATAATTTTATTGCACGGATACTGGAATCGCTGAGAGAAATGGCGGATAACCTTCAACCGTCGATGATTAATGAAGTGATGTCGTATAATTCTGATTTGGTGATAGCACGATTAGGCAAACCAAACCCACAAGTTGATAATCAATTGTTTTTAGGGTCGAAGGCATACCATCTTAAAAATTTAAGGATGGCTGGCTTTCCAATCCCGCCTGGATTTGTACTAACAACCGAAGTCTTCAGAAAACATGATGCAATATTTAAACATCCTGAGCTGCGAAACGAAATGTACCAGCTCATTCGTGAACACCTTAGTAGAGTTGAAAAAGCATCACAAAAGGAATTTGGAAATACTGATAATCCGCTTCTTCTTTCAGTAAGATCCGGAACAGCTATTTCAATGCCAGGTGCAATGGATACTCTCCTCAACGTTGGCATGAATGACGAGATTACCCTAAGCCTAAGCAAAAAACCCGGCTTCGAATGGTCGGCATGGGATTCATACCGGCGACTCCTGCAAAGTTGGGGGATGGCCTTCGGTTTAACAAGAGACGAGTTTGATAATGTTATTGAAAGTTATAAAGTTAAATATAAAGTTGATCAAAAAACTAATTTTAGCCCAAAGGCAATGCGTGAAGTTGCTAAGGCCTATAAAAAAACAATATTAAACAGTGGAATTGAATTTGAAGAGGATGTTTTTAATCAGCTGATTATTAGTACAAACCTCGTTTTTGAATCATGGTCATCAGAAAGAGCAAAAGTTTACCGCCAGCACCTTGAAATAGCTGATGAATGGGGAACAGCAGTTGTGGTTCAGCAAATGATATTTGGCAATATGCATCACAAATCAGGAACCGGAGTTGTATTCACTCAAGACCCAACCAAAGAAAAACAGGGAGTAAGCCTCTATGGTGATTTTACCTTTCGAAGTCAGGGCGAAGATATTGTTGCCGGACTGGTAGTACCGCTTCCTGTTAGCAAATATCAAAAATCATCTATTGATGGAAAACAATCATTACAGGAATCATGTCCTGAAATTTATAACAAATTAAATGATATGGCAATTGAGCTTACGGAGGACCTTGGTTACAGCCCTCAGGAAATTGAGTTCACTTTTGAATCGGATAAACCCGAAGACCTTTACATATTACAGATAAGGGATCAGGACATGGCATCACGACAATCGGTAAATGTTTTTAAAACGAGTATCGACAAAATGGAATTGGTGGGTAGAGGTTTAGGAATTGGAGGTGGAGCCATGAACGGCCGGGTTGCATTTGATGAAAATGATATAAAGCTAATTACGAAAAAGCATCCTAATGACGATATAATACTTGTAAGGCCCGATACTGTTCCTGATGATATTGGAATGATATTTAAAACCAATGGGCTGTTAACCGGAAAAGGTGGAGCAACTTCTCATGCGGCTGTTACTGCAGTTAGGCTTAATAAAACATCGGTTGTGAATTGTACAAGTCTTCATGTTTATGAAAACGAAAAACGTTGCTCGCTTAGCAATACAATATTTGAATCAGGCGATCTTATATGTATTGATGGAACTTTGGGTAATGTTTATAAAGGTAATTATCCTATCGAAAGTAAACAGGAGTATGCAGAGTTTAAGTTTTAGATTAAATTTGAAGCCACTTTTCCGGATTTCGGCTAATAGTCAGTTGGAAGCTCTAAAAGTTTGAATATTAGCCTAAAACAATTTTTAATTTATACTTATTATAAATAATAAATTTGAGTTCATATAACATTTGAGTTCAAATATCAATAATAAATAACATATTTTACTACCTTTGCCGCTTTCAAAAAACAATTGGTAAAGTACAGTAACTTAATACCTGAAATAATGAAAGGGAAATTAAGAAATTTAGGCTTTTTGGGCTTCTTAGGACTTTTAGGAGTTCTTGGTACTATATTGGACAATCCGGGTTTATATGGCCTTTATGGATTTTTTGGATTTTACGGTTTTTTTGGATTATTTAATGATCATCATCATGACGAAAAACAGCATCATAATGATGAGTGAATCTAAAGAAATCGAAAATCTTTTGTTTTCAAATAAATGACTAATAAGATGAATAAAATTCGTGTAGATAATCCTATCGTAGAACTGGATGGAGATGAAATGACCAGGATTATCTGGACAATGATTAAGGAAAAACTAATATTACCATACCTTGATATAGATATTAAATATTACGACCTTGGTATTGAGTCAAGAGACGAAACTAACGACCAAATTACAATAGATGCTGCCAACGCCATAAAAAAATATAATGTTGGAATTAAATGTGCAACTATTACTCCTGATGAGCTTCGGGTTGATGAATTCGGATTAAAATGCATGTGGCGCTCACCTAACGGAACCATTCGCAATATTCTTGGCGGTACTGTTTTCCGTGAACCTATATTGATGAAAAACATACCACGACTAGTACCAGGATGGACTATGCCAATTGTTATTGGCCGTCATGCTTATGGAGATCAATATCGTGCAACTGATTTTGTAACAAAAGGAAAAGGGAAACTTACAATTACGTTTACTCCTAAAGAAGGTGGAGAAATTCAATCCTACACCGTACACGATTTTGAAGGTGATGGTGTTGCCATGGCAATGTTCAATACTGATGAATCAATAGCAGATTTTGCACATTCATGCTTTAACATGGCTCTTGAAAAAGAATGGCCATTGTACTTAAGCACAAAAAATACTATCCTTAAAAAATACGATGGTAGGTTTAAAGATATCTTTGAAGAAATTTACCAGAATGAATTTGTTGAGAAATTTACTGAAAAAGGAATCCATTACGAGCACAGGCTTATAGATGACATGGTAGCAGCCGCCCTTAAATGGGAAGGTGGCTTTGTGTGGGCATGTAAAAACTATGATGGTGATGTTCAGTCGGATACACTGGCACAGGGCTTTGGCTCACTTGGGCTTATGACTTCTGTTCTTATGGCACCCGATGGAAAAACTATTGAAGCCGAAGCCGCTCATGGTACTGTTACACGCCATTATCGTGAGCATCAAAAAGGAAATCCAACATCAACTAATCCAATTGCATCTATATTTGCATGGACTAGAGGTTTGGCACATCGTGGAGAACTTGATGACAATAAAGAGCTGATCGAATTTGCTAATACTATAGAGAATGTTTGTATTGCGACCGTTGAATCAGGAAAAATGACAAAAGACCTGGCTCTTATAATTCATGGAAAAAACCTAAATTCTAAACATTATTTAACAACAGAAAATTTTCTTAACGCTTTAGATGAAGGCTTAAAGCAAAATTATCGATGTAAACTAATAAAATTATAATTATGAGTTATCTTAAAAATTTACTACACGAAAAAATTGAGGCTCACCGCCCAAGAGTTAAAAGATTATTAACCGAACACGGAGAAAAAATCATTAACCAAGTATCTGTTCAACAGGTAATCGGCGGTATGCGCGGCATAAAAAGCCTTATTACTGATATATCTTATCTCGACCCTTATGAGGGTATTAGATACAGGGGTTACACTTTACCAGAAGTTTTCGAGAAACTACCCAAACCTCCAGGTGGCAAAATGCCTTATGTTGAAGGTTTATTCTACTTACTTCTTACCGGAGATTTACCCACAGAAAGCCAGGTTGGTGATGTAATTTATGATTCGGTTAACCGCCGTCAGTTACCACGTTATGTGTATGAAGTTATCGATGCATTTCCTAATAACAGTCATCCGATGGTAATCCTCTCATCAGCAGTAATGTCAATGCAAAGAGAGTCGATTTTTAATCTTAAATACCAAAGAGGGCTTGATAAACTTAACTACTGGGACCCAACTTATGAAGATGCATTTAACCTGGTTTCTAAACTTCCGGTAATTGGAGCGTATATTTATAATAAACTTTATACAAAAACAAAATTTGTTTATCAGGATCCGACCCTCGATTTTGGCGCCAACTTTGCCTCGATGATAAATATTGGTAAACCATACGATGACGTGTCGAGGATGTATTTTATACTTCATGCCGATCATGAAGGCGGTAACGTTAGTGCACACGCAGGCCACCTGATAGCCAGTACATTATCCGATGTATATTATGCAACTTCAGGTATGATAAACGGATTGGCAGGTCCGCTTCATGGTTTGGCAAATCAGGAAGTACTGAGATGGATACAAGAGCTGAGAAGTAAAATGGGCGATAAAGTACCGAGTGAGGATGACATGAAAAAATTTGTTCACGAAACCTTGCAAAGTGGCCAGGTTATTCCTGGTTTCGGACATGCCGTACTGAGAAAAACCGATCCAAGATATTCTATTCAACGTGAATTTTGCCTCGAGTATATGCCGGATGATGAACTGTTTAAATATGTTGATATACTATACAAAGTTGTTCCTGATATACTGCTGGAACAAGGCAAAGCTAAAAACCCATGGCCAAATTTAGATGCACAATCGGGTGTAATTCAATGGCATTATGGGTTAACCGATTATGATTATTATACAGTATTATTCTCAATCGGACGTGCTATTGGCGTTCTTTCAAATATTATTTGGGATCGTGCTTTAGGTTACCCAATTGAACGACCTAAGTCGATTACCACTGATATGCTTGAGCAGATGGTTGGTATTAAATAGTAACATCATAACCATTATAATAAAGTCCTTTTTGGTAATTTCCGGAAAGGGCTTTTTTTTGGCATACTCCTTCCTTGCTTTTTTTTGTCAAAGGCGTAAGCGAAGGAACTCTATTTCTTATTCTTGATATAACTATGTGATTCTTCGCTTTGCTCCTTTAGAAGGACAACAATTGAACAATCGAGTAGCCGAACAATTAAACCAAACCTCGTATCTTCGCAAAAAAAATCAAATGATTGAACAAAAAGAAATAACTCTCAACCCAATGTCAAAAGGGTTTCATAATATCGATCGAATTATTAGTGGTGCTTTTGGAAAAAAACTACCTAAAGCAGGGTTGATTAATATTTTTGTGAAACATACTTCTGCAGCACTTATGATAAACGAAAATGCCGACCCTGACGTTCAGGTAGATATGAAAACACTTTTAAATAAATTGGCTCCGGAAGGTGCTCCTTTTTATGAACACACCATGGAAGGTACTGACGATATGCCCGCGCATTTCAAGTCATCGGTTTTTGGACAATCGTTAACTGTACCCATTACAAATGGCAATCTCAACCTTGGAACCTGGCAAAGTGTATATTTTTGTGAGTTTCGGAATTATGGAGGGAGCAGGAAAATTGTGGTTACCATATATTCATAACGTAATTATGAGGCTTAAAATAGTAGAGCAAACTCAAACTGTTTGATCATAATTCGTATGTTTGCCAGCTCAAATAAATTTAAATTACCACTAACAATCGACTAAACTATAATGAATATAAAACCCGATTTTATTTTTGAAACCAGCTGGGAAATTTGTAATAAAATAGGCGGTATTTATACTGTTATTTCTACAAAAGCTAAAAGTATTGTTGATGAATTTCAAGACAACTACGTACTTATAGGCCCCGATGTTTGGAAAGAAACTACTAATAACCCTGATTTTATTGAAGACCCTACCCTGTTTGAAGAGTGGAAAGTTAAAGCATGGAAAGAAGGTTTAAAAGTCCGTACTGGCAGGTGGAATATTGAAGGGTCTCCTCTCGTAATTCTCGTTGACTTCACACCATTATTCTCTAAAAAAGATGAAATTTTCGCACACTTTTGGGAAACCTATAAACTTGATTCGTTACATGGAGAATGGGATTATATCGAATCAACCATATTTGGATACGCTGCCGGACAAGTAATTGAGAGTTTTCAAAATTATTACTTGCCTCACCCTAACAATGTTGTAGCCCATTTTCATGAATGGATGACAGGGGCCGGTGTTCTGTATCTCAAAAACAAAGCACCACATATCAGCACTGCATTTACAACTCATGCAACCGTTCTTGGAAGATCAATCGCCGGAAACGGCTTTCCCCTTTATGAAAATATTAAACAGTATCAGCCCGACCGCATCGCCCGCGAATTCAATGTAATAAGCAAGCACTCTCTTGAATTGCTTTCGGCTAAGGAAGCTGATGTAACTACAACTGTTAGCCAGATTACAGCCAAGGAATGTAATCAATTTTTTGGCATAAAACCTTCGATAATCACAACCAATGGGTTCGAAGAAGACTTTGTTCCAACCGGAAAACAATTCGATAAGAAAAGAATTGATGCACGGAAAAAAGCTTTAGAAATTGCTTCTGAACATACAGGAACCTCCTACCCTGAAGATACGATACTTCTAATTACAAGTGGTAGATATGAGTACATAAATAAGGGCATTGATTTGTTTATCAAATCATTAAGCAATATTCAAAAAAATAAACTAATAAATAAAAATATTGTTGCCTTTATAACTGTACCTGCAGGGCATCACAAACCAATTGTTTCGGAAAACGGTAATTTTAACGGAAAAAATAGGTTTTTAACACATCAACTTCACGATCCTGATAATGATCCTATTATTAACGAAATAAAAACCCAGGGCTTTACAAATGATTCCGACAATAACGTACATATAATTTTTGCCCCGGTTTATCTGGATGGAAATGATGGTGTAATAAATCTTTCATATTATAACTTTTTAATTGGATTCGACCTTTCTGTTTTTCCATCTTATTATGAACCATGGGGATATACACCATTGGAGAGCATCGCCTTTCGGGTACCTACAATTACAACTAACTACGCTGGTTTTGGCGATTGGGTAAATATTAACTTCGACCTGAAATACGACTCAGTTTGCGTTATTGAAAGACATGAAGGAAATGATGAGAAAGCTATAAAAGAAATTCAAAATATCATACAGCGCTTTGCAAATTTAAATAGCACAATTGAAATTAGAAACGAAACCAACAAGGTGCTAAGTATGGCATTATGGAAACAAATGGCAATTAATTATTTTAAAGCGTGGGAACTTGCAATAGAAAAATCTGAAAAAAGAAAAATTAATTTACCAACAAAAAAATATACAGAAACCTTAAAAATTGATGGTGCAGTAAATTCGGAAAAACCCGAGTGGAAGAAAATACTTGTTCAAAATAAATTGCCGGATGTACTTAAACCGCTCAAAG
Organism: Bacteroidota bacterium; assembly: GCA_014382445.1. Taxonomy (GTDB): domain Bacteria; phylum Bacteroidota; class Bacteroidia; order Bacteroidales; family F082. The sequence goes on from JACNJS010000015.1 coordinate 52,437, forward strand.
AACTTGCATACAATTTATGGTGGTCTTGGAATTATGAAGCAACAAATATGTTTGCAGAAATTGATTCCGGCAAATGGAAAGCTTATGAAAATAACCCTGTTAGATTAGTGGAGTCTCTGTCAAAAGAAGAAATTGACGGATTACAAAATGATCATAAATTTATAACACTCCTTAACAAAGTAACTACCAATTTCAAAAACTATATGTCGCAGGCTGATGACAAGCCTCAGGAGATGATTGCGTATTTCAGTATGGAGTATGGTTTGCATAATAGCATAAAAATATTTTCGGGAGGGCTGGGGATATTGGCCGGCGATTATTTAAAACAGGCAAGTGATTCGAATAAGAATATGGTAGCCGTTGGATTACTCTACCGATATGGCTATTTTAATCAGGAATTATCAATTTTTGGAGACCAACAAGCCAGATACAAAGCTCAAAAATTTACTCAACTGCCCTTAATTCCTGTCAGAAAACCGTGCGGTGATTGGTTAACTGTTCTGGTAGCTCTACCCGGTAGAACAATAACTGCCAAAGTTTGGCAAATTAATGTAGGAAGAATACCATTATACTTACTCGATACCGATATCGATATAAACAGCACTGAAGATCGGGCCATTACGGCTCAACTTTACGGAGGCGACAACGAACATCGCCTGAAACAGGAGTTACTACTTGGTTTGGGCGGAGTGCGACTATTAGAAGGAATAGGACTTAAGCCAACCGTTTTTCACAGTAACGAAGGCCACTCAGCATTTAGCGGACTGGAACGTATTAAAAATATAATTGAAAAACACAATGTTGATTTCAATACTGCGAAAGAATTAGTGAGAGCTAACACATTATTCACAACACATACACCTGTACCTGCCGGTCATGATACATTTGAAGAACATTTGATTAGAGCTTACTTGAGTCACTTCAGCGATATTTTTAAAATTAGCTGGGAACAATTTATGGCATTGGGAAGGCATAATATTTCCAATTCTAACGAAAAATTTTCGATGAGTTTATTAGCCGCCGGGCTATCACAGGAAATTAATGGCGTTAGTAAAATTCATGGCCGTGTGTCGCGTCAAATGTTTAGCAGTTTGTACCCGGGGTATTTCCCAGAAGAGATTCATATAGGCCATGTTACCAATGGTGTACATTATTTTACCTGGACAGATGAATTATGGCAAAAACTATATAAAGAAAATTTTGATAAGGATTTTGAAAGTAACCAATCTGATCAATCAGCCTGGAAAAATATATTAAACGTACCAGATGAGCAAATTTGGCAAACCCGTCTTTCATTAAAGAAAAAACTGGTTGAAGCAATAAAGGAAAAACTTAAAAAAGACCTTACACGACGGCAGGAATCACCTTCAGTAATTTTAAATTCCATGGCGGGCATTAGTGAAGAAACTCTAATAGTAGGTTTTGCACGACGATTTGCAACATATAAACGAGCTCATCTTTTATTTACTGATCTTGAACGACTTTCGCAAATAATAAATAATAACGACAGACCCATTATTTTTATTTTTTCGGGTAAAGCACATCCCAACGACAAAGCTGGTCAGGATCTAATAAAACGTATTATTGAGGTAAGTAAAATGAAAGATTTTATCGGGAAAATTCTTTTTCTTGAGAATTACGATATGATATCAGGAAAATTACTTACAAGTAGCGTCGACATCTGGTTAAATACGCCTACAAGGCCACTCGAAGCTTCGGGCACAAGTGGTGAAAAAGCTGTTATGAACGGAGTAGCAAACTTTAGTGTGTTAGACGGTTGGTGGGCAGAAGGGTATAAACCTGATGCAGGATGGGCAATAGAGGAAGCAAAAACTTTTGCCAACCAACAATTTCAGGATGAGCTGGATGCTCAAATAATTTATAACACATTTGAAAATGAGATTGCAGCTATTTACTACGATAAAAATAGTGCCGGCGTTTCTGAAAAATGGGTTTCATATATTAAAAATACCATTGCCAAAGTTGCCCCTCATTTCACAATGCAGCGGATGCTTGAAGATTACTACAATAAATATTATTCGCCTTTATTCGACAGGAGAAATGAACTTTACGCCAACAAGTTTGCAGTTGCAAAATCATTGGTAGCATGGAAGAGCAAAGTACAAAAATCGTGGGAGAATATTTCGCTTGATTCGTTAATTGTGCCCGATGCTGATAATAAACCATTAGAATTTGGTAAACATTTTGTAGCCGAGATTACTCTTAATATTCCGGGACTTGAACCTGCCGACATTGGAGCAGAAATAGTAATGGGAAACAAATCAAATGGTGATGTAAAGAAAATTGATTTTAAGAGCGAACTTAAACTTTCTGACGCTGAAGATGGCAAAGCAAAATTCAAATGCGAATTTCCTTTGGAACATACCGGAGTATACGATTATGCATTCAGGATATTCCCCAAAAACAGTAGTTTAAGATACAGGATGGATTTTCCACTGGTTAAATGGATATAAAACATGAAAATTTTACAATTACCAAAGCTAACACTTAGTTTTTTTTTACTTTAGACGTTTTTACATTGCTTTAATAATTAAAACCAAGTTTTTATTTTTTAGCAAATGTTACTTAACAGAATCTTATATAGCGGATTTATATCGAGCATTATTATGTTAATATTATGCTTGTCATCCATTTCATCCTCAGGTATTGAAAACAATAACACAATAAACGACTCTGCCAATATCCCATCGTTTTATATTCGCATCGGTGATAGCAATAGTGCCCAATGCAAATATCAGGATGCTGACAAAGCTTACCAAAAGGCAAAGGAATTAATTATTATTAACGGCACTGGAAGTGAAAAAGCAAATATTTATTATCTGCTTGCCAGCAATTATTATAACTGGAGTAAGTACATCGAATCCAGGCAATATTATGAAAAGGCCAAAGATGAATTTGAAGGATTAAAAGACAAAAAAGGCGTAGCCAGTTCTCTAAACGGTCTTTCGGCAATTGCTTCAAACTTTGGTGATTACGAGCTCGCAATTGGCCACATGCAGCGCGCTCGCGATATTTATATTGAAATTGAAGATCCGAAAAGTTTAGCACGCACAACACTCGGGCTTGGTGTTATTTTTGAGAGTTGGGGTAAATACGAAAGAGCTTTAGCATATTACCAGCAGGTCTACAAAGATTTTAAAGAAGATAATAACAAGATGCAGGAAATAAATATACTACTTCATATTGGAGATGTATTTTTAAAACAGAATGAATTTATTCAGGCATTAGATTACTTCAAACAAGCAATAATGCTTGAAAATGAGGCTCCTAACAAAAAGTTGCTTTCAATTGGTTATAGTAATTTGGGAGAAACATATTTTGCTTTGAAGGAATATGATACAGCCCTGTATTTTCAGGAAAAAGCTCTTGCCATTAAATATGAAGTTGGTGATAAAAAACGAATTGCAGTTTCTTTATTAAACATTGGAAAAATATATTTTGCACTCAATGATGTTAAATTAGCTGAAGAAAATATATTGAAATGCTTACATTTAGCCAACGAATCCAGTTTAAAAGAAATTGAAATGGAGTCAATGCTGATGCTCTCGAAAATTAATGAAAAAAAATATAACTATAAAAAATCCTACGATTTCTTAAAACAGTATATTGAGCTTAAAGATCAGGTTTTTGATTTAAAAAGTCAGGCAATGATAAATGATCTTTCTGTAAAATACGAAGCGGAGAGATTTGAAAAAGAAAATGAAATATTAAGGCAAAAAGATGCTATTACCACACTCGAGCTGGAAAGGGAAAAAGATACAAAATTATTCACGACAATATTTTTACTATTTATTATTGTTATTGCGGTTACTGTAATTTTCTTTATTAATTCCCGAACGAAACAGAGTAAAAAAAACTATTCAATTTTAGCTAAGAAAAACAAAGAAATAACTTATCAAAAAGAGAAGCTCGGTGATTTAAATAAGGAGCTGGTGTACAGCCGGGAGCAATACAGGAGCATTGTAGAAAATGCTACTATCGGGATGTACCAGACTCTCCCAAATGGCAAAATAAAATTTGCTAATATGGGTCTTATCAACATGCTTGGTTATAATACTTTATCAGAATTAAAAAACATAAACCTCAATAAAACCAACAAAAACCGACAATCATTTATAAATTTTGTAGAAGAAAATCAGGTAGTTTCAGGTCGGGAAGACATCTGGACACGGCACGACGGCACTAGCATGTTTGTAAATGAAAGCGCCTGGATTGTAAAAGATAATATGGGCCAAACAATGCATTATGAAGGAATTGTAGAAGATATTTCAAAACGAAAAGAGGCTGAACTAGCTTTAAAAAAATCGGAAAAGGAGTTACAAAGTATAAATAATATCCTTCAGGAAAAAAATAAAGAATTGGAGAAGGCTAAAAACGAGGCTATTGCTGCCAATGAAATTAAGAGCCTGTTTATTGCCAAAGTCAGTCACGAAATACGAACACCAATGAATTCAATAATTGGGTTTTCTGAGCTGCTATCGAAAATTGTAGCCGATAAGAAGCAACTATCGCATATTAATGCAATTAAAGCGAGCAGCAAAAGCTTACTTACTTTAATAAATGATATTCTCGACCTTTCAAAAATTCAGGCCGGAGAGCTCGATATAGTTTATGAACCTATGTCACTTAATAGTTTGACGCAGGAAATAGAACAGGTTTTCAATCTAAGCTTTAAGGATAAAAAACTCGATTTCATAACTAAAATTAACAGGAATGTCCCTGAAAGGGTTTTACTCGATAAAGTAAGGATCAGACAGGTGTTATTTAACCTTATCGGAAATTCAGTAAAATTTACTGATGAAGGTAGTATAACTTTGGTAATACATGGAAAACCTAAAAGCAAGGATTCAATAGATCTCTTAATCTCAATTACCGACACAGGTATTGGCATTCCAAAAGCAGAACAGGAAACTATTTTTGAAGCATTTAAGCAAAGCAAATTCTCTAATTCAAAATCTCCCACCGGGACAGGTCTCGGCTTAAGTATTTCGAAGCGGCTTGTGGAAGCAATGGGTGGATGGATAAAACTTGAAAGTCAACCAGGCAAAGGCAGTAGTTTCTCGATATTAATTCCTGATATTGATATAGCAACAGATGAAACAGATATTTCTAAAAAAACCCTCCATGGAATCGAAGATATGGCATGGAATGAATCGTATAAAGTCCCGTTTATTGATAAGGACTATATTTTGAAAATAGACATTAATATCAAGCAAGAACTCATAAACGAGTTTAAACATAAATGGGAAATATTAAATACTAACCATGTAATAAATGAAATTGTTTCTTTTGCCGAGAGTTTACTTTTATTTGCCAAAAGCAAAAATGATCCGGTGTTAATTAATTACTGTGAAAACTTATTATTTTCCTCTCACAATTTTGATATCGAAAACATTGATAAACTGATAAAAGCCTTTGGAGATTCTCTTAATTTTAAAGAAGTATAATCATCAAAACCAATAGCCCTATGAAAGAGACAAATGAAAAAATACTAATTGTTGATGATGTTTCAAAAAATATACAGATACTTGGGAACATTCTTTCTCAAAAACATTATCAAATTGCATATGCCAATAACGGACAACAGGCATTGGATATTTGCAATGTACAAAAATTTGATTTGATATTGCTCGATATAATGATGCCCGGAATAGATGGTTACGAAGTATGCAAACATCTTAAAGAAAATCCTGCAACAAGCGAAATCCCTATTATTTTTTTAACGGCAAAAGCCGATATGGACAGCATCATAAAGGGATTCGAAAAAGGCGGACAAGATTACATAACAAAACCATTTAATGCTGCTGAACTACTTGCAAGGGTTAACACACACTTGCTAATTAAACGACAAAGGGAACGTTTAAAATTAATGAATAACCATTTGGAAGATCTTGTTAGAGAACGGACTTTGGAATTAGAAACAGCAAATCATCAGCTTAGCGTTCTCGACCAAGCAAAAAGTAATTTTTTGTCACTTATCAGCCATGAAATACGAACTCCGTTAAATGGCGTTATCGGACTAACTGAATTATTAGACCAAACTAATATTGATAGTGATCAAAAAGAATACCTTAATTACCTAAAGGATGTTTCAGCTCGTTTGATGAAATTTAGTGATACTGCATTGTTAATTACTACCTTAAAAATAAACAAATACTTACCCGAAATATTACTGGTGTCGGTTCATCAACTTATTAATGATGCTATAAGCGAATTTATTGAAACCCATAGTAATTCAACATTGCAGATAAAAAACAACATGCCTGCAGAAACTTTATTAGCACAGGTTGATTCGGATTTAATACGGACGTGCTTTTCAATAATTATTGATAATTCGGCAAGATTTGCAGGAGAGAAGGCACAACTTGAAATTTCTGCCCATATATTAGAAGATTCTATTTTGCTCAAGTTTTGTGATAATGGGCCCGGCTTTTCAAAAGCAGCATTAGATCATTTATTTGAACTTTTTTCTGCCGGTGATATATTACATGCAGAGGGGACCGGTTTAGGCCTTGCGGCAGCCAAATTAATCCTCGATGCACATGAAGGAACTATAGATATTAAAAATTCTGATACTGGTGGAGCGGAGATTACAATAAAACTAAAGTATAATTCAATTGGGTAAATCAAGAGGTAATAGTAAGTAATTTTAACAATTTTCCAGCCTGAATTACTTTCCCCTACCCTGCAACACTATTAAAATTGTGTATATCAATATTTTAAAGTCCATGGCAAGAGACATATTCTCCAGGTATAATATATCGTATTGCAGTCTTTCTACCATCTCGTCAATAGTTGAGGCATAACCAAATTTAACCTGACCCCACGAAGTTATTCCGGGTTTTATTTTCATCAACAAACGGTAAGGTGGAGCTTTTTTCACAATTTGATCAATATAGAACTTACGTTCAGGTCTTGGCCCCACAAGCGACATCTCTCCTTTTAGGACGGTATAAAACTGAGGTATTTCATCTATTCGCACTTTTCGTAAATACCTGCCAAAGGGTGTAATCCTTGCATCTGTATCTGACGACAATTGGGGTCCATCAATTTCAGCATCGCTATACATCGACCTGAATTTATGCATCATAAAAGGTTTGCCCCTTCTCCCTATCCGTTCCTGAGAAAATAATATCGGACCCGGAGAAGATATTTTTACCCCTATTGCGGTGAATATATATATCGGGAGTAGCAAAATCATGGCCATTAACGAAACAATTATATCGAAAACTCTTTTTATTGTTTGCTGCCAGGCAGGCATTAAATCAGGTGAAATTTCAATCAGGGGGGTGTGAAAGATGCCCGAAACTTTAACAGAACCAAAGATAATATCCTGCATTAATGGTATTACCTTTATTAATACGTTCGTAGTTTCCAGTTCGATAATTATTCTTTCTACAGTACTAATCTCCGACCTTTCAATCGCAATAATAACCTCTTCAATCTGATAATCTATAATAATTTTATTTAGGTCCTTATAAGCTCCAAGATGTGGCATATATTGATCTATTTTAAAATGTTCAAAGTCGTGAACATTAACAAAACCAACAAACTTGTTTCCAGAAGAAAGCTCCTGCCCTGTAATATCATTATAAACTTTTACAGCATTACCATTACTTCCAACAATAACAGTGTTAAAGCCAATTTTTCCCGAATGAATCCTCCTTACAGTAACTGTTGTTATTACTAACCTGAAGCTATATGTTAAAATAAATTGAAACAAAAACAAAGCAACAAACGACTGATAATAAGATTTATATGTTAATATTACATCGTCAAGTATGAGGACAAAGAAAATTACTGTAACGCCTATTAATGTAACAAAGAAGGTTTGACCAAGCTCTTTAAGTCGTGCTTTACGGTAAATTCGACGATAGGAACCAATAACAATATATAATGTTAACCAAAAAAAAGGTACAATTAAAATACCAAGCCAGAACTTCTGATCATCCCAAACAGTGTCAAAATGTGAAAAAACAGTAGTATCCTCAGTATATTTACGATAAATATAAAACAAACTCCATGCTGCTGCTGCTGCGATCCAGTCGAAAAAAACATATTTTGTAACCTGTAGCCGTCTATTCATATACTATTACCTATATACTATTTTAATATTATCCAGTAATATTTGAGCTTCTGAAGATGCATTTTCCAATCCGGTTCTAAAAATTATTTTATAGTCAATTGCCATTGGATGTAATGAAAGATTTGCTCCCAAATTTATATATATTTTTTTCCACTCATCACATTGGTTCAGAATTAACAAATCTTTTTCAATAACTTCATAATTATCACGAATTAACAATCCAACCATAATATAATTATTCGTTTTAAAGTTCAGCTCCATTATTATAACAGTTCCGGGAGTTTGAGTTTCAAAACTATTAAACGAATTTCCGCCATATTCTTTTTTATCGAAAGTTAAATTAATAACCCCTGAATACCTCGAATCAGGACTTAAAAATGCAATAGGATTATTTTCGGGCACAGTACGTTTAATAACTGTATCACTCCATGTAGTACTTTCAATTGATAGGCCGGGTTGTTCAAAATCTTCCATCCATGCAAAATTAACCGTACCAAGATATGAGGTAGTTAAGTTGCCTAAGGGCTGTACAGTACCACGAATAAAATCAAATTCTTCAAAAATAATTGGTTCATAAAACGGGTATGGCACCCTGGTGCTCGAAATTCCATTCAATTTTATACCAGGCCTTATTTCGAGCTTATGTTTACCTTCGGCTAAAACCGGAAAAACGGCAGGTAACGAATCATTTTCAGGAAACTCAAATACTCCTAACAACCCATCATCAACATAAACCCAAATATCAATAATATCACTGGAATTAGTCCCTTCTTCAGGATAATATGTGTTTAAATTAATCGCTTGAATGCTGATGTAAGCAGGAACAGTTTGATCACCTTCAAACTTATAACACCCCGTAACTGCATAAAGGCTAACTAGCAACAAACCAACTGAAAAATAGTATAATTTCGATCCTATTCTCAACTTTAAATTTCTTATGTTTCTTATAACGAACAATTGAAATTGTTATTGTTATCAGGTTAATTTTTTACAAAACCGGAGACGAATTGTCGATTTTTTCCATAATCATATGGGCTACATTTAAAGCATTATATCCATCTTCGATAGTAACGGTAGGGCTTGTATTATTTAGTATCGAATCTTTAAAACTTTTTAATTCCTCAACAATTGCATTAATATTTTCAACCTGAGGCTTATCAAAATAAATTCTGCGTTTCTTTTTTTGTGGACCAAGGTCGATTATCATTGCCATGGGATCATCCGGTATAGTTTCCACTTCCTCCATTTTAATAATTTCAGCAACTTTTTCAAGAAAATCAACGGTAATGTATGCATCACGCTGGAAGAATCTGATTTTCCTCATATTCTTTAAAGAAATACGACTTGCAGTAAGGTTAGCGACAGCGCCATTTTCAAATTCAATGCGCGCATTTGCAATATCGGGTGTGTCGCTTACAACATTCACTCCGCTGGCATGTACATTTTTAACTTTCGAATTAATAACGTGCAAAATAATATCTATATCATGTATCATTAAATCGAGTACAACCGGCACATCGGTACCTCTTGGATTAAAATGTGCCAGGCGATGGCTTTCAATAAACATAGGATTATCCAAGGCATGATGAGCTGCCATAAATGCCGGATTAAATCTTTCCACATGGCCTACCTGCACTTTTACATTAACCTTAGCTGCATATTCAATTAAAGCGCGTGCTTCTGCAGGTGTTGTTACAATTGGCTTTTCAATAAAAACATGTTTTAAGTTTTCTAAGGCACTCTTTGCACTTGTAAAATGGGATACAGTTGGTGTAACAATATCAACTACATCAACAGCTTCTACTAATTCCGATACGTTATCAAAGCCCTTGATGCCAAATTCCTGCTCAACTTCCTGAACCCGCGAAACATCGGTATCATAAAATCCAACCAGCTCGTACCCTTCAATCTCTTTAATACACTTTATGTGGATTTTACCTAAATGGCCTACACCTAATACCCCTATTTTTAGCATGATTGAAACTTTTTGGCAAAAGTAATCCTTTCTTGCGGTCAATATTGCTATTTTCGCACAAAAAAGTGGGTGAAAAATTTAACTCTATGGTTGACTCTTATCGTCATAAAGGAATGCGGAAAAAACTTGTTGAAAGTATAAGAGGAAAAGGCATTTCAAACGAAAGCATACTTGATGCTATTAATAAAATACCCCGACATCTGTTTTTGGATTCATCTTTCCTGGAGTTTGCATATGATGATACACCATTCCCAATAGGTTCAGGGCAAACAATTTCTCAGCCTTATACCGTTGCGTTTCAAACAGAAATATTAGATGTTTCAAAAGGTCACAAAGTGCTTGAAATAGGATCAGGTTCGGGATATCAGGCATGTGTGCTTGAAGAAATGGGTGCTAAAGTTTACAGCATCGAGCGTCAAAAAAAATTATATCAAAAAACTAAAGAATTCATCAGCAGTTTAGGGTATAAAATCAGATTTTTTTATGGGGATGGTAATAAGGGCATTCCTTCTTTTGCTCCCTACGACAGGATTTTAATAACAGCTGCTGCCCCTGAAATTTCAGATGAATTATTACAACAACTTAAACCAGGTGGCAAACTTGTTGCACCCATAGGTACTGGTGATGTTCAAACGATGATCAGAATAACAAAACAATCAGACAATAATATAATTAAAGAAAATTTCGGTGCGTTCAGGTTTGTTCCTATGTTACGTAACAAGGCGGATGATTAATTCGATTCTTATATATTTGCTTCTGTCAATATTTAATTAATTAGTCAAAAAATGAAAAAAAATCTACTAATTGTTAGCATTATGCTGATAAGCTTATCGCTGATGAGCCAAAGTAACTATCTATCGGTCAATAATAACATAAGCCAAAGCAATGATAATATAATGCCTGTAAGAACATTACAGGATAGTGGAACCGATGGTTTAATTATCGAATATAATTTTCCGGGGGTTATTACAAATAATATCAATGTTGGTGAAGATATATATCAATTCGTACACATAGGTGGTTTTGGCAAAATGCATGAGATAGGCAAACCCGCTCTACCGGCACATAGTGATTTTGTAGCCATCCCAGCCAATGCAAATGCAACCTATAATATAATAGATGTTGAATTTATTGAATATGATAATTTCATCATCCATCCGGCGCTAAAACCTGCAACTGATACTCACGGAGATCCGGAACCCGAATTCGAAATTGATAATAGTCTTTATAGTACAAATGAATATTATCCCGAAAATAATATCGAAATAGCCGAAACACTTGCTTACCGCGGCAACAATTTCATAAGGGTAAGGATATGCCCTGTTCAACACAACCCGGTGACAAAAAAAATCAGAGTTATTTCAAAAATTACCTATAAAATAAATTTCTCCTCAAGCTCTTCATTTTTTGGCAACAAAATGCTTTCAGAAAACTTGCTGAATATTTTCCCGAATTACGTACTAAACGCCTCGAGCGTTAAAAAAGAAATCGAAGAAAATTTACTCAACCAAACAAATGTTGCAGATAACAACAGAAGCGATTTTATTATTATTACAAACTCCAGGTACGACGAAGCCGCCGGCGCTCTTTCGGTTTGGAAGCAACAGCTGGGATATTCGGTAGAAGTTGTGTCGCAATCAACATGGACGTCGGATGAGGTGTTATCGGCTATTCACTCGCGATATGAAAGCTGGTACCCTGCCCCTGAGTTCTTTGTAATAATTGGTGATCATCAGGATGTTCCCGGAGTAATTCTTCAATCTCCGGATGATAACGATTTCGCTACCGATTTATATTATGCTTGTATGGATGGTGCTTATGATTATGTACCTGATATGGCCCATGGCAGGATATCAGTATCTGACAATGAAGAAGCAATTCGTGTAGTTAATAAAATTATACAATATGAAAAAAATCCGGTCAGCGATCCGTTGTACTATCAAAACGGACTTAATTGTGCTATGTTTCAGGATGATGAAAATAATGGTTACGCCTCACGCCGTTTTACTCATACGAGTGAAAACATTCGCGATTATGTTATGTTGCAGGGATATAATTCTAACAGGGTTTACAATACCGAAGCACATATAACACCAACAAATTATAACCCCGGTTATTATTCAAATGGTGAACCCATTCCTCCCGAATTATTACGCTCAAATGGATTTGAATGGAACGGTGGTGCTCAGGAGATTATAAATAATATTGATGAAGGCAAATTTTTTGTGTTTCACCGCGACCATGGTTATAGCGGTGGAAGTGGTTGGGCTACACCATATTTTACAACAACTTCGATGGATGGCCTTAATAATGGCAATAAATTGCCTGTAGTTTTTTCAATAAACTGCCACACCGGTGAATTTAAGCTGAATAATTGTTTTGCCGAGAAATTTTTAAGATTAGAAAATGGTGGTGCTGTAGGTGTGTTTGCTGCATCGTACTATAGCTATAGTGGATATAACGATGGCATATCGCTTGGATTTATTGATGCAATCTGGTCGAATCCCGGTTTAATTCCAGTTTTTGGTGATGGTGGTATTCCAAACCCAAACCTTACACCTCATACCGACATAATTACAATGGGTAATGTACTTAACCAGGGACTTATAAGAATGATGGAAACATGGGATGGAGGAAATAATGGTAACAGATATACTCATGAAATTTTTCATTATTTTGGCGACCCTGCAATGAGGATATTTACAGCATTCCCAATTCAAATAACTGCTTCTAATACTGATACAATAATATTTCAAGAAACTACTGATATTGAAGTTTTTGATTGTTCGGTTGAGGGTGCGCTTGCAACTCTGGTTATTAACGGCGAACTCATAGGCAGCACATATATTGAAAACGGAAGCGCTGAATTTACATTCAACAACGGAGCAGGAGATTTTGCCATTGTAACAATTTCAAAGCATAACTATGCTCCATATATCGATACTATTTTTATAGCCGGTAAACCAATACCCGATTTTTCGGCAACACCTGAATTTACCTGTGATGGTATTGTTAATTTTTACGATCACTCTATTATAAATCCTGTTACATGGTACTGGCAATTTGGTGATGGCGAAACTTCTGATATCCGTAACCCCCTTCACGATTACAAAGAAAGTGGCATTTATAACGTAACACTTATTGTAAATAACAGTTATGGCTCCGACACTCTTGTAAAAGATAATTTCATTACAATCGACAGACCCATTGCACCTACCACAAGTTCAGGTTCGGGTTGCGTAAACAGTTCTGTTTTATTATCTGCTTCGGGAGATGGTGAGTTATTCTGGTATGAGTCGCCGGTAAGCAATAACATTATTAATGATGGAGAAAACTTCAATACTCCCGAATTAACAGAAACTACCACTTACTATGTTGAAAATGCCTTGCCGGAAATAGCTTTTACCGGAAAAGCTGACAGTATTGGTGAAGGCGCTTACACCTCTGTTGCCGGTTTAATATTTGATGCTGTTTCTCCATTTAATTTGGTAGCAGTAACCATGTTTTCAGTCGGGGAGGGTGAAAAAGAAATTATACTGTTCGACGCTGACAATAATATACTAAACTCTACAGTGATATATCTTGAAAAAGGGGAAAACAGAGTTGTATTGGATTATGAAATAGCAGAGGGACTAAGCTACAGGCTTCTTGGATATACAGGTTGTGAGTTATTCTACAACACAAGTAGTGTTTCTTTCCCATACGAAGTTGACGGTATAATGTCAATTACGGGAAGCACCTATATTCCTGCTCCTTCAAACAAATATTGCTTCTTTTATAATTGGGAAATTATGTCGTTTAATTGTATAAGTTTTCGCGTAGATGTAAGTGCCGAAATTCAACAAAATGCGATTTCAGAATTCGCGTATGAACAAAACGACTCACTTGTGTCATTTATTAACAATTCAGCTCATGCTGATTTTTATTTTTGGAATTTTGGGGATGGCAATATATCTGACTTAGAAAATCCTAACCACATTTATTCAGCTGATGGAAAATATAACGTAACACTCATAATTGAAAACGAGTGTGGTACTGATACTTCTTCTGCCGAAATTGAGGTATATTCATATCCGGGTAATGTAAATGAAATTCCGGGAATTACAAGTATTATAGTTTACCCGAATCCTGCCAAAGAAAATGTAATTATCAGCTTTGATGCTGTTGATGAAATCACAACCGAAATTCAACTGATCGATATTGCAGGACATACTTTGCTTTCAAAAAAGGTGATTGTAAAATCCGGAATTCATATTGAGAAATTAATAATAAGCAAATTCAATCCGGGTGTTTATTCAGTTAGGTTAAAATCCGAAAAAGGAAGTGTAATTCGCAAACTTGTTATTTATTAAGTTCGGATATAGGTTTAATAATAATCACAAAAAAAAGGCTTCCCGGTTCACCGAAAAGCCTTGTCGGAGTGGCCCGACTCGAACGGGCGACCACTTGCACCCCATGCAAGCATGCTAGCCAACTGCACCACACCCCGATTTTAACAGTTTGCAAAATTATAACTTTTACTCATCAATAAGACAATATGTCACAAATATTATACTACAATTCATAATAAATATCTTAAATCGTACATTGGCATTTTTATTGAGACGGGATAATCAAAATATAATCTATAAATCAAAAACCCGCCTTCGGCAAAAGCTTTGGCGGGTGAAAAAAAACAGAAATGGAAAAAACTAAATGTCTGATAATTGGTTCCGGACCCGCCGGATATACTGCTGCTATTTATGCTGCCCGTGCCGACCTTCGCCCCATAGTTTATGAAGGAATGGAGCCTGGCGGACAACTTACAACCACTACCGAAGTTGATAATTTCCCCGGTTACCCCGATGGAGTTGAAGGACCTAAAATGATGGAGGACCTTAAAAAGCAAGCCGAACGTTTTGGTAGCAATATCAGATGGGGAATGGTTACTAATGTTGACACTTCTCAACGTCCTTTTAAAGTGTCCATAGATGATGGTAATGAGTTGCTTGCCGATACAATAATTATTGCAACGGGTGCTACGGCACAATATCTTGGATTGGAGTCGGAAGAACGATTTAAAGGCGGCGGAGTATCAGCTTGCGCAACCTGTGATGGATTTTTCTATAAGGGTAAAGATGTAGCCGTAGTTGGTGGTGGTGATACTGCAGCAGAAGAAGCTACATACTTAGCTAACATTGTAAACAAAGTATACCTAATCCACAGGCGTGACGAACTCAGAGCATCAAAGGCAATGGTTAACCGTGTTATGAAAACGCCCAATATTGAAGTATTGTGGGATACAGAAGTTAAAGAGATTGTTGGAACAGAACAGGGATTTACAAAAGCATTGAATGGGGCGATTGTTTTTAACAACAAAACCGGTGAAGAACGAAAAATTGACATTGATGGATTTTTTGTTGCTATTGGTCACAAACCAAATACTGATTTGTTTGTTAACAAACTGCAGATGGACGAAACCGGTTACCTCATAACAAAACCTGATTCAACCGCAACTAATATTCCCGGAATTTTTGCAGCTGGAGATGTACAAGACAAACATTACCGACAAGCTATAACGGCAGCTGGAACAGGTTGTATGGCTGCTATTGAATCAGAAAGATTTTTGGGTGAGCAGTAAAATACTTAAGGAAATTAAAAATTAATCCGACTCAGAATTACCGCTAATTTATCAGCTAAATCAATACTGCCATCTATCCAATGAATTTTAACACCGTTCTTTTCCATTCGCCTGTACCATGTCATCTGCCTTTTTGCAAACTGATGAATGGCAGTGTTGAGTTGTGTGAACATGCTTTCGAATGATAATTGACCCGTTACAAACAATGTTACAAATTTGTATTCAAGTCCGTAATAAATCAAATTTTCCGGCTTTATTCCACTTTCTATCAGGGCTTCCACTTCAGATACCAGTCCTTTATTAATCCTTGCTTCAAGCCGTTCAGTTATTCTATAACGAATTATTTTCCTCTCAAAAAAGATTCCAAAATTAATTGGGGTAAAATCAGGTAAATTAAGAGATAGGTCCTTATACTTCACCTGAAAATCTGCAATCTCAATAGCCCGGATCAATCTTTCACTTTCCGAAATATCGGATATATTGTGTAAGGGGCCATACGTGGCCAGTTTACTAACAAGTTCAGCATGGCTTAATTCTTCAAGCAGTTTCCGTAATTCATTGTTAACAGGAGCGTTACTCATTTGATATCCCCTAAGTACTGCATCCAGATACATACCGCTCCCTCCACATAATATTGGTATATTCCCGGCTTCTGCTACTTTGTAAAATGTATCGGAAAAGTCGTTAAGGAATTCAAAAACATTATAGCGGAATCCGGGATCAGCAATATCGATCAAATGGTAAGGAATATGTTTCCCATCAACAACATAATCACCAAGATCTTTACCTGTGCCAATATCCATACGACGGTAAATCTGCCTCGAATCAGCACTAATTATCTCTCCACTGATTAAAGAAGCAAGATTGGCGGCAAGCATTGTTTTGCCCGTTGCGGTTGGACCGAGTATAGTAATCAGATGATTCATATCATTATTTCGTTTTTCTCACGTTCATTTCTTGTAAAAACAAAAAATCACGCAGATCATTTAATAAAATTATGGAAGAACTACTATAATCAAATCCTCTAAGTTCAGAGAGTAGTTTATCGTCAATTTCATTTTTACAGTAAGTATTCAGGTAATCAAAAATAATTTTTTCATCTCTAATTTTTATGTTTGTCTGCTGCTTTCGCAGAAATTGCAAAATACGCAATCCGTCTACCTTATTTGTACAAGCAAGTATAAAATTCTTTTGATCCTTATAATTTTTTCGAAGGGGTCCCCATATATCATCGGTACTAGTTTGCTCCTTGAGAAATTCATCCATTGGTGTCTTTACGTCTTTAGAATAGAGTTCACCGAACAAATTATAGGTTTCAGCTACTTTATCAAATAATCTGAAATGATAATGAGGATAAGATAACCAATCGCCATTTTGACCCTTAATAAGCGCAGGACCGGTCCCAAATAATACCCGGTCAGAAAACCGCGATGAAGGGTATGCGACTGAAGAACTCCATATCCCTATGCTGCCCAATTTGACCAGTTTTTGAAGAAAATAAAAATCCTCACCAGCTGCAACAGGAGTCAATCCCCCCGCCTTCTTATATGCCCATACCGGAAAAGCCATCGCAGAACCCAATGCTGTATAACTATAAGGATTGTTAATCCTCATCATATTTAACAAATAATACCGCATATATATCTCATAACGCAGAATTAATCTATCCCTGATATCGTCATTTAACTTGTGATAATAAGGTATTGATAATCCCATAACCCCCATATTGGTATTGAAAAAATCAACAATTGACTGGAGATAATCAGCTGGATAATATGTATCGGCATCCATGCTTACGATTATATCTTTTTTGTTAGCTTTAGAAACTACATAATCCATAATTGTTTTTCTGGCCCAACCTACTCCACCTTTCTTTTCAGGCCATCCACTACCTGGGGTACATCTATCGATAACATAAATATTTAAATTTTGGGTACGTTTAAGCAGTTCAATACTTTTAAAATTATCATAACAAATATTTACTTTTTTGGGGTCATTCCACCAGTTATCGTATTGATTAACACAAACTACAACTTCAAACCTCCTAAAACTCTGCAAACTAATACAACTTAACACCTTTTTAATATTTTCCGATTCGTTAAGAACCGATAATGCAATATAAATTTCAGGTTGCATTGTCATACTGAGTTAATATTATGTGTCTATTATATGATGTTCTAAAGTTTATCTTTTTTTTCAACAGTCGGCAAAGGTGTAATTTGCGAAAATAATTATTTTCGTATTAAATAAACTTTATTTTTGACCGAAAATATGATAGTTCCAAAAAGTAATAAAATTTATATAACTTAAGTGATGAGCGGATAATAGAAAATCAAAATGTACATTAGTTTGTCTGCAAACAAAATCTGTTTTGCAGAGCATTAACATTAACGTAAATATTAAATTATGAGCTATTATTTTAACAAAATATTAAAAAGTAAAAATTTCGATGAAGCGATAAAACAAGTCACATCAGGATTAAGAAAGGAAGGGTTTGGAGTACTTACTGAAATTGATGTAAAAGAAACTTTAAAAAAGAAATTAGACGTTGATTTTAAAAGATATACAATTTTAGGTGCTTGTAATCCAAACTCTGCATATAACATATTACAAAAGGAAGATAAAATTGGTGTTTTCCTTCCTTGTAATGTTATTGTTGAAGAACATGAAAATGGAGATATTGAAGTTGTTGCAGTTGACCCAATTGCATCTTTTGCTGCTGTTAAAAATGATACAATAGGATGCAACTTAATTGATATCCAGCAAAAGCTAATCCGTATAATCCATAACCTGGATTAACACATGCAATAAAATAAAAGCATTATTACGCAAAATGGAGATTAATCACAAACTAAAGCACTTCTTAGCAACAATTCCTGAAAACGTAAAACTTATTGCTATTTCAAAAACAAAACCTGCTGAGGATATAATGGAGGCTTATAATGCCGGACAAAGGTTATTTGGGGAGAACAAAATTCAAGAACTGATAGTAAAGGCACCTCAACTCCCTGGTGATATCCAATGGCATTTTGTTGGACATCTTCAAACCAATAAAGTTAAGTTTATCGCTCCGTTTGTAAAAATGATTCATGCTGTCGACAGCCTTAAACTTCTTAAGGAAATAAACAAACATGCACTAAAATATGACCGTGTTATTGATTGCTTATTGCAATTTCACATTGCAGAAGAAACTACTAAATTTGGACTAAACTTAAAGGAAGCTGATGACCTTCTAAGTAATGATGAACTCACTAACCTTAAAAATATACAAATCGTCGGAGTTATGGGAATGGCAACTTATACGGATGATATGGAGCAAGTTAGAAATGAATTTGAACACCTTGCTAATTATATGGTCACTTTAAAAAAGAAATTTTTTATTGATGATCATTATTTTAAAGAAATTTCGATGGGTATGTCGGGGGATTACCTAATTGCTATTGAAGAAGGAAGTACGATGATAAGAATAGGAACAATGATTTTTGGCGAGCAGAATTATTAAACAATATTTTACTCCGGCGTTATGAGTATTTACATATTATTTATTTTAGGTTTTGTTATTCTTATTTCCGGTGCTAAATTTTTAATTGACGGTGCATCTTCTATAGGTATTAAAGCTGGTCTTTCACAGCTTCTTGTTGGATTAACAATTGTTGCGTTTGGCACCTCGCTTCCCGAACTTATAATAAATGTATTTGCAAGTATACACGGCAGTACCGGTCTTGCTATAGGTAATGTGCTGGGAAGCAACATAATGAATACTTTATTAATTATAGGGATTGCTGCAATTATATATCCAATTAAGGTTGAAAGCAGCATTTGTAAAAGAGATTCATGGATAAATCTCATTGCCATTTTAATAGTGGCAGTGATGGCTAACGATTTATTAGTAGGAAAATCTGAAAATGTTATTGATAAACTTGACGGGATTATTCTTTTGGTGTTTTTTATAATACTTCTGTATATTCTGTTTTCTCAACCCAAAGAAAAAATCAATTCTAACAATGGCATTCTCAAAGAATTACCTTATTCACAATCAATTATTTTTATAGTTATTGGTGGTTTAGGTTTGTTTTTTGGTGGCAAATGGATTGTGGATGGAGCATCATCAGTTGCAAACGATATTGGTGTTTCCGAATCAACTATAGGGCTCACATTAGTAGCTATGGCAACCTCTCTCCCCGAGCTGGTTACTTCAATAGTTGCAGCATTGAAGAAAAATACCGACATTGCTATCGGTAACGTACTGGGGTCTAATATTTTTAATATTTTCCTTGTTCTGGGCACAAGCGCTGTTATCCATCCGATAGATTTCGATAGTAATTTAAATCTTGAGATAGGAATTTTAATTGTTGCCTCATTGTCCTTAATGCTTGTAATAAGAGTTGGTTCAAGATCAAGGACAATAACAAGATTGGAAGGTATATTGCTGTCCACAGGATATTTCGCCTTCTTATTTTGGACGATATTTTCATAGTTTTGTTAAATTTTTCACAAATAGTTGCAATTGATATACAACGAGTATATATTTGCGTTGTTATTTAATTAACAAATAAAATATGTCGAAGAATGCGCGAGATACTTTTAAACAACTGCCCCATAAAACTATCGAAAGGCTTAGCCAATACAGAAGGGCTCTTCTGATATGCCTCAACAATAACAAAGAACACATTTTTTCGCATGAGATAGCTAAAATTCAGCACATTACGCCTGTTCAGGTAAGGCGCGACTTGATGTTAATTGGCTACTCAGGTACATTAAGAAGAGGTTATAACATTCGGGAATTAATTGATGTAATTGCTGAAATAATTGATAGCGACCAAGGTATTAATGTAGCAATTGTAGGAATGGGTAATCTTGGCAGGGCAATGATTAATTATTTTTCAGGCAAACGGCACAAGCTATCAATTGTTGCCGGTTTTGATACAAACCCTGATAAAATTGGTCAACTTGTGAAAGGAGTGACTTGTTACGATGCATTGAATATGAAAGAGGTTATCCAAAATGAGAACATTGAGATTGGTATTATCACCGTTCCGGTAATTCAAACAACTGCCACCGCAAAGCAGCTTGTTGATGCTGGAATAAAAGGAATATTAAATTACACACCTAAACCTGTTGAAGTACCCGAAAATGTTTACCTTGAAGAGTACGATATGATTACTACACTTGAAAAAGTTGCCTTTTACGTAAAAATGGAAAATGAGTTAAAAGACGAACTTGCCAAGAAATAAAGAATTTTTTAAAGTTGACCTACCCCGAATTAAAGATGACAATTTTCTGAAAACAGAACATTTGACTTCCATCTATACGATCGTTATCCTGGTACCACCATTATCAACACCTAAAAGTTCTGGTACAGTAATAATAGCATCTTTACCACTTCTGACGATAAAATTAATTGCAGCCTGAATTTTTGGTCCCATACTTCCTGCTCCAAACTGACCTTCTTCTAAGTATTGGTTAGCTTCGGCAATACTCATTCTGTCGATTGTTTTTTCTTGAGGAGTATTAAAGTTAAGGCAAACCTTAGGTACATCCGTTAGCATAAATAGTTTATGAGCATGTATCTGCGAGGCCAACAATGAGGATGCAAGATCCTTATCAATTACTGCATCAATACCCTGTAACTTATTTTCCTTTTTATAGAAACAGGGAATACCACCCCCGCCAACAGCAATAGCTATATGGCCGTCACTTGCAATCTTCTCGATGGATCGCATATTGAAAATAACAAGTGGTTCAGGTGAGGCAACAACTTTTCGCCAACCTCCACGGGCCTTATCCTCTTTATATACCGAATCAGAATCAGTCATGAATTTTTCCGCCTCTTCCCTGGTAAAATAAGGACCAATAGGTTTTGTAGGGTTTATAAATGCAGGATCATCTTTATTAACAAGCACCTGTGTGATAATAGAAATCACATCATGATCAAGATCATTTTCCATTAATACGTTTCGTAATTGCTGTTCCAGTATATAGGCTATAAATCCCTGCGAATATGCCACACAAATGTCTAAAGGCATATCCGGAATTCCGTACATCTTGTTTCCCGCTGTATTGGCCATAAGTATATTTCCAACTTGCGGCCCGTTACCATGGGTAAGAACAAGATTGTAACCTCTCTTAATTAGTTTAATCAAATTTTTGCTTGCATCATAAGCATTTGTTTCCTGATCATCAATAGTTCCTTTCTGACCTGACTTTAATAACGCGTTTCCTCCAAACGCAACAACAGCTAACATACTCATAATCAATAAATATTTTTTAGAAAAGAGAACAAATATAAAAAAATCTCAGCACTAATATAAATTTATTTTCGCTAATCGGTTATTGCTATCGATCTTTTAGAGTGAAAGGGATAAGGGTATAGGGGTATATGGGGTATAAGGTTATATGGGTATACGGGAATAATAGTAGACATTAACATACTCCCCCTTATACCCCACAATTCCCTCTATTCCCCCTATAACCCTACTCCCCTATTTCCCCTATACCCCTTCCCCAATCACACTTTACTTTTTTGATAGCTACGGAGTTGCCTATAATTATTATTTGCATAACTTCGCCTGTTTTGATCATTACAAGTTTATTATGCGTAAACCCAACCTTCAAAATATCAATTACAAAAATATAATTGGTTTTATACTTGGCCCTTTGCTTTTTATCTGGATTACTTTTTTTCTGGATCTTGAACCAGGCAAACCTGCTGTTACATATACATTTGGAATTGCCATACTAATGGCAATATGGTGGATAACCGAAGTAGTACCGCTTGCTGTTACAGCATTGTTACCTGTAGTTTTGTTTCCTGTATTTGGTGTAATGGATGGTAGGGATGTTTCGTCAACTTATTTCAATTCTGTAATTTTTTTGTTTATTGGTGGGTTTCTTGTAGCACTTGCCATGCAAAAATGGGATCTTCACAAACGTATTGCCATCAAAATTTTACTCATAACCGGTACAAGTCCTGCACGAATTTTATTAGGTTTTATGCTCGCCACTTCATTTTTGTCGATGTGGATATCAAATACAGCAACTGCCATGATGATGGTACCAATACTGCTTTCAATAACTAAAAAACTGGAAGAATTTATTGCAACTAAAGAGCTGAATAAATATACCGTTGGTTTACTTCTTGGAGTAGCATACAGTGCTTCAATAGGCGGAATTGCTACATTAGTCGGTACACCGCCAAATTTATCCTTTGCCCGAATTTTCCAAATCATGTTTCCAGCGGCTCCCGAAATAAGCTTTTCAGCATGGTTTATTTACGCGCTTCCTATTACTATTATTTTCTTTATCGTAACATGGCTTTACTTATACTTTATATATAAACCAAAAAATTCTCTAAAAGCATTGAAAGAAGTTAATTTCAGGCAGCAATATAAAGAACTCGGCCACGCAACTTATGAACAAAAAGTAGTGGGTATAGTTTTTGTAACCCTAGCATTGCTTTGGCTTACACGAGCAGGTTTAAATATTGGAAGTTTTAATGTACCAGGCTGGAGTAGTTTATTTTCCTCTCCATCATACATAAATGATGGTACTGTAGCAATAGCTTTATCAGTAATACTATTCATAATTCCGGCAAGAAACAATAAGTCGAAAAAAATTATGGATTGGGTAACTGCATCAAAAGTACCATGGAATATCGTGTTACTTTTCGGAGGGGGTTTTGCATTGGCGAGTGCATTTAAAGAATCGGGGTTGTCAATGTGGGTTGGTGAGCAACTCGCAAGTGTTGGTAATGTACATCCTATAATAATAATTGCGGTTATTGCTGTAACAATGACTTTCTTAACTGAGTTAACATCAAATACTGCCACTACTGAGATGCTGCTGCCAGTTCTTGCCGGAATGTCGGTTAGTATTAATGTTAATCCGCTTTTATTAATGTTGCCTGCTACAATTAGTGCATCAATGGCCTTTATGCTGCCGGTAGCAACGCCGCCTAATGCTATAGTTTTTGGTTCCAATAAAATTACAGTGATACAAATGGCCCGTACAGGTTTTATGTTAAATGTTTTGGGTGTTATTATTATTACTTTGATAACTTATTTTTGGGGTTCGTGGGTTTTTGGTATTGTACCGAATGTTATGCCTGATTGGGCAGTTATGGGAAATTAGCGAATATTGAATTGACTTTCCGCCGTCTGCTCCCAGTAATTATCCGGATGGTAGAGTTTGATAGAATGCTCAATGTAGAAAGTGAATGATGAATTTTGGATACTTGAATGACTACTAATAACAACAATACGATATATCTAAATAAACCAATTACGTTAATAACTTGAATAAACTAACCAATCAAAATAAAGCTTACCTGCTAGCTCTCTCAGCGGTTGTATTTTGGTCAACTATGAGCTCGGCTTTTAAGATAAGTCTGCGATATATTGCTTTCGACCAGCTACTACTTTGGTCAGCTATGTTTGGTGCTATTATCCTTTTAATTATCAACCAACTGAGCAACACGCCATTAAATTTTAAGCTTATTTCTTTCAGAGATATTGGAGCTTCTGCAATAATGGGATTTTTTAACCCTTTCCTATATTACCTTGTGCTTTTTAAAGCATACGATCTGCTGGAAGCGCAAATAGCCGGAACTCTTAACTACACATGGCCCATTGTACTTGTAATTATGTCTATATTCTTTTTAAAACAGAAGATAAGTTTTTGGAGTATTATAGCAATTTTTATTAGTTTTTTCGGAATAGTAATCATAAGCACACATGGTAGTCTTACAAGTCTGGGCGGATCTGATCACATTGGTATTATCCTTGCCGTTGGCAGTGCTTTTTTTTGGGCTTACTACTGGATACTAAATTTGAAAGATAGTAGGGAAGAGACCGGCAAGATATTCCTGAATCTTGTTTTCGGTTTTGTTTATATACTGATATATTTATTAATCTCATCTAAACCTATTTCATTTCCAACAGGTTATGCTTTAATTGGAACCATATATATTGGTATATTTGAAATGAGTCTTACTTTCGTGATTTGGTTGTTGGCTTTAAAAAACTCTATTAATACTGCAAAAGTGAGCAACCTTATATATTTATCACCATTTATTGCGTTATTTTTCATAAGGTTTACCGTTGGCGAGAATATTCACCTTTCTACTTTCATTGGTTTAATTTTTATTGTTAGCGGGATATTGCTTCAGCAGTTTCTTAAAAAAAGGGGATAGGGGTAGAGGGGGGAATATGGGTATAGGGGTAAAGGAGAAACGGGGAAATATGAGTGTGTTATAAAATCAATATCAAAACTAAAATCAATATCAAAACTAAAACTATCCTTTTGCCCTCTATACTATGCCTTATACCCTATTGCCCTTATACCCTTTTGAAATTTTCAAAGTTTAATATTACTGATTCATGCCAAATTTTCTGTACTTTTAATCCGTATAAAACAACATAAATATGTACCCTCGAATAAGTGACTTTTTTAACGATGTTTTTGGAACAGATATTAATCTTCCAATCCAAAGTTATGGATTTTTTCTGGCAATGGCATTTCTTGTTGGCGCTCTGATATTAAGGCATGAACTTGCCCGAAAAGAAAAAGAGGGAGTAATAAAATCAACAATAAAAAAAACTTTAATTGGTAAGCCACCATCAGTTGTGGAGCTGATACTAACGTTTTTTATCAGCACACTTGTGGGATATAAAATTATTGGAATTGTAGTTTACTATGATCTCATGGTTGCTGACCCTCAAGGCTTTATGTTTTCATCACAAGGATCTTTTATTGGAGGATTGCTTATAGCTTCAGGAATTACTTACTACCAATATTACATTAAAAACAAACAAAAACTTCAAAAACCTGAGTGGAAGGAAATTGAGACCCCAGCCAAAGACCAGGTATGGACCATTGTTTTTATAGCGGTGATATTTGGTATAATTGGAGCAAAAATATTCCATCAACTTGAAAACCTTGACGAGTTCGTGCGTGATCCTGTTGGATCATTTTTCAACTTCAGCGGACTTACTTTTTATGGAGGACTTATTACTGCTGCAATAGCAATAGTTTTATATGCTGAAAAACACAACATTCCATGGCAACAAATTGCCGATAGTATTGCTCCACCTTTAATACTTGCTTACGGCATTGGTAGAATTGGTTGCCAGGTTTCAGGTGATGGCGATTGGGGTATAGTTAATAACATTCCGCAGCCAGAGTGGCTTTCATTTTTACCTGAATGGGTATGGGCTTATACTTACCCTCATAATATATTAAATCAGGGCATCCCAATAGAAGGTTGTGCTGGTCCCCATTGTTTTGAACTAGCCAATCCGGTATATCCAACACCAATTTATGAAACAACACTCTCTCTGCTGATTTTCACTGTTCTCTGGTCGATTAGAAAAAAACTTAGAGTTCCTGGTACACTTTTCGCTATTTACCTTATGTTTAACGGTGCTGAAAGGTTTTTTATTGAGAAAATAAGAGTTAATAATGTTTTCGACTTTCTTGGCATGAGGGTTACGCAAGCTGAGATCATATCTACAATACTTTTCATTATAGGTCTCATATTACTGATATTACTGAATGTTAGGTACAAGAAAAAAATGACTGAATGATTTAACATATGAAATTAGACATAATCACTAAACAGGTTGTTAACCTTACCAAAACAGTTGGTCAGTTTATTAAGAGTGAGGTAGATAAACTCGACAAATCGGATATTGAAGAGAAAGGCATTCACAACCTTGTTACTTACGTTGATAAAGAGTCGGAAAAA
>JACNJS010000015.1:79408-82823 GCA_014382445.1 Bacteroidota bacterium
CTGCAATCGTGGGATGTTGCTGCAGGAGCTCTTATAGTAAAACAGGCAGGTGGGAAGGTTAGTGACTTTCAAGATAAAAAAAATTATGTTTTTGGGAAACAGCTTATTGCTTCAAACAATCTGACACACAACGAATTCATTACAAAAATTCAATATTTTTTTGAATAATAATTTTATAATCTCTTTCATATTTTTTTTCGTATAATTGTAAGATATTAATAATATAAATTTATGGCACAAGATAACCCTGAAAATATAGTAAAAGATAGTCCTTATCGAAGTCTTTTTAAAGCAATAAGCTGGCGATTCATAGCATCGGGATCTACATTTATAATAAGTTTTACAATTTTTACACAAGCCACAGAAACAGCCTTTAAAGATGTATTAGGAGCCGTTTCGTTAATAACAGCTGTTGATATTTTTGCCAAACTTATTTTGTATTACTTTCACGAGAGGATGTGGACAAATATTGTTTGGGGTAAATATTGGAGACGACAGAATTTAAGGCGTAGAATAGCGAAACGTATTAAAGCAAATAATCTTAAACAGTTATGATAAACAGAAATTCAATTGTAATAGTATTATTTTTCACTATGATATTTACTACAATATCATTATTTGCAACTTCAGTTGATAGCAATAAAATAATCAAAGTATATCGGTTTAATATAGATGAAATGATTGCCCCGCCGGTTTGGCGAACAACAAAGCTTGCTATCGAAAACGCTCAAAAATACAATGCCGATTTGATACTAATACACATGAACACTTACGGCGGGATGTTGGATGCCGCCGATTCAATTAGAACAAAAATACTTGATTCGCAAATTCCTGTGTATGTATTTATCGACAAAAATGCTGCCTCAGCCGGAGCACTTATTTCGATAGCGTGCGATAGCATCTATATGGCACCCGGAGCAAGTATAGGGGCAGCTACGGTTGTTGATCAGGAAGGCAAGGTACTACCCGACAAATATCAATCGTATATGCGTTCGATGATGAGATCAACAGCCGAAGCCAAAGGTCGTGATCCTGAAATTGCACAGGCAATGGTTGACCCTAAAATATATATAGCAGGCATAAGCGACACAGGTCAGGTACTCACTTTTACTGTTTCAGAAGCAATAGAAAATAATTTCTGCAGAGCCGAAGTTAAAGACATGGATGAACTAATGCAACATGCTGGTTATAAAAATTACGAGTTTATTGAGCATAAAATTACTGCTACCGACAAAGTGATAGGGTGGCTCATTAACCCAATGGTTAGTGGGATATTAATCATGGTTATACTTGGAGGAATTTATTTTGAATTGCAATCACCCGGGATTGGCTTCCCAATCGCTGCATCGTTGCTTGCCGCTCTCTTGTATTTTGCTCCGCTATATCTTGAAGGACTTGCTAACAACTGGGAAATTTTACTTTTTGTGGTTGGTTTGATATTGCTTGCTGTTGAAATTTTTGCATTGGTAGGCTTTGGTGTACTAGGAATACTTGGAATTATTTTAATGATAACAGGCCTTACCCTTAGCATGGTAGGTAATGTTGGTCCTGGATTTTTTGATATTGACACTACAGGAATTGTTGGCGCATTTTTAGTTGTAATTATTGCTTTTTTGATCGCTATTGTAGGTTCTCTGGCTCTAAGCAAACAGCTTTTTACCACTCATGCTTTCGGCCACCTTGCTCTCGACAAAGTGCAAAAATCAGATGAAGGTTATACTTCTGCATCAAAGGAATATAATAACATGGTTGGGAAAAATGGAATTGCTTATACAGTATTGCGGCCAGCCGGCAAAATTATAATTAATGATGAGCTTTTTGATGCCACTGCCAGATCGGGGATGATTGAAAAAGGAACCAATGTGTTTGTTTTTGATTATAAAAATGCTCAGCTTATTGTGGATAAGATTTAATTGGTTTCGGGTTTTGTTGTCCCGGGTCTGGAGTTTCTGGTTTTCCTAAAAATGACCATCAGACCAAATATAATCAATCAGTACATCCCAAATATCATGAAACAAAATAGCCGAATAATTCTAATACGAGATGATATCACCAAACTAAATGTTGATGCTATAGTAAATGCAGCAAACAGAAAACTTGCAGGCGGTGGCGGTGTTGATGGTGCCATTCACAGAGCCGCCGGACCTGAATTACCAGAAGCTTGCAGAAAACTAGATGGATGCCCAACGGGCTCCGCTAAACTAACATCAGGTTTTAATTTACCTGCAAAATATATCATTCATGCAGTTGGGCCTGTTTGGCGAGGAGGTAATTCAAAAGAATCCGAAATTCTTGAAAGCTGCTATAAAATAAGCCTGGAAATTGCTGTCCAAAATGATGTAAGCTCGATTGCATTTCCTAATATTAGCACAGGCATTTATGGTTTCCCGAAACGTGAAGCTGCTGAAATTGCTATCAATACGGTCAGTTCATTTCTTGAAAAAAGCAAACAACCCACGCAAGTTTTCTTCGTATGTTTTGATGAGGATAATTACAAACTATACTATGAGTTATTGAGAAACAAGTAACTGTAAATGACTTTTCCCGCACTACTCCATCGTTCCTTAATCCATTACTCCGGCATCTCTCAAACAAGATAAATTCCATCCTTTTCAATCCTAATCAACCTTTGTTTATACAAGGAGCCAATAGCCTTTTTAAACAGTTTTTTACTCATTTCCAGTTTTGCCAATATTATCATAGGATCACTTTTATCGGTAATGTTTAAGTAACCGTTGTTGTCTTTAAGCTTTTGCAGAATCTTCTTTGCATTGGGTTCAACATTTATATACCCTTGTTTTTGCAGGCTTACATCAATTTTATTATCCGGTCGGATATTTTTAACATATCCAATTACTCTTTCACCTGGTATAACCGCCTGAAAAAGTTCATTATCATAAAGAAGTCCGTTGTGGACATCATTAATAATTACATTAATCCCCAAATCGGTTGAATTACAAATTAGTAGTTCAACCTCCTGATCTTTTTCAACGGTTATTTCATCTTTCTCTAAAAACTTATTTGTTTTTCCAGATGCTGCAAGTCTTTGGGTTTTCTCATCAAGATATAGATATACGGGATAACTACTTCCTACTTTCATTTTTTCAGATTGTTCAGAGTACGGAACCAACAGGTCTTTTTCAAGACCCCAATCCAAAAATGCACCAACCGGATTTACATCTACTACCTTAAGAAAAGCAAATTCATTTAACAATATCTTTGGTTCAATTGTAGTAGCCGTTAACCTGTCCTCCGAATCCTTAAAAATAAAAACAGATATTTCATCATCGGGCTTCATACCAGCTGGGACATATTTATTTGGCAACAATACTTCTACATCCTTATTATCAACAAGGTAGTAACCGTTAAGTGTTCTTCGTTTTGCTGCTAATAAATTAAATTCTCCTATTTTCAT
>JACNJS010000070.1 GCA_014382445.1 Bacteroidota bacterium
TTGGTACTGAAACATATCTTAAATCTTTGTACTTTAGCTTTGTATGATTGACAATTCAACACATAAAATTCAACTTTTTAAATCTCTTTTCAGAGGTAGAGAAGATGTTTTTGCTATTCGTTGGGAAAAAGGAAACAAAAGTGGTTATATGCCAGCCTGTGAATTTGATCCGTATCTATTTCGTAAACACAAAATGAGGGGAGGTACATTTAGTAACTACCCTGATAAAATATACAAAAGATTAACGGATCATGAAATCATTAAACATCTCAAGGGTGAACAACAGATCGGTGTATACCCAATGCTTTCAGATAACACTTCATGGTTTCTTGTAGCTGATTTTGATAAAGTCAACTGGATAGAGGATTGTCGAAGGTTCATATCTATATGCTCTCAAAATAGTATACCTGCCTATATGGAAAGGTCCCGTTCAGGGAATGGTGGTCATGTTTGGATTTTTTTCGACCGGCCTTACCCTGCTATAAAAAGCAGACGTATTTTTATTTCATTATTGGAGCAGTCAGGTGCGTTCTCGTTGATTGATAAAGGGGCCAGCTTCGACCGTTTATTTCCAAACCAGGATTTCCTGTCTGGAAAAGGATTTGGAAACCTGATTGCATTACCATTATTCAGAAAGACATTGGAACAACAGAACAGTTGCTTTATAAACACGGAAACATTAGAACCTGTCTCTGATCAATGGCAGTTTCTAAATGACATCAAGCGCATTAATACCAAAACCCTTTCTCATCTTGATAATGGACTGGGCGAGTCGAAACCCTATGTCCCCCGCTGGCGGGGGTTGGGGGTGGAGTTTTTCAAATCTCACACATCAAACGGTAGTTTATATATCAAACTTAGTAACATTGTTGCACTGCATCGAGATGGTCTTGTAATTGAGTTAATCAACTTTTTGAAGGAAGAGTTGAACTTTACCAACAGTGAATTCATTATAAAAAAGAAAAGCGGAAGAAGTACATTTGGAATAGTTAGGCATTTCAAATTATTTGAAGAGTCAGAGAATGACGTAATAATCCCAAAAGGTTTTGTGGGTAAAATAATTCGCTTTTGCAGAAATAATAATATTGAATACGAATTAGTTGATGAAAGGAATAAACTTCCACCTGTCTCATTTGTTTTTAATGTAAGATTGCGTAATTATCAGCAAGATGCTATCGATAGTATATCGAAAAAAGAAATGGGCGTGATCGTAGCACCACCAGGTACAGGAAAAACAATTCTTGCTTTGAAAATGATTGCTGATAAACAGCAGCCAGCTCTTATTATCGTTCATCGGAAACAGCTGTTGAAGCAATGGAATGAGAGAATTGAAGCTTTCCTTGGTATTCCAGGTTTGGAAATAGGAAAAATTATTCAAGGTAAAACAAAAATAGGGAAGAAAGTAACACTTGCCACAATTCAATCACTCGCAAAAGCACTTGATAAACCTCTAAATGCAGAGTTAAAATCTTCTTTCGGGATTGTTGTTATAGATGAGTGCCATCATATTCCTGCAGAATCATATCGAACGACTATTCAACAAATAAACTCTTACTTCCTGTATGGATTAACTGCGACACCTTTCAGAAAGTACAATGATGGTAAAATGATATTCATTCACTTAGGGGAGATTATCGCTACAATTAATCTTTCTGAAGTTGGGTCAGCTAAACAGGCGTTTATTATAATCAGAAACACACAGCTCTGTGTTCCTTTTAATTCAAAGACTGATAGATTTGAAACCCTTTCAAATATTCTAATTCATGATTCTGCAAGGAACAAACTCATTATTGACGATTTGTACAAGGAGTTAAATGATCGGAACCGTGTAGTGGTAATAACAGAACGTAAAGAACATATTAGCACACTATATCAATACCTTAAACAATCGTTTGAAACTATCACCTTGAGTGGAGATGATTCTGAAAGCAACAGGGCTTTAAAATGGAAATTACTCAAAAATGGAAACTACCAGGTTTTAATTACAACCGGGCAATACTTCGGTGAAGGTACTGATTTGCCAAATGTTCACTGCTTGTTTCTGGTTTATCCATTTTCGTTTCATGGTAAACTGGTTCAATACATTGGCAGAGTACAGCGTTCTGAAGTTACACCGACTATATATGATTACCGTGACTTGGAAATTGATTATCTGAATAAACTATTCCTAAAGCGAAATGCATGGTATCGCAAAATTAAAAAACAAGCTACATTGTTTGATGAACCGGCAGAAGATATTGTTGATTCGGGAAATACTTTTGCATTCAGTAAAAAGCTAAGACTTGATATTGATAAATTAGAATTCAGATATGGAGGGGTTGTTTTTAATTACACAATCCCTTCACTTAACACAGAACTTGAATTTGAAATTGAGAATCACGATATAAGACCAGAATTCGAGGTTCTAAAACCTTTTTTTGCCAAAGTGTTAAAATCCAAATCTATAAGAGCTGATATAGAAGCAGAGTTTGAAAATGGAGAACTAGTATCTCAGTTAGCTACTTCTTCCGATATTGAAAGGATCAATAGCAATGTGATTGATAGTGTTAAGTTTAATTTCATTACCCGTAATTTTCTAAAACTATCACCCGAATCTCATAAAAAAAATCTTCTTACAATTAATGAAATCCAAAAAAGTGATATGCCGCTTTATACAGATGGGAAGGAATTGTTAGATAATATTTTGCAACGTCAAAGCTACAAACACACACTTCAATTGCGATACTTAGCTGAAAAACATCAAAGTACGATACTCAAAATTCGTTATGTGTTAAGCCCATTCTCATTTGTTTTCCTTATCACAGGTAGGCATAATCATCATATTATCCTCGAAACATTGGATACAGAAGAAGCAACTTACATATGGCACACAGATAAAAGTAAAAATGCACTTAGGTCTGGAATTAATGAGATTGAACAACATTTATCAATAATCCGCATAGAAGGGAGACTGTTTTTCTTAGAATTGCAGCCTAATAACTTTTCACGAATCTATCATGATTATACCAACGATAAAAAAGGGTTTATCATATGGAAAGATGCACTTGAAGAGCTGCTTTATTAATAGAATGTGTCTTCACTCACATACATGTTTGTGAATAATGAAGTGGGCTTAAAGTTAATTAATATATTGTTAGGGGAACCTGTCCCCCTCTGGAGGGGGAGTGTGTAAGCCTGAGTGATGGAAAGGGGGAGGACTTTCTCGTACGTGAATGTTAGGGTGTATTATTCAATTACGTATTGCGATATGAACATTCCAATCCCGTACTATATTTCCTAATCATATAACTAATGCCTTTTCTAAGTACCACAAACATTGGCATGAACTATATTTGTTGTGCACTGGCTATTTTATTATCACGAATTCTCTAAAATTATTTCTGTCAATAACTTTTGTTTCTGCACTATATGTTTTGACGAACGTTTCTGGTAATTTTATTTTAGATTTTGCTTTCCATTTGAATTCATATCCAAATATCTTTCCATCTTTCTCTTCAACAAAATCTATTTCTTGTTTCTGTTTTGTTCTCCAGAAATATATTCGTGAAAATGTGTCTTTGTATTTGTTCTGTTTTACTCTTTCCGATATTAAGAAGTTTTCCCATAAAGCACCTATATCTGTTCTTAGTTTTATCTGATTGAAGTTACCGATTATCATATTTCTAAGGCCATTGTCGTAAAAGTATACTTTTCTATTTCTTTTTATTTCATTTCTTAAATTTCTACTGAAACTGTTGAGTAGAAAGACAATATAGCATTTCTCAAGAATGTCAATGTATTTTTGAATTGTAATTTTGTTAACGCCAACTGTTTGGGAGAGTTCATTATAGTTAACTTCACTTCCAACTTGTAAGGCAAGTGCTAACAACAAATTGTCAAGTATTTCTGGCTTTCTTATATCTGAGAATGCCAATATGTCTCTGTATAAATAACTACTTACCAGGTTTTTTAATACTTCCCTTTCTTTGCCCTGATTATTTAAAACTTCAGGATAAAATCCATACAATAAACGATTTTCAATTTGTTGTTCGGCTTTAATAAAACCTTCTTTTTTTTCAAATTCCTCCCATGATATTGGAAATAGTTCATATTCCCATTTTCTACCTGTTAATGGTTCGTTTAGTTTATTTCCTAAATCAAATGAAGAAGAGCCTGAAACAAATAGTTGAACATTTTTGAACTGATCAGTAATAATTTTCAAGGTCAAACCTATTCCTTCTATTCTTTGAGCTTCGTCAACAAAAACAGTTTTATAATCTCCAAGAAATGTTTTTATTTGTTCTGTGTTGGGACCTGATAAAATCTGTCGGATAGTTGGATCATCAGCATCGAGGAACAAATATTCTTTCCCTTGTAACAAGTTCTTAATCAAGGTTGTTTTTCCAACTTGTCTGGCTCCAACAATAATAATTGCTTTCCCGCTTCCAATTTTTTCTTTTACTGTATTTTCTAATATTCTTTGATACATTTTCTTTTTTTTAAGCAAAGATAATTAAATTATCGTAATGACTAATAGTTATAACCATGCGTCATTATAATACTTTCTTTTGGCTTGTGCTCAACCAAAGCATAAAAAAACCCGCATAATATCTATACGGGCTCTTAGGATTGTCTGAGTTCAAACAATCTCGGAAATTAATTAGGCTTAACTTTCACTAGCCTTAGAGAATTTAACATTATTAAGCTGATTACGAAACTCGGTTCCAGGTCTGAATTTCAGGTTTAGTCGTTTAATATTAGTAATATTAAAGTCCTCAGCAACATCAACACCCTCACTGGAAATTGTTGTTCTGAATGTGC
>JACNJS010000040.1:0-23688 GCA_014382445.1 Bacteroidota bacterium
GCAAGACTTTCAGTTTCTATAAATTTCATTGTTTCAAGTCGGAAGTCCGGAGTTTGAAGCTTGAAGTAACAACTTCTGACTTCTAACTTCTGGCTTCCGTCCATGATTAGGTAATCTCAAAACGAATTTCATTCGTGCTATAAACCTATGGTACTTTTAGTCCATAGTGGTTTAGTTTTGCACATCAATAATTATATCAACTCTTTTTGTTTCATAGCAACTACAATAATATCAACGATTTCATTTGGTGAAAACTTAGCGCAGTTTATTGTTAAATCGAAACACGTTTCGTCGGTTTTTTCTTTACAGAATGATTTGAGCAATTTATTTCTTTTTACATCACTATCTCTAATAAACTCTTCTATTTCGCTCTGAGATTTGTTGTGACGTAATACCAATGACTCGGTTCTCCAGCTAAAAGGTGCAACGAGCCTTATGTGCATCCCCTTTTTCATACCTGCTGTAATGCCTGCTCCTCCCCTTCCCACAAGTACCACATTCCCCTCCTCCACATAGTGTTTTACCACATCTGATATTACTTTTCTAACTACCTTATCGCTCTTATAATATCTGCTCGATAAGGCTCCGAGAATTTCATCGGCATGGGTCTTGGTTACTGCATCAAAAATATATTTAATTTTCGACTTATTGAGTTTTAGTTTCCTGGCCGATTCATTAAGAATCTCTTTATCAATATATTTCCATTGATTTCCGGTTGCATTAAGTGCTTTAACAAACTGTTTTGCGATTTTTGTGGAACCGCAACCAGTTTCGCGTGAGATTGTAATAAAAGGGAAAGTTTTAAGCTTTCTTGTCTGAGTTGTCCTGATCCTACTATCAAAATAGTTTACTAGTTCCATAGCTGATAGATTTTATGAACGGTTAAAAATCAAGACCATAAAGATAATAAAAAAAACAGATAAAAGCAAATAAAACTTCCGTAAGGTTGCTCAATAAATTGGGTAATTACTTTAGTCGGAATTATAAGTATAAAATTTCATTGATAAATCATCCAGTAAATATGTTTGCTTTTCAATGTTCCAGATGTAAAACTTGATGTATGCCATGTTACCTTTTATTTCGGGGAGCTTAAACCCTATACTTCCCATTTTCCATTCACTCACACTATCGTCTGGAAGGTGCTTAATGCGAAATGCTTTATAAAAAACGGTATTGCCCGTGGTATCCGAAATATCAACAACAAATACTGCGCTTAAAGCAGCATTTTGTTCCATCTCATAATAATGAGTATTAAATCTTACAAAAATATTGTTGTAGCCTATCAGAGAGTCGGATATATTAAATGAAAATGTAGGGCTGTAAATCTGGATTGCATTTTGAATTACAGATAATGAATCAGAAAATGCACTTTCTTTGTTTACTAAATTTGAAGTGGTCCATCCTTCGTCAAAATAATCAATTTGGTTTTGTGTACTAAAAAACGGCATGTCTGAAAGCTTTCCATAAAACGACTCATCCCCTCCAGCTATAACACTTATATATTCCCTATCCATTTTCATAAAAACATGCCAATACGACTTTTTCGACATCGAATCAGGATGAATGATGCCTTTGTTATATTGGTACGATTGAACAAGATTTAATAAAATAACAAGACAAACAAAAATTACTGCTCCAATTTTAAGTACCAGCGATTTAAGTTGATGCAGCTGCAATGCTATTACAAGCATAAACAAACCATAATAATCAACCATTGGCCTCATGCCAAAACTGTCGCCAAAGAACCAGTTCCACCATGCAGAAAAAATATACACAAGTATTAATATGAAAAGAATAAATGTGAAAAAAGCATAGGCTGACTGACGCCGCCAAATGTTAATTATGGCCGGGAAAAGCAGTAAAAACATTGGAGAATATACAAACCACCCCTTTCGATAACCAAAAAGAAAATCGAAGATTTGAGGATTTGAAAAATAAAAACCTTCGTTCTCATACCCGTAAATAATCAGGGTTCCGGTTTGCAGATAATTAATAATGAGCTGAGGGCTGATTGCCAATAGAAATACTAAAATGGCAAGTATATAGTGGTGGTCTGATAATTTTCTTTTTATTGAATTCATGAAATTATGTGGCGTACCGGCAATAAATGGCAGTGATGCCACTACAAGAATATTCACGGGACGCACCAGTACAATTAAACCCAATAAAAAAGCAGCTGCTAATACATACCTTTTCTCATAATCCAAAAATACCCTCCTGCAGAAATACAAAAAAATTGTTATCAGTGTAAATGAGTATGCATGTGTGAATGATGGCTGGATAAACGTGTAAAAAAATAAATTCGTCCCAAACAAACTTATTATTGCCATCACCCATGCAAATTTTCGATCTACACCATAAGTAACCAGTAATTTTATAAAATAAATAATACCAATCCCTACCCAAAATAGTGTGGAAAATGCAATACAATACTGAAATATTATATTATAACCATCTGGCGCAAAACCAAACAACAAACTCAGCAACAATCCCACAATAAAAAAGGGAAGCTGAAGCAGTGCAGTACCAACTGTGTATTTGTTTATTAATATATCGCCTTTTTTAAGAAAGTTATGCCCTGTGTAATCGGGAGGCCTCCTGTGCTTTTCAAACTGAAAAACCTCTTCGAAATCAACACTATGAAATATTAATAATGACGGCAAATAAGCATAATGGCCGCTTCCATCACCATCAATAAACACTTTACGAACTGTTTCTGTTCCCTGAAAATTAACGATAACAAAAACAACCACTAACGTAAATAACAGTATCGAATATTTCCTCAAAATTATCCTCATTAAAATAGAATTATAGTAACTAACCAGCGTCTTCAGTGAAAAATCAGGGAATAAATATATTCTCATATTTACTTATCCTTCGCCCCTTCCAAAAGGGGATTAGCGGTATTCACTTCCTGATTTTTCCTTAAAAGTCAACAACCAAACTAACGCCGATTAGTTGCAAATTATTTAATAAAGCGAATTTATCAAATTTTATTACACAAACCAAATCCGAAAAACAATTTCAATTTAGAAACATTCTGATGAGTATAGCAGTTATGTTTATTATTTTTGCTTTTTAAATTTAAAAATAAAAATCATGGCAAAAAAAAAATACGATCCAGCCACAGCCATCCAGAAACTAGAGCAATTTGGTGAATTCGGGGATGTTAATCCATCAATCACCGATTCGGCAACATATACCTTTTTACATGAAAATGTAATGATTGATGCCTTTCAAGGCGGGGCAGAAGGTTGCTTTTTGTATTCACGCCATTGGAACCCTTCAAACAAGTATCTAAGCGATGCTCTTGCAGCTATGGAAGGAACCGAATCAGCATGGGTAACTGCATCGGGAATGGCGGCAATTACAACGGCAATCTTACAAATTTGTAATGCCGGCGATCATATCATAACAAGTGTTACAACCTACGGCGGAACTTTTGCATTCTTACATAACTATGTTAAAAAGTTTAATATTGATGTAACATTCGTAAACATATCTGATATTGAAAGTATTAAGAATGCCATTCAACCAAACACAAAAGTAATTTATACCGAAAGCATGACCAACCCCATGCTTCAGATAAGTGATATCCCTACAATAGCAAAAATTGCTCATGA
The DNA here is from genome assembly GCA_014382445.1 of Bacteroidota bacterium. Lineage (GTDB taxonomy): Bacteria > Bacteroidota > Bacteroidia > Bacteroidales > F082. The sequence continues at coordinate 3,624 of JACNJS010000040.1, forward strand.
AAACGATATTAAACTTTTGGTTGATAACACCTTTACACCAATGATTATTAGTCCGTTTAAACTTGGTGCCGACATAGTTGTGTACAGCATGACAAAGTTTATTAATGGTAAAAATGATTGCGTTGCGGGTGCAATTTGTGCCTCACATCAGTTTATTAATGATATCAGTAATGTTAATAATGGTACTGCCATGTTATTAGGACCCGTGCTCGATCCTCTGCGCTCATCTTCAATACTAAAAAATCTGGCAACGCTGCATATCCGAATGGTTAAACACGGTGAAAATGCAATGTATCTGGCTCAGAAATTCAAAGAAATAGGGCTTAAGTTTAATTACCCCGGAATGTCCGATCATCCCCATCATGATCTAATGAACAGCATAATGAATGAAGGATTTGGCTATAGCGGAATAATTGCCATCGACCTTGAAACTGCAGAAAGGGCAGCACCTTTTATGGAGCTTATGCAGAAAAAAGGTGTTGGATATCATGCTGTTAGCCTTGGGTATTTTAAAACATTATTTTCAAACTCAGGACGCAGTACCTCATCAGAAGTTCCAATTGAAATACAACAGGAAATGGGTCTTTCACCGGGATTAATCAGATTCTCGGTTGGCCTTGACCATGATATTGAGCGCACCTTTGAGCTTATTAGTTCGTGCCTGGAAGAACTGGCTTACATTTAAAAAATTAATCAACTACTTAATATCGCCAAGGATTAAAGGCAATCCATCCTTACTATTGCCAATAATAACAATCTTTGAATTATTTGATTCAGCAAGCTTAACTGTTGCACTTATACCTTTTTCACGTAGTATATTGGTTGTGAGACTGGCATTTAGGATTCTGTTGGCTTCTGCTTTACCTTCGGCATCAATTATCTGGCGTTTAGCTTCTTTTTGAGCTTTTTGTATCTTAAACTCATACTCAAGCGACTCTTGCTCCTGCTTTAGTTTTCCTTCAATAGCCGATTTAATAGTTGATGGTAATACGATTGAGCGTATTAATATCTGTGTAAGGTCAACATATTTTTCATCAAGGATATTTTTTGCTTCTTCATATATCTCATCTTGAATAGCGTCTCTCTTGGTCGAATAAATCTGCTCAGGAGTATAACGACCAATCACGCTTCGGGCTGATGCTCTTAAAGCAGGAACCACAACCCTACGCAAATAATCCTTTCCAATATTTGCATGAAGGAGTCCCAACTTATTGTATTCTGGCCTGTACCATGCCGAAACGTCCGCTTTAATCTCAAGTCCGTTGGAAGAAAGCACATTCATATCTTCAGCAATTTCCTGCTGACGTGTTTCGTAAACTATCATTTCATTCCATGGAGCTAAAAAATGAAACCCTTCACCATAAGTTTGAGTTGTGTCGATTCCACCGCCGAATGTTTTAAACAGAACGCCTGCATGTCCTGCCTCTACATTTACAGTCATCCTGCTCCAAAATATTATTACAAATACAATCGCAATAACTACAATACCTAATGGTAGTACTTTTTTTAAATCAAATTCTTGTTGCTGTGCCATTTTCTTATTTTTTAATGAACAGCAAATTTAATAATTTTCGTCATTCGTACCCTTCTATTTGAAAGATAAAAATATCCCAATCCGATTCAGTTAGTATCGACATTGCAATTTTTGTCCCATCGGGCGACACAACAGGACATGCCACACTTGCATCATCAAAAGTTAGACGTTGAAGATGGCTGCCATCTCTCCATATACTGTATAGTTCGCAATTTTCATTATCCATATCAGAAACAAAAAAAATCTTAAATACTGAGGGTCCCCACGATGGATCTTCTCCATTAAATCTATCAAACTTAATTATTTGTTCTCCATACCAGTTAATTATTTCAAGATTATATGCTTTTTTAAACGGATTAGCTTTACAATAAACAATCTGCTTACCATCGGTAGTCACATCCACATCACTTGTGCCCAACTTAATGTCGGTTAATCGGTTGAGGTTATTATAAACAAAATCATAACTATATATCTCCCAACGGTTTGTTAATTCATCCCATCCGGTAAAATAAACCTGACGCGCTGAGGCCGAAAAAGAAGCGTTACGGCACTTTATCTTTCGTTTGAACATAGGCAAAACTTCGTTGGTATTCAAATCTAAAACATAAAGATAATCAGCCCCATCTTTATCAGAATCAAAAACAACTTTATCGCCATCGGGATGCCAAACTGGGTTTCTGTAATTATAATCTAAATTACTCAAACACAGCACTGTATCCTCCTGTAATCGATGTAAATATATTCTGCTACTTCCATTATGCACCGACTCAAAAAGTAAATTTTTACTATCACTCGACCATTCAGCATTTAATTCATCGCCATGCATACCAGATATATTGGTTCCATCGTTAATATTAATCTGTTGACCGAAAGCAACGGTATAAGCTACTAATGAAACCGAAATAATCATCAATCTGGCAATCGTATACATAGTAACTAATTGAATTAAACGTATTAAAAACTGGTTGTAAAAATATAATAAACCTTAACAACTTGCCTAACTGCAATCAGGAATCATTATTTTTGCACTCCACTAAATATAAATCACATGATATCTACAGAATCAATTTCGCAACTGTTTTCAGAATTTGGCAATCAAAACGCACTGGTTATTGGTGACGTGATGGTTGATTCATATATTTGGGGAATTGTGAACCGGATTTCACCCGAAGCTCCCGTTCCGATTGTGGAGGTCAAAAAGCGTGAAAACAGATTAGGTGGTGCAGCTAACGTAGGTTTGAATTTAAAAGCTTTGGGTGCCACTCCAATATTGTGCTCAGTTATTGGTACGGACCAAAGAGGCAGCGATTTTGAAGGTCTGCTTAAAAAAGAAGGTCTTACAAATGAAGGAATTATAAAATGTAATGACAGAATTACAACCACAAAATTCAGGGTAATAGGCAATAATGCACAATTGCTGCGTGTTGATGAAGAAACAACTTCATTGCTGACTGAAAAACAAAACATGCAACTGTGGAAAAAAATCGAAAATATAATTGAAACAAACAATATTAATGTAATTGTTTTTCAGGATTACGACAAAGGAGTTATTTCCCAAACGCTCATTGAGCAAGTGATGAAAATTTCTTTAGAAAAAAAAATACCTGTTGTGGTTGACCCTAAAAAATCCAATTTCCTAAGTTACCACAATGTAACATTGTTCAAACCAAACATAAAAGAGATAAAAGAAGGCCTTAACATAGAATTTAATGCTAACAGCGAAGTTGACGTTGAACTTGCAGTAGCAAAACTGCAGGATAAATTGAATGCGCAAATTATATTAAATACTCTTTCTGACAAAGGAGTTTTTATTAGCTGGAGGATAGAGGGAGGTTACGAATCATTGCTGATACCAGCTCACTTACGTAATATATCCGATGTTTCAGGTGCAGGTGATACTGTTATAAGTGTTGCGGCATTGTGTGTGGCAATAAATGCTTCACCTCCTGTTATGGCTGCAATTGCAAACCTGGCTGGTGGTCTTGTTTGCGAACAAGTTGGAGTGGTATCTGTTAATAAAGAAAAACTTCACAATGAAGTGAACAGGTTGCTGGTAAATTCCTGATACCCTTCATAAACAAAATACTGATATCTGCTAGCAATAACTTTCTACACATCAATAATAATATGTCGTTAAAATGTAATAATCCATCAGCCTCGCTTCACAAAGCTGAAAAGGAAAAAGTAAGAACGATGTTTAACGACATAGCTCCGAAATATGATTTTTTAAATCATTTTTTATCGGCAGGAATCGATATTCAGTGGAGAAAAAAGGTACGAAGATTATTAGCTTATAGCAATCCGAAAAAAATATTGGATGTAGCAACGGGAACGGGGGATTTAGCTATCGAGCTTTCAAAACTTAAACCCGATCGTATTACAGGGGTCGACATTGCCACTGAAATGCTTGAAGTTGGAAGGAAAAAAATTAAGCTCAGAGGGTTGGAAAAAATTATCGAATTTCATGAGGGTGATGCGGAAAACCTGAAGTTCGCCAATAATAGTTTTGACGCAATTACTGTTGCCTTTGGTGTTAGAAATTTTGAGACGCTGCAAAAAGGACTTGAAGAAATGTACCGGATTCTTGTGCCTGGAGGAGTAGTAGCTGTTCTTGAGTTCTCAAAACCTAAAGTATTTCCTGTTAAACAAATTTATAATTTCTATTTCAGGTATATGCTCCCTGGGTTGGGGAAAATAGTGTCTAAAAGTAGCACTGCTTATACCTACCTTCCTGACTCGGTACACGGTTTTGCCGAAGATAAGGCCTTCCTATTGGAACTTGAAAAAGCCGGATTTCGAGATACTAAACAAAAAAGGTTTACAATGGGTATAGCTACGTTGTATTATGCTAAGAAGTAAACAAATTTCTAATTGATCTAATTACTTAATTTTACTATTTTTGCTTCCATTCTCAAATTAACACCAAACGATTATTTAAAGTAGATCAATACTAACATCTTAATTACTTCGTTTAACAATAAAAAATTACCTTGACTAAAAAATCAATCATATTTTCAACCTTACTTGTGTTGATGCTATCTGTAGCAATTAATACCAGCGCACAGAGAAGAAAGGTACTGAACCTGCCAACTTACGATGAGAACCCATATCATTTTGGATTTATTCTGGGTATAAATCATATGCTTTTTTCAATTAATACGGTTGATAATCTTCCGTATATAAAGTGGAGCACGGCACAATCGCCCGATGTTTTTGGCGACTCGCTTTTTGTTTACAGTGTTACATCAACTCCAACTCCCGGGTTTTCGGTAGGAATACTAGCAAATTTAAGACTGGGCAAATATACTGATTTGCGATTCATACCAGCACTTTCGTTTGGCGAAAGGTTGTTGAATTACAACATATTAAGATATAGAAACGGTGAACCGTTATTTGTTGAAATAGAAAAAAGCATTACATCTACAATTGTTGAAATACCGTTGGAATTCAGGTATAAATCGAAGAGGATGAATAACATAAGTGCTTATGTATTAGGCGGTGCAAAATATTCACTGGATCTGGCATCGCAAAAAAAAGCTGCAGGAAATGAAAGTAATACAACTGTAAAACTTTACCGAAACGATTTTTCTGTTGAAGTTGGTGTAGGATTCGAGTTTTACACAACTTATTTTAAGTTTGGAACAGAGGCTAAAATGGGATACGGGCTTCGAAATTTAGTTTTGAGAGAAGATAATCTTTATTCAGGGAGTATTGATAATCTTAACTCTAAAATTTTCCTGCTTTCATTTACATTTGAATAAAATTTATTAGTATGGCACCAAAATCATATACTGAAGAATTGTTCAGGCTGATAACTGAAAAATCGTCACTTAAAACTCATGTATATAATAACACGTTGGTTGCCTTTAATTTAATTAAAGATGTTATTAAAGATTTAAGTACACAATTTAAAAAGTATCAGGTAAAGCACAAGAATGAATTGCCAACAACATTTGAAGCAAAACCTGTAGGTAAATTTGAGGTGGATCTGAAATTTGGTGGTGACATACTTCTGTTCCTGATGCACACTAATGTATTTGAATTTTCACGGAATCATGAGGTTATGCGAACTTCATATGTTAAGGAAGATACTACCCGATCATACTGCGGTGTGATTAATATATATAACTTTATTGCCGATTCGTTTAAGTACAACCGAGTAAACGATGTTGGTTATTTAATTGGCCGTATCTTTATAAATAAAGAAAATCATTATTTTATCGAAGGCAAGCGCGAGTTGGGTTTTCTTTATAACAACTTTGGAAAAAACGAACTAACTCCCGATTCTGTTGAAGAAATTATTAAAGCGGCTATCAAATACACAATCAATTTCGACCTTCTTACCCCGCATTACGATCAGGTAAAATTTGTAACGGTAAACGAAATTAAAAACACTTTGGATTCCATTTCCATTAAAACAGGAAAACGTATTGGATATAAATTCCAGGCTGATGATGGTGGGAAATAGTTTGTGGTTTTGTGATTGAGCTGGGCAGGAAATCGAACTAACAAGAACTAATGCTTCCATTAATTTTTTTCAAAAAAACTTGTGCAATAAAATATTTTATTATTTTTGCGCCTCCAAACAAAATGGTCCGTTCGGCTAGCCAGGTCAGGCCCCCAGGTTTTCATCCTGGTAACACGGGTTCGAATCCCGTACGGACTACTAAAACGCTGTTAATCAGCAACAAAAACCGCTAAGATGTTGAATCCTAGCGGTTTTTTCTTTTTAACCCTACCAAAATATATCAAATATTGCAGTCTTAAGGGGTCTTATTCGAGACTAAAACTATCGCAAGTCAGAAGCGTAGGATAGTGGGTTGGGTCTTGTGCTTCAATTCAACAATAATATGTTAGGCACAAGTCCCTCCGCGCTGGCTAACCCGATAGGCTTGCGATATGGGGTATATTAAAATTACCCTCTAATAATGAGAAATTCATTTTATTACATCAAAGTATAATAAACACAAAAACTGTTGTAATTTTACAGATAGGCTTTCTTACACACAATAATTTGCAATCTTTTACTATATTATTATGAATAACGGTTTAAATATCACGTTTTTAGGGGCTGCAGGCACTGTAACCGGATCAAAACATTTAATAACAACTAATGACAAAAAAATTTTAATAGATTGCGGTTTATTCCAGGGATTGAAAGAATTGCGTTTATTAAATTGGGAACCACTTTCTGTTGATCCTTCAACAATCGATTTTGTTATACTTACTCATGCCCACCTCGACCATGTTGGTTATTTACCACGATTAGTTGCCCAAGGATTTAAAGGAAAAGTATATTGTTCGGCACCAACTGGCGCAATTGCAGAAGTAATTATGCTCGACAGTGCAAAAATTCAAGAGGAAGATGCTGAAATGGCAAATAGCATTGGGTACTCTAAACATAAACCTGCCAAACCATTGTATACGGTGGAGGATGCCAAAAAGGCAATAAGTCAACTTTACGATGTGAGCTGTAATCAATGGATTGAGATAGAGAGCAATATCCGTTTTAGGTTAACTCTGATTGCCCATATTATAGGAGCGACATTTGTTGAGATTGAAGTGGACAAAAAACGACTTGTTTTCTCAGGTGATATTGGAAGATTTGATGATCCAATGCTTGAAGAGCCACATCGCCCCAAGCATGCGGATTACATTATTATGGAGTCGACATACGGCGACAGGAATCATAAACATGAGGATTCAAAAAAGAGACTGAGTGAAATAATAAATAGCACATTCAACAGAGGTGGCACCCTTATAATTCCGAGCTTCACTGTCGACAGAGCCCAGGATTTTATCTGGATGATATGGCAACTGAAAAAACAGAAAAAAATACCCAACATCCCTGTTTATCTTGATAGTCCGATGGGAGTAAATGTTAGTCGCATTTATGCTGATTTTGATGATTTTCATAAACTTGGAACTGATGTTTTTGATGAAGCATGGAATCATGTAAAAACTGTAGCATCTGTAAAGGACACCTTTAAAATTTCAAGCGACAAAACACCAAAAATTGTTATTGCCGGAAGCGGGATGATGAATGGCGGTAGGGTGTTACTCTACCTTCAGGATCATCTTCAAAATCCCAACTCAACAGTGATGATAGCAGGATATCAGGCCGAAGGTACAAGGGGAAGATTAATTCACAATGGTATCAAAGAAATCAAAATACATGGTAATTTCTACAAAGTAGATTGTCATATTGAGGAAATGGCAAACATGTCGTCGCATGCAGATCAGGATGGACTCATTAACTGGCTATCAGGACTTAGCTCTAAGCCATCGACAGTATTTATTGTACATGGCGAATCGCAAGCTGCCAATGCATTAAGAGTAAAAATAACTCATACTTTTCACTGGGATGTTACAATTCCTAAATTGAACGAAACTTTTGAATTGTATTGATAATAGATTTAAATAAAACTATAACTAAGTTATTTATCTTCAACAAACGGCATTTCATTCAGTATTTCAAACCTAATGGCCGTAATCAAATATATTTCTAGTTGATAGAATCTCATAGCAACTATAGGGGTGGTAACTTTACTAACTTTTTTATAGTAACTAACAATTAATTTATCTTGCTTATCATCAAGTGCAATGACTTTTTTCATCCATAAAGTAGATTCATCATTTGTCATTTTTTCATACTGTGTTGCAAACTGTTCGAGCAAATTAATGCGCTCTTTACCAAGAATTTTACGATCTGCTTCGTATTTTTCGTAAACATTCCAAAAAGCATCTTTGTTAATTGCTTTTGGCTGAACAAATTCTTTAACAATTGCCTTTTTTTCAATACCATACATCGATTGGATAAGGTCAATTTCTTCAGTGTTTGATTGAGCAAAAACAAATAATCCTGCAAATAATCCAGTAATAATTAAAATAAGTTTTTTCATAAGTAATTATTTAGTGTTGTGATTATGTAATTTCTAATAACAAACAAGGTACTGGTTAGAACAGCCTGGTTTGTGGGATATAATATTGAGTTTTCAAATCATTATTCAGTTTTTATCTGAACTATATCTCCGTCATCATTTATTCTGATTATACTGGATAATTGATTTTTCGAGACTTGCATTCTATAAACAGAGCCAATCATTCCAGGAGCTTCGATCCGTTCTTTATAATCTGATATTTTCCAGCTAGCAAAAGATGATTTTTTGAGAGCTGATAATATTGCTTCGGGTAGCCTAACAATATGTGTTCTGGTTTCATACCAATGGCCATACCGGTTAAATATTGCCCGACTGTTTTCATCATTATACAAAAATTCTACTTCATAATTTGATGGTTCATTGAATTTATAAACCACAACTGTCCTTGGTTGATACCAGCCATTATAATATGATGGACCATAATCTTCATACCAATATGTGATATTAGTGATATACCACATTTTAACAAAGGATTTAGGATAGCGTAAATTAAAATTATTTCTTACTTCTTTTGGTACATTATTAGTTTCTATTAATTGTCGATAAGATTTATTTCCCTGTCCGTAAAAACTAACAGCGAGCATAATTAAACCTGAGAAAATCATTACTTTCTTCATTTTACACGTATTTATTAATTACAGCAAAGGTAAGTTAAAAGAGAGATTGATGGTGAAAATTAATAATAATTAACTCCTACTAATACATTAGCCACGCAAACCACTACCACAAAACTGCATACAACACTATAAATATAATGCAACTATCATGGCAGTAAAGCTACCGATTAATATTTCAATTTTAGCCCTCTTGCGGGAGCTATGCACACCGGAAGCTCAATCAAAATAAACCTTAATTTTGAAAACAAAAAATGCCTACCAAGCTACTCATTACAATTCTGATTCTTGGGTTATTAAACCAGCGTGCATCTGCTCAATACGAGATCAATGATAACTGCTCTCAGGCATGGGAAGCACTTCTTGATCTTAGAATTAATACTGCTAAAGAGATAGTTGAAAGAGAGATAGGTGAAAACCCTGACAATTATTATGCCTATTATCTTGATCAAAATTGCGATGCATTTGAATTAATGATAAGTACTACCTCTGAGGGTTATGAAGCATTTAAAGACAATTATGAAAACCGCAGAGAAATTATGGATGACATGGATGTTGATTCACCCTATTATCTTGCTTGTGAATCGGAAATGCAGCTTCAAATGGGAATATTTAACATTATTTACGGCGACTTATTTACGGGACTTAGACGTGCATATAGTGCCTATAATAAGACGTATAAAAATATTGAAAGGTACCCTGATTTTCAACCCAACCGCAAGCTTGATGGAATGTTTAACATGTCAATATCCAACCTGCCTCCATTTGTAAGCTGGGCTGCAGCTTTATTTGGAGTTTCGGGCAGTGCTGAAACAAGTCTGTTAATCCTAAAAAACTATTTTAAATTTTATGCTAAAACTCCCGGACTTAAACAAGAAGCTGCCCTATATATAATTCTGGCACATAAACTCAACAAAGATCCTTTTGGTGCCTACAGTTTTATAAAATCTTTAGACTCATCCTATTTTGCTTTCAATTTACTGAAGTACTTTTATGCAAACGTAGCGTATAGGTCGGGCAAAAATGAAGAAGCCCTAAAAATATTTTCATCTTTTAATCCCGAAGAGCTTGAAATTAAATTCAACCCTTATAACTACCTTTTTGGTAAAATAATGCTTAGAAAGCTTGATTCAACAGCTATTAAGTATTTTAAAAAGTATCTAACAATTACTCAGGAAAAGGATTATCTGAAAGAGATGCATTACCAACTGGCATTAGCATATCTAATCAATGGAAATAAAAACGCTTTTATAAAACACAAACAAAATGCTTGTGAACTTGGAGACAATATAACCGAACGCGACAGGGAAGCAATGTACGACTGTAATCTGGATTATTTACCTGATGTAAATCTGGTAAAAGCAAAACTTTTGTTAGATGGAGGTTATCTCATTAATGCAAGCAAATGGCTTGAGAATTTTCGCTCCACTCAAAATGACAAAGGCTCAAATTCTCCATATAACCTTGAATATTATTTACTTAAAGGAAGATGCGAATACATTGTTGGCAATAATGAACAAGCGATTTTGGAATTTAATAAGGTAATTGCTGATGGCGAAAATGAAGACTATTATTTTGCATCTGAAGCAGCGATGTATCTTGGATTCATTTACGAAAAAACAGATTCTGAAAAAGCACTTCTCTATTTCAAAAAAGCTTGTAATCTTTATGAAAGTGATTACTATGAGTATATTGATGAGATTTCGAAGAAAAGAATTACGAGTTTGGGTAATTGACCAAAACTAGCAAGTCTTAAGCGCAAGATAACGGGTTAGGACTTATGCTTTAATTCTTTAATAATAAGTTGGTCACAAGTCCCTCCACGCTAGCTTACCCGACAGACTTGCAATAGTTGGGCAGGATCGCGAGCAGGAAGGTCATGTATAATGATTATTTACTTTACAATAACTTTTAGTACCGAAATAAACTCACGAGAATTAACATGGACAACATAAAGTCCTTTACTGTCAATTCTTAGTGGTAGTTCTATTTTATCGTCATTTCTAAAACTGCCAGGCCATCCTTTTTCAAATATCAATCGTCCGCTAATATCGTACACTTTAACAACTACATTATTCGATTCGCTGTTAAGTTTTAAAGTAAAACTACCTTGATTTGGATTGGGAAAAAGATCAACAAATTGGATCTGCTTTTCGGGCAAGTCCGGCATTCCAATATAACATTCATTAAAATCAAAAATTATTGTAATTCCTCCTGAAGCCTGACAGCCGGTGCCACCGTGGGTTACAATCACCTCATAAGTTTGAAAATCAATCCAGTTGCCATTGGTTGATGCATTATAATATCTGTTAAGTAAATTTTGATTTTCCCAGAAATAAGTTGTTCCTTCGGGATCGGTATTATAACCTGCATCAAGTCCAACTGAGTCTCTAACACATACAACTATAGTATCTTCGGCAACAGGAATAATTCCATCAGGGATTAGATTGATCAGAGGAAGTGGATTAACAACCACCTCAGCCATCCCTGATGCTGTATTAGAATATTGGTCGGTTACGGTAAGATAAAACTTAGTATTGCCAACATACGGTGTTATTATAAACTCAGGCTCCCCCGACTCAAATCCCGGAGGATCTGATGTCCACGAATACGTAAAATTACCACCTCCACCATTCGCGTTTGCGGTAACTGTAGTGGAAAATCCATAACACAAATCAGACGGTTCGGCAAATGGAAATACCGACAAAAATTCTCCTTCAACATTTATAAGCACATAGTCGGGTTCAGCAACACAACCTCTGTCGTCCTCAACAAACAATGTAAATATTGCAGGGGCGATTAAAGGAAGTGTTTCAGGATTAGAAATATTATTCTGCATAAGCAATTCCGTTGGTTGCCATTCATATGCATAATTTCCGGATCCGCTGCTTGCTTCTCCATCTAGAATAGTTGTTGCACCTTGTACAATAGTTTGATTTTGACCGGCATAAGCTATGGGGTTTGGGTAAAATTCAACAACTATCGTATCGCTATCGGTACAACCTGCCGTGGTTGCAACTTCAACCCAGTATGTTCCGCTTGAATTTACCGTAATTGATTGTGTAGTTTCCCCTGTTTGCCACAAATACGTATGAAAACCTACTCCTGCATCAATGGTAAAATAATTACCGTTGCACATGGCTGTATCATTTGGCAGCTCTACATCAGGTAAACCATGAACAATTACAATGTGCGTAACTATATCCTCAATGCCGGTAATCCAAACCCTAAGTGTTACCGAATAAAAGCCCGGTGAGGTAAACAGGTGAACCGGGTCGAATACAGTTGATGTATTGGCAGCTCCCGATGAGGGATTTCCAAAATCCCAAAATACCGAATCAGGAGTTTGTGAACTATTCTCGTAAAATTGTGTGGGTGTTCCAAAACATGCATTAGTATTATAAAATCCGGCATTAAAGCTAAAAAACGACTGAATAAACGGAGGCAGACCCCATCGGGAAGTTTTGCCACCAAGTGAAACTGCAGCCCATTGAAAGTTGCATGCTGCGCCAATTTCGTTTGGCTCATTAATAACTGATAGTGAGCTACTCATATTTTGAGCAACATATAACCTGTTATCGGGTCCGATTTGCAAAGCTCCTTCTGTGCCGTTAGCAATTAAAACCCGGGAATCCAATATTCCCTGCGGAGAACCGGCCTCCAGGTTATACTGATACAAGTACTTATCACCTATATACCACGAGCCAACATAAAGTAAACTGCTGTTTGGCGAAAATTCAACGCCATATGGGTCGGTTCCTGCAATATTATCTTTAAGCACATTACTTACTATACCTGTAGAATTGTCGAAATCGAATATTTCAAGTGTGCGCATACCGGCATTCGCTTTGGCTATTTTATCACCGATTGGCGAAACTTTCATATATCCCTTTGCATTATTAATCGCACCCGATATCACATCGCCAACGCTGCTAATTATTGGAGTTTCATTAACTCCGTCAGTGGTAATAAGGTATGCGTAAAATGAATTTGTACCCCATTTATGCGCTATAACCCATGTGTCGATGCCATTGCTATGACCAACTGCGGTTACTTTTTCGCACAGTGGTGATGTTAACAGAACGTTTTTTACAGAAGCAACAACATCACCCTTCCACGCAGCGAGGGTCATATCAACCAATGAATATCTTAACCCATTAGCGCCGCCATTCCCGTTTGCAACTTCATCTACTGTGAAAATATAGTACAGATTAGTGCTGCCCGGCCTGGGTACGATAATTGCCGATTGTGTACTGGAAGCATCACCCAAGAGATTAAATCCATTAGGCATTCTAATATTATCTCTATTCCATACGTCGGTTCCATCAGTATAAAACTGAAGTATACCGGCAACTGATGAAATTGATGAACAACCCTCCATTGTACTTAGTGAGCCATCGGTTACTGCAACCGGCATCCCATTTGTAAAATCAAGACCTGCAAACTCACCAAAGAACCAAAAATTTGCTTCTTTTTGAGCCATCACTATGGTTGAAAATAACAATGCTAAGGCGATAATTAACGATCTCATCAAATTAAATTTTGGTTGTTCTTTAAAAGTACACCCTGCAAATATACGATTTTATCAGGCTGCTAATGACAACGTTTTGTAAACCAAAGTATATTAATGATATACAGTTTTTATGCAATTTGCTTTTATATGAAATAACAATAATCAAAACACAAATAACAAACCAGCCTGCGGCAGACAGGTAAATTATAAAACACAAATTTCAAAAAGTTATAGTTGTCGTTTGAAATCTAATTATTGGCGATTGAGATTTACCTGCCTGCGGCAGACAGGTTTGAGGTTTGATAATTGAGTCCACTCTGAAAAGTGATAGATCGTCATTGCTAGCAAAGCGAAGCAATCTTTTGGTGGTGAAAATCAACAGATTGCTTCGGGCTTCGCCCTCGCAATGACGTCCTGTTTGATTTTTCGGAGTGGACTCAAAATTGATATTTGGAATTTTTGTCATCACACTATGTGCGCCCCTTTTTCCGGGGGAGTTGGGTCTCGAAAAGACAGAGTTTTGAGATTATGATATTTTTACTAACTTACAAACTCGTCCAACTCCATCCATCTCAGGGTTTTTTGATCGATAGAATCGATTATTTCTCCAATTCTTACCGACAATTTTTCCAATTCCTCATAAGCAGTTTCTCCTGAGCCAATTATTTTTTCAATGGATTCCTTCTCATTTTCGAGAGCCTCGATATCAATAATCAGCGATTCGTATTCTAATTTTTCTTTGTAAGATAGTTTCTTCTTTTCAGCAGAGCGTTTAATATTTTTCTTGTTTTCTTTCTTTTCAGAGACAAGTTCAGATTTTAATTGTCTGTCTTTATCTTCCACCATCAACTTGTATTCAGTATAATTACTGTGGTAGTCCTTTATGCGTCCCTCACCTTCAAATACAAATAAGTGATCAACAAGCTTATCCAAAAAATACCTGTCGTGAGAAACCAAAATTAAACAGCCTTTAAAACCTTCCAGAAATTCTTCTAATTTGTTTAATGTGAGTAAATCAAGATCATTTGTTGGCTCATCGAGGATTAGAAAATTTGGGTTTTTAACGAGTACGGTAAGCAGGTATAGTCGGCGGCGTTCACCACCGCTTAATTTCGAAACATAGTCGTTTTGTACCTTTGGAGGAAACATGAAATGTTGTAAAAACTGAGAAGCTGTTAAACTGCTACCTTTACCTGTTGGAATTATTTCAGCAATATCTTTAACGACTTCAAGCACAGTTTGTGTTTCCTTTATTTTTATTCCTTCTTGCTTGTAATGGCCGTAAACAATTGTCTCTCCTGAAATAATTTTGCCTGAATCAGGTTTTTCTTCCTGCATAATTAAGTTAAGAAAGCTGGATTTTCCTACACCATTTTTCCCAACAAAACCAATACGTTCACCTTTCTTAAAAATATAATCAAACCCATCAAGTATCACAATTTCTCCATACGTTTTACTCACGTTTTCCATTTCCAGAATTTTATTTCCCACACGCGACATATGAACGCCTAATTTTAGCTCTTCCGATGGCTTGATGCTTGTTGCCTTATCTTGAATATTGTAGAAACTATCAATCCTCGCTTTCGATTTGGTTGTTCTTGCCTTTGGACTCCTTCGCATCCATTCAAGCTCTTTTTTCATCAGCCTACGAGCTTTGTCCACATCAACACGAGTTACTTCTTCTCTTTGTGATTTCTTCTCCAGAAAATAGCTGTAATTACCTTTATGGTGATATAGCTCACCATCAGTAATTTCAACGATGCGATTACAAATTCTATCTAAAAAATAACGGTCGTGGGTAACCATTAAAAGTGTGACCGATGAACTTTGTAGATATTTTTCAAGCCACTCAATCATTTCAATATCCAGATGATTAGTTGGCTCATCCAGTAAAAGAACATCAGGATCATCAAGCAAAGTAAGAGCAAGCGACAACCTTTTGACCTGGCCACCCGACATTGTTTCAACCTTCTGATTAAGGTCAATATTAAATTTCTCTAGTAATAGCTTCAATCGTCTTTCAAAATCCCAGGCCTCATTGATATCCATTTGAGCAGTAGCGAGTTCAAGTGCTTTTTGGGTTTCATTTGAAAACTTATCAGAGTTTTGATGGATTGCAGTTTCATAATCCATAACCATTTCCACTAACTCTGAATCAGCATTTTTAATTATCTCATCAACTGTTAATCCATTTTCAAAAAACGGGTCTTGTGGAAGCATTGAAATTTTTATTCCCGACCTTATAGTTACTGTTCCTGTATCTCCTAAATCTTCACCAGTTAGTATTCTTAGCAATGTTGATTTTCCTGAAGCGTTATTGGCAACCAATGCCGCCTTATCCCCTTTATTTAGTCCAAAACTAATATTGGTAAAAAGTATTTTCTCCCCATAGCTTTTTGAAATGTTTTCTGCTGATAAATAGTTCATTTAATGGATAATTTTTTAATTATATCTTAATATCTGGTAAAATGCAAAAGTAGTTAATTAAGGCTACAGGGAGTTTATATTGAGATTAAGGTTGATGTTGAAATATTGCACTTAGATGTTAAACGAAGTCCACTTAAACTTAATATTAATCTTATTTTTTTAAACTAAATAAAGTAATTTTGCACAAAAATAGTTGAGCATTATGAGCGATTTTAATGATTATTTCTACCTTGGAAAAGTAGTAAAACTACACGGTTACGGTGGCAAAGTATCTGTTTATTTAGATACTGACGAACCTCAGGAATACGCTGAAATGGATATAGTATATTTGGACATAGATGGAAATCTTGTTCCATATTTTATTAATGAAATCAATCTGAATCTCAACAAGGCAATAATTAGCTTTATGGATGTTGATGATGACGAGAAAGCAGAAACTTTGGTTAATAAGGAAATATATTTACCGATATCGATGTTGCCTGAACTAACCGGAAATAAGTTTTATTATCACGAGGTTAAAGATATGCTGGTTGTTGATGAAAATTTTGGTGAGTTGGGGATGGTTAGTAGTGTTCTTGAATATCCTAATCAGGCCGTACTGCAGGTATACCATAAAAATAAAGAAGTGTTAATCCCTATTAACGATGAAATTATAATCGATGTTGACAGAAAACTAAACACGATAATTGTTAAAACACCTGATGGGTTATTGGATGTTTATCTTGTTGGATGATTAGTTTTGAATTAGCGATTCGAGTTTAGGGTTCATTAAAAACAGTTGAAATTACTATTGACGCCCGTGTTACCAGTAATTTTGGTGGGCCAAATATTGTTAAAAATTTTGAGGATGACAGTCTTGGCATCGACAACACCTTGAAACGTTTTTTTTACATTTGATACTAACCCAACCGGCAGTGATCAGAAATACGCTGTTAGTCAGCAAATTGTGTGTACATTTGCACGTAAAAAGAGCAACAAGGTGTTCGACATTGATGTAGGTATTGGTACACATACTTTGATTAGTGAAGGACTTGCATGGCATGGTTCAACGGCAGTTACAACCGACTCACATGCTAATATACCTGGGGCAATCGGAGCCTTTGATCAGGGAATGTGTGATACGGACATCAGCGCAGCATTCCATAAAGGAAAAGTGTAGTTCACAGTGTCAGAATCGGTTAAACTTAAACCGGAGTTCTCAATCTAAGCTTCTGATACCAACATAAATAGTGGTATTGTTTTTATTCTATTTAAATCACAAATTTTTTTGATTTTTAGCTTCTAAATTATAAATAAATATTATTTTTGTTTTTAAATAATACATTACGGTATCATTTAATGAACTTTAGTAAAACAACTGAATATGCGCTTAAAATCCTAAGTTATATGGCATTGGATTATAATAAACTATATAGTGCAGAAGAAATATTCAAAGAACTAAAAATTCCTTACCGTTATCTTAGAAAACAGTTAACCATTTTATCCAAGAGTGACTTAATAAAAAGTATACAGGGAAAATTTGGAGGATACAAACTTTCGAAAAAACTTGAAGATATATCCCTTCTTGATATTATAGTAGCCAGTGGTGACAAGCAACTTTCAAACAATTGCTTTTTTGGTTTTAACGAGTGTGCATTTCAGGAAAAGTGTTCATTTCATAATAAATGGGAGAAAGTAAGGACTGAAATAAACATGGTCTTGTCTACAACAAACCTTGCCGAATTAAAAAGTAATGGGCCACATGGTCATGCAAATAGTAATTTATTATTAACTAAAATCAATTAATTATGGTTGACTCACAACTTGTCCTATACGGACAAACAATTGCATACACATCGTACGCAATTGTTATTTTACTTTTAATGGGATGGTTTGGTTACAATGTAAGTAAACCGGGTAAAGGAGGCTTAGTAAAGCCTGCTATCTTCTATACTTTTGTAGGATTTCTTACTATTTTGGGTGTATCGCTACATATCGTAACCTATAATACAATTCCATGGACAGCGATTGATCTTAATCGTGATAATATTCAAGCAGATAAGGTTTTTAACATCACTGTTGAGAATCATGAGTTTACTCTTCCTTCGGATAAGTTACACATTAAAGTAGGTGAAAAGGTACTTTTTGATGTTACATCAAATGATTTAACTTATGGTTTTGGCTTATTTAGACAAGACAACTCCATGCTATTCCAAATGCAGGTTGTTCCCGGACATAGAAACGATATTATGTGGGAGTTTTTATTTCCTGGAATTTATACTATTAGGTCAACAGAGTATTCCGGGCCTAAGGGTGCACAAATGATTTTGAATGATGTTGTGGAAGTAACAAAGTAATCATTCAAATATTTCAAAATTATTAAACATTAAAATATTCATGATATGAATTTTAAAGATACATTTTTAAACGGAGAGCAGGGTTTGTTTAAACCGGCAAGTTTAACATCCATGCAAAAGCTTCTCCTAAAGTTTGTTGTAGTAGGATTGATATATTACGGATTCGCCGTTATTGAAGGTATGATAATGCGAATATATCAAATTGAACCTATTGCTGCCATTGCCGATTATCAGTATTTTGCAATATTAACAGCACATCCCCTTGTGGGAATATTTGGATCAACTTACTCAATAGTATTTGGTGCTTTTCTTTTTATTGTTCCATTTATGATGAAAAAGCCATTGTGGAGTTATAAACTGGGCTGCTGGACTTTTTGGCTGATTACCATCGGTACATTAACATTCTGGTTAGCAGGCTTCATTTCTCACTATGCTCCCTTATATACATTATACTGGCCACTTCCTGTCGACTTTAGTCAATTTAGTCCACTTGGTGGCACATTCTTCATTATAGGGATTGCACTAGTAATGTTGGGTGCAGTATTTTTTGTAATTAACATTTTCATGACCATCGGATATACTCCTGAAGGATCAGAAAAACAACCATCAGGAGCACTAATGGCCTCGGCACTTGGATACAGTGGTCTTAGGAATTTATTCAAAAAGAAAGAAAAACAAAAAGAGCATCTTGTTCCTTTGCCTGTAGCTGCTGTGGCTCGTGGTACTGTTGACGTTGCCTTAAATGCAGGAATTATACTCTTTACAGGTGTATTGATACTTGTTTATATGGTTGCCCATTTGATGGGATTCAGCCTTAAAGAAACTGCCATTGATGCTCTACTTTACAAAAATTGGTTCTGGTGGGGACTCGACCTTGTAGCTGATGGATTGGTACTCATTTTTGTTGCCGGTACCTGGTATCTCATTACAATGATGATCACAGGCAAGAAAATATTCATGGGTAACATTGCAAGAGCCGCACTACTAGTTGAACTTATTGTTTCATGGACAGTTTGGTCACATCATTTATTGTCTGATCAAGCACAACCTGCAATACTTAAAATAGTGTCGGGTGAGCTGGTAACAGCCTTTGAGTTGATTACTCAGGGTCTGGCATTCTTTGTTGTCCTTGTAACATTATGGAGTGCCCGTCCGTTAAAAATGACAAATGAGCTTAAGTTTTTACTTGGCGGACTTCTAGGATTTGCACTTGCCGTTCCAGCTGGTATAATGCAGGCCGACATTGGATTAAACCGCATATTGCATAACACACAGTGGATTATTGGCCCTCATGTTCATGTTGCAATACTAGTGGGATTAACAATGACATTATATTCTGCTATATACTTACTATTCCCCATAGTAACAAATGGTGCTAAACTTTATAGTCAGAAGCTTGCTAACTTCCATTTCTGGGCACACCTTTTCGGTGGAATAGGAATGGGTGCTTTTATGGGCATGGCAGGATTAGAAGGAATGCTCAGACGTACGATTTATTTTAACGGCGAATTTGATCTTTACATGATATTAGCAGGCATTAGTGGGTCATTTCTATTACTGGCATTTCTTGCTTTCTTCTACAATATAGTCATGAGTGTTGGACTATATGGTGTAATAGGCATTTTCACTCCATCAAAACTTGATAAGAAACTATTGGTACCTGAGCAAAAATAATAGTTCTCATACCAATAGGGTATTCA
>JACNJS010000040.1:24554-80811 GCA_014382445.1 Bacteroidota bacterium
CCCATATACCTTATACCCATATACCCTACACCCATATACCCTATACCCATATACCCTACACCCATATACCTTTACCCCTCTATATCTTCAATAATCTTTTTCGGTCGGTTTCATTGAGGAGGATTTTTCTTAACCTTAAAGAACGAGGTGTAATTTCAAGATATTCGTCATCTCTTATTATTTCCATATATTCTTCAAGTGAAAACTTCATTGGAGGAGGAATTAACACCTTATCATCTGATCCTGATGATCGCATGTTAGATAGTTTCTTTGTTTTATTAACATTTATAACTAGATCACCTCCACGATTGTTTTCGCCAATCACTTGGCCTGCATATACTTCCACGTTTGTGTGGATGTAAAATTTACCACGGTCAACAAGCTTAAAAATGGCAAACGGAATAGCAGTGCCAGTTTCCATTGATATTAAAGCACCATTGTTACGGGTTTTAATTTCTCCTTTCCATGGCTCAAAACTATCAAAACGATGACCAATAATCGCCTCTCCTTCAGTTGCTGTAAGGATTGTGTTACGCAAACCAATAATTCCACGCGATGGTATTTTAAACTCCAGCATCATCCTGTCGTTTTTAGGTTCCATATTCAGGAATTCTCCTTTACGCATTGTTATAATATCTATAACTTTACCCGAAAAATCTTCTGGCACTAATATTATAAGGCTCTCAATTGGTTCATGTTTAACACCATCAATTTCTTTGATTATAACTTTTGGTTGCCCTAACTGAAATTCATACCCTTCCCGCCGCATCGTTTCAACAAGAATTGAAAGATGAAGAATTCCCCTTCCAAACACTTGATACGAATCGGCTGAGTTTGTTTCTTTAACTTTTAATGCGAGATTCTTTTCAGTTTCATGAAACAATCTGTCGCGCAAGTGCCTCGAAGTTACGTACTTCCCTTCTTTACCAAAAAATGGAGAATTATTAATTGTGAAAACCATACTCATAGTTGGTTCATCAATCCTTATAGCAGGAAGCCCCTCAGGATTCACAATATCAGCAACTGTGTCACCAATATCAAAATCTTCAAGACCCATAATTGCAATTATATCACCCGATTTAACTTCATCCTTACATTTTTCTTTGCCCAGACCTTTGAATAAGTAGAGTTCTTTTATTTTTTGTTTTAGAATAGTTCCGTCTCTTTTCACAAGTGAAACAGGCATTCCCATTTTTACGGTACCGCGATGTAGTTTCCCCACGGCAATCCTTCCAACATACGACGAATAATCCATCGATGTAATTTGCATTTGTGGAGTTCCTTCGTTAAATTTTGCAGGTGGAATATGCTCAATAATCTGATCAAGTAAATAAGCAACATTGTCGGTTGGAGCATTCCAGTCGGACGACATCCAACCCTGTTTTGATGACCCATAAACAACCGGAAAATCAAGTTGATCTTCAGTAGCGCCCAGATTAAACATCAAATCGAAAACAGCCTCATAAACTTCATCGGGCCTACAGTTTGGTTTGTCAACTTTATTTATTACAACAATTGGTTTTAACCCAAGGTCTACAGCTTTTTGCAGTACGAAACGTGTTTGAGGCATCGGGCCTTCAAAAGCATCAACAAGCAGTATTACACCATCAGCCATATTTAAAACACGCTCCACTTCACCACCAAAATCGGAGTGACCAGGTGTATCTATAATATTGATTTTTACATCTTTGTATCTTACAGACACATTTTTTGCAAGTATTGTAATTCCACGCTCTCGTTCAAGGTCGTTACTGTCGAGTATCAATTCCCCCATATCCTGGTTATCCCTAAAGAGTTTTACCTGATGGAGCATTCTGTCGACAAGTGTAGTTTTGCCGTGGTCAACATGAGCAATTATAGCTATATTCCTGATATTTTGCATTAAAATAGTTTTAAAATTTGGGGCTGCAAAAGTAATGCTTATTAACATCATTTTTGCCATAATGCCGAAATTTATCTATTCATATGGAAATTACAATTCACATTGAGACATTGGAGAAAATTAAAATTGAGGTGTTGATCACTTTTAATTAACTATTTACCTGTTAAAACATTACCATCAATATAAGTGGCGATAACCACAGTTTTTGGAATTTTAAGCTCGGGTATTTGCATAATATCCTGATCAAGAATTACAAAATCTGCAACTTTTCCAACTTCTATACTGCCTTTTATGTTTTCATCAAAACTGCCTTTAGCAGGCCATATGGTTATTGAACGTAATGCATCCTGGCGGTTTAGTGCATTTTCCTTTTGAAACCCATTATCAGGCCATCCGTTTAAATCCTTTCTGCTTATAGCAGCATAGTAAGTTTTTAATGGACAAATGTCTTCAATAGGGGAATCGGTTCCATTTATTACCCATCCGTTTTGCAAAAGCAAATCGTGAGAAGCGTAAGCATTCTTAATACGTTCATGCCCTAACCTTTCATCGGCCCAAGACATATCAGAAGTGCAATGAGTGGATTGAATTGACGGAATTATTGAGTAATCACTAAAAAGTTTCAAATCATTTGGGTGTACTACCTGAGCATGCTCAATTCGCCATCGCCTGTCGTTTTTTCCTTTAAGACATTTTGCATAAGATAGTAACATTATTCTGTTTCCCGAATCGCCAATTGCATGTGTATTAACCTGAAATCCTGCCTTGAAAGCCAGTTTACAAACACTATCGTAATATGCTTGTGGTTTTATTTGCAAACCCAGCGTATGTGGAGCATCTGAATATGGTTCAAGTAATAGAGCTCCACGAGAACCCAGAGCACCATCCACATATAATTTAACAGAACTTACTGTAAGTTTACCATTGTTTATTGTTCCTTTTTCAAAGAAAAAATCGAAGTTCTCTTTTGTGGGGTTTAACATAGCATATACTCTGATATTTAATTCCCCCGATTGCTGAAGCTCGTCAATTAACACTATTTCGTCCTTGTCAAGACCTGCATCAGTAACAGAGGTTAAACCCACAGCAAAGCAAAGTTGTTGCGCTATCAGAAGTGCCTGAATCTTTTCTTCACGACTAAATTCAGGAATTATATCTCTCACCAGAGCAATTGCATTATCAACCAGTACACCTGTTGGCTCTCCGTTTTCCACAATCACCTCACCTCCATCAACTGATGAAACTATATCAATTCCGGCACGATTTAGAGCTTGAGTATTAGCAATTACCGCATGGCCGTCGATACGTGTAAGTACAACAGGATTATTTGGAAACACCTTATCAAGTTTATCTTTTGTTGGAAATGAAATATTTTCCCAGTCGTTTTGATCCCATCCCCTACCTAATATCCATTCGCCTGGAAAGTTTTTAGCATGGTCTGCCAAACGATCAATAACCTCATCAAACGAGGCCGTACCGACAAGATTTGCATATTTTGTTTCCATTAAGCCATATCCCAAAAAGTGGTTATGGCCATCGTTAAAGCCAGGGTAAATGAACTTGCCTTGTCCGTTAACTATATTATCCGATTTAAAAGATGATAATACTGCATCGGTACTTCCTACTGCAACAAATTTCCCTTTGTCAACAGCCAGCGCCTCATTAATATCGAATGACTCATTAACTGTATAGATACGGGCATTAGTAATTATTAAATCAACATTGGCTTTTTGAGCTATTAATGTGGTTGCCATGATTACTAGATATAAGGTGATTTTGATTTTAGAGAGAAGCGTTGTCATTGTTGTGGTTGCCGGCCTGCCGGCAAGGCAGGTTGTCGTTGTTATCGTGGTTGTCATTGTTATCGTGGTTATTGTTGATATTGTTGATATTCCAGAAACATCGGAATTATCATTGTCCCCGAAAGGTTCGGTCAAATTTAATATTTTTTGTTGATTTATGATTTAGGTTTTGATTTCGACTGCAATTAGGTGACCCACCCCTGGCCCCCTCCGGGGCGGAGAAACGTTCCTAACTCCCCTTCTTGGAGGGGTTGGGGGTAGGTTCTCTACTTGGATATTAATTCATTGTTTCAAATTTCTTACTTTTAATATTAAACATAACTCCCTCCCTATCGAAAAGACGGTTTATCATTCCCGATTTAACCAGTTCCTCAGGATCACCTTCCTTAAAATAATTTTCCTTGCCTAGTAGCCATAGCTTACTGGCATAATTAAGGGCAAGCTCAGTATCATGAGTTGTGAGCAGGATGCTTTTATTATGGACAGTTACAAGTTCCTTAAGAAGGTTCATTATTATTACTTTCCCCGGGGAATCGATAAATGCTGTTGGCTCATCCAAAAAAATAAGTGGCGTATCTTGCGCAATGGCTCTGGCCAGTAGTACTTTCTGTTTTTCTCCATCGCTTAAGCTATAAAAATATCGGCTATTTAGTTCATGGGCTCCAACAACATTGAAGGCATTTTGTATTTTTTCCTTATCTATTTTAGTCAATTTTCCGGTAAAAGATCCATAAGGGTATCTGCCAGTACCAACAATATCATAAGCGGTAAGGTATCTGTCATAAATCTTGTCGGTTAATACCACTGCGACCAAAGTGGAAATTTCTTTTTTTGATAATTGACTAAGATTCATCCCTTTGTAATAAACTTCACCATCTAATGCTGTATTTATTCCTAATAATGTTTTAAGCAAAGTTGACTTTCCTGCACCATTAGGTCCTAATAACGTTATAAGCTCACCCCTGCCAACATAGGAATTTAAATTACGATGCAAGTAAAGTTTTTTTCTGTGAGACAAACTATATCCGGTACTAAGGTTATCTATTTTAAGGATGTTATCAACTGAGGAGTTCGCTACTCCATCGATGGCTCTATTGGTAGAAACAAATGATGAATTACCCATTACTCACTCTCCTTCCCTTTATAATAACCCAAATAACAATTGGTGCTCCAACAATCGAAGTAACAGCATTAATTGGTAGGGAAGCATCATAACCGGGCAGCTTAGAAATAAAATTACATCCCAAGGCTAAAGATGCTCCTAAAAGTACAACCACAGGCAACAAAATTCGATGATTTGATGTTCTGAAAATAGTTCGGGCAATATGAGGTACTGCCAATCCTATAAAGGCTATTGGCCCCGTAAATGCTGTTCCTATAGCAATTAAAAAACCTGATATTAATATAAATACATTTTGTAATCGTTTAACATTAAAACCTGAACTAACAGCGTATTGAGGCCCCAACAGCAGCGCGTTTAATGGTTTTACAAATGCCATTATTATTAGAAAAAACAAAATCGTTACAATAAATATCAACAATGATTGAGTTAAACTGGTTTTTGAGAAACTCCCCAATCCCCATAGGATAAATGCATGTAAATCTTCCGAGCTGCTAAAAAACTGCATAGTACCTACAACCGCCGAAACCAGGTAGCCGATCATTATTCCTATTATTAGAATTGTAACGGCGTTTCCAACTTTTCCTGAAACAAAAATAATAATCAGCAAAACTGCTAACGCTCCAACAAAAGCAGCGAAAACTATTGCAACATCGCCAAAGAAAAATAAATTACTGCTAAGTTGTTGACCAGCTACTCCACCCATCAAAACAATAATCGCTACTCCAAGACTGGCACCTGCACTTATACCAAGTACTGATGGACCAGCCAATGGATTACTAAAAGTAGTTTGCAATAACAACCCTGCAAGGCTTAATCCCATACCAACCGACAATGCAGTTATTGTTTGAGGCAACCTGTATTGAAGAATAATTATTTTTGAAGAGTGAGCCGGAGTTCCCGACATTGTTAATGTATTCCAAACATCCTGCCAGCTTATATTAACAGAACCATACCAAATATTTACCAAGAAAAGAATTACAATTACCAGAGGCAACAAGGCAAATATTAAGTTTGTATTTTTTTTAAATATCATTAGTTAGTGTAAACAGTTTGTAAAGGTAAGAGTTCTATAGTTTGTTTCTGTATATTCCTGATTACTTTTTCAACTCTTCCATGTCCTGCTTACGACGTTGGGTGATATTCTCAATTTCCATATTAATTTTTGTAAAGATGATAATATTTTGGTTGATAGTTTTTAAGCAAATCCGGATGAAACGCCTTTATTAAATCAGCCAAAACTAAGTGTGGTTCAAGAGTTCCTGTTTCAAAATAAGTTGATCCCTTTGAATCGCAAAATATAACTTTTTTATCCTTAAAGGCCTTAAAATGACTATACAGATTGTTTTCAGCTACCAGTTTATCGTATGAAAAGCCATCAGAATATGCCCCAACTATTCTCCAAAAATCAGCAGAATGTGCTCTATTAAAAACAATTTCAAAATCTAGATTAACGCTGCCGGTATTATCATCATCTTTCCATAAATAATCGGCTCCTGCATCAGAAAATAATTGCGCAATGTAACTTCTTCCCCCCGACATAAACCATTGTCCGCTGTAATATTTGTCAGAAAATACTGTTGGCTTGTTTTCAACATTGGAAGCAAGTTGTTTATACCCCATATATTTAGCTACTATTGTGTCAAATATTTGATTAGCTTTTTCATCTTTCCCAAAAAATAATGCTGTAAACTTTATCCATTCAGCTCTTCCTAAAGGATTTGATTCCATAAAGTCAAAAAATGGGATCATAGTTATTTCAGTAGCAGCCAAAGGATGTTTTTGAGCCAAATTATATGGGGAATAAAAAATAATCTGAGGATTTACTTCGAGAGTTTTTTCAAGGTAAAAGTTACCGTTACCGGCCAATTCAACTAGTTGTCCGCTATCGAATCGTTTTTTTATCTCAGTATTACGAATAAATTCTGATTCGGAAATGGCAATTACTTTATTAAGTAAATCCAGCTTAGTAAATGCATTTAGTTGAGTTGCCGAAAAAACAGCTACACTATCCAATGGAGTCTGGATAAATTCAGGAGAAAATCGGTAACTATAGTAGCAGGAAGAATTAGCAAAATAATAAGTTGCTAATACCTCCGCCTTGTTTCTAGGATTATAAATAACAAGTTTTTTAATGCTATCTACTTCATAAATATCAAACCCATCTGCATACAAAACCGATGAAACAAGTGGGGATAGTTTTTGATTATCAAATAGCTGACTTACAGAAATTGCACTCTTATTTTGAGAACATGAGGAAGAAAAGATGATAGATATCATCAGAAATAAAAGAAAACAAGTTTTTATAACTCCTCTTACCTGCATTAAATAATTTGTTTAGGCTTGCAAAAATAGTTAATCCTGACTGCCGATAGGCAAGTTGTCAAGCTTTATTAGCAGTTCTATTTATACAAATCAATCAATTTATTAATTTTGACAACTTCATTTAAAAATGCAACTCATGTTACAACGAATTATTTTCACACTTAGCTTTATTATTGCAGGCACCATAATTTTTACGTCATGTGAAACAAAAAGTCCAACACAAATTAAGATTGCGATCTCTAAAGAAAAGTCGGACAAAAGCACTACAAAGTATTCTGATTGGTTATTAAGACACGACGATGAAATAGTTTACTACAATCTTTACCCTTTGGGAATTGATTCTGCAATGAAATTATTAAAAACGTGTAACGGACTATTACTTACTGGTGGTGAAGATGTTTTCCCTGGTACGTATGGCAAGATTGACGATACCGCCCGATGTGGCGAATTTGACAGATATCGTGACAGCCTTGAGTTTACTTTAATTGATTTGGCACTTGAAAATAAGATTCCTGTTTTCGGAGTTTGCAGGGGTGAGCAGATACTAAATTTAAGTATGGGAGGTACATTATACATTGACCTACCAACCGATTTTAACACTACCGTTGCTCACAGACATAATCTTATGAGTAAGGCAAATCACTTTGTTAGGATAGTACCTAATACCACATTATCTGAAATTTGTGAAAACACAAAACAAGATGATGTTGTCAGCAATCATCATCAGGGAATTGAAATATTGGGAACCGGTCTTTTTGTGTCAGCATATTCAGCTGATAACATGGCTGAAGCAATTGAGTGGGCCGACAAAACAGATCATGGTTTTTTAATGGCTGTTCAATGGCATCCTGAAGCAATGGATACATTACACCCGTTGTCGGCACCATTAGCTAAAAAGTTTCTCCTGGAAGCCGCAAATTTCAAACCTGTTAACTAAAATTCAATTGCCCGCTGTTTTTTATGAATTATCATGGAATGGAAAACCAACATACCACCAACTATTCTAATAACCGGAAGTACTGGGTTCGTTTGCAGATATTTGGTTACTAAAATTCTGTTAAATTCTAACTTCAATATTGTTCTTACCTACAGAGTTAAAAAAGGGAACTACAATAAAAATAACAGATTATCTTTTGAGAAAGCTGATTTACTAAAACCACAATCATTTGAAGGCATTTTTTCAAAGTACAATCCAAAATATGTTGTTCATCTTGCAGCAATGGCACGTGTTTCGGATGGTGAAAATTACCCTGTGGAAGTATTAAAAACAAACTATATTGCTACCATAACTTTATCAGAATTATCGATAAAATATAAGGTTGAGTCAATGGTTTTCACTTCCTCAAATCTTGCTCAGGATGCTGTTTCTGTTGTCGGAATATGCAAACTACTAGTTGAACAGTATTTTCAGAAATTAAACTCACAAACTACAAAGTTCATTAGTTTAAGGATGCCTAATGTTATTGACAGCAACGGAGCTGTTACATTAATTTTCAAAAAACAAATTGAAAATGATAATCCAATCACAATAACTCACCCTGATATGAGCCGAATGTTCATTACCGGTGAGCGCGCAGCTGATTTTCTGTACTTTCTTGTCAAACATGGGGCAAACAAAGGTGTTTACGTATCCTATGAAAAACCAGTTAAAATAACCGACCTTGCTGAAAATATGATTAAAGAATCGGGTAAGCATATAAAAATTGATTTTATAGGTAAGAAGCGCGGAGAAAAACTTACGGAGAAAAGTTTCACTTTAAATGAGGTTATCACAACGGATATTTCCGGACTCGGTATGATAAAAGAATACAAATACGAACTCAACTATTTAAAAGCTGCAATGGAGATACTTAACGATAAAGAAGATATCCTATCAGATAAAGACATTCAAAATTCATTTAAAAAATTATGATTAAAAAAACCATATTTATATTATTAATTCTTATTATCGGCATAATACCAATATCCAAGTCGGCATGGTTATTAATCCCCATGGATGAAAGCCAAAAAAACCACTTAAAAGCTTACGGTGTAGCATATTGGGCACTTACTAAAGGAGCTGAAATTGAATGGCTTCTAAATTACAGAGGTGGCAGTTATTTGATGAAGTACCACCAGATATTCGAGGATGAATGTGTTATTAGGGATGTTACCTCACAAGTTATCACAGATGTTCAAGCATCTTCAATCAAAAATCAAATATTACAGCCTGATGTAAACATGGATATTATTGAACTGCAAAAAGCACCAAGGATTGCGGTTTATTCTCCTAAAAACAATCAGCCATGGGATGATGCTGTAACTCTTGCTCTAACATATGCCGAAATACCATATGATGTTGTTTACGACCATGAGGTTATGAGCGGTATGTTGCCCACATTCGACTGGCTACATCTCCACCATGAAGATTTTACCGGACAATACGGAAAGTTTTGGGCCAACTATCGAAATTATCCCTGGTATAAAGAAGATGTTGCGGCAAATGAGAAAATTGCCACTGAACTTGGTTTTGACAAAGTATCTGATCTAAAACTAGCGGTCGCAAAAAAGATACGTGATTTTGTACTGGGTGGTGGCTATTTGTTTGCAATGTGTTCGGCAACCGATAGTTATGATGTTGCCCTTGCTGCCGAAAATGTTGACATTTGCGATATTATGTTCGATGGAGATCCGATGGATGCCGATGCTCAGGAAAGTCTCGATTACGACAACTGCATGGTTTTTAAAGATTTCACCATAGTTAATAATCCTGTTAAGTACGAGATTTCAAATATTGATGTTACCGAAACGAGGCCAAAAAGCATCCGCGAAAGTAACGATTATTTTGTGCTTTTTGAATTTTCGGCCAAATGGGACCACATACCCACAATACTTTGTCAAAACCATGAGCGATTAATAAAAGGTTTTATGGGTCAGACTACTGCATTCAACAAAGACCTTATTCAATCGAATGCTGTAATTATGGGCGAAAATAAGGCAGCAAATGAAGCGCGATACATTCACGGTGAATTTGGAAAGGGTTTCTGGACATTCTATGGCGGTCACGACCCCGAAGACTACCAGCACCGAATTGGTGACCCTCAAACGGATCTTAATCTCTACCCTAACTCTCCAGGTTATAGATTGATACTTAACAATGTTCTGTTTCCGGCGGCAAAAAAGAAAAAAAGGAAAACTTAAGAAGCTCCGTGTCGATTATTTAATACCGATATTGATATTATTTTAAGTACTGTAATCAAAATACTTCATCGATATTTATTACCAGTTAATAATTCTTCAAACCTAAAATATCACATTATTTTCAAATATTATTCACATTGATAGCAAAGTTAATTTGCAACCATTCTTGACATTTATTAAAAATTAGTTTATTTTTGAAATATAATAGTTCTTAATGTATTATTTAGACACTAAAACTTTGTAGTATGACCAAAAAAGTTTCATTACACATAAAATGTCCTAAATGTGGCGAAAGCTTGATGGATCCTGAAACATTGATACTTGATTATCCGAGTATTAAATTTAACATCGTAACTTCGAATGACAGAGGAACTCTACGACTTTGTTCTATTTATGGATGCTATAGCCATACAAGTGATATAGATCTAAAAGATGGCGAAATCGTAAATTTCATATGCCCAAAGTGCAACAAGCATCTAAAAAGCAATGATGAATGTGATGCTCCCAACTGTAATGCACCTATGGTACCATTAAACCTTAAGTTGGGTGGTAAAGTTTTCATTTGTTCGAGAAAAGGATGTGCAAAACATTTTATAGCGTTTGAGGACCTGGCAACTGAAGTTAGAAAATTTTACGACGAATACGGGTTTTAAAATTTTTATTAATTTTATAAAAATATTTCTCGTTAATTTGATAACTACGTATTAACTATGTTTAAGAACCTGGA
The DNA here is from genome assembly GCA_014382445.1 of Bacteroidota bacterium. Taxonomy (GTDB): domain Bacteria; phylum Bacteroidota; class Bacteroidia; order Bacteroidales; family F082. The sequence goes on from JACNJS010000040.1 coordinate 35,591, forward strand.
ATGTACAACCTGCCTTATCAGGCCCCAAACATGCTTTAACAACATAAGTGAGACAGATTTAAAAACATTAAATCAAAGCAAACTTACCACGCTGTACAAAAAAGGTCAGGTTGTTTTTCATGAAGGCAGAGTACCAACTGGTATATACTGCTTACAAAGCGGAAAAATAAAAGTTTCAAAAATTGGCATTGATGGAAAAGAGCAAATCGTGCGCTTTGCTGTACCAGGTAGTTTACTCGGAATAAGGGCCCTGGTTTCAGGGCGTGAATACAGAGCATCCGCATCCACTCTGGAAGATTCAATTGTGTGTTTTATCGATAAAAAAACTTTTTTTGGAATAATAACAACCTATCCTGAAATATCACAGTGCATACTTTTAAGCTTGAGCGATTTGCTTGAAGAAGCTGAAAAACGCATGACTTCAATGGCTCAAAAGCCGGTACGAGAAAGGGTTGCCGAAACACTTTTGTTACTAAACAAAATATATAAAACAGAAAATTGCCCCGTAGAAAGAGCAACAATTAGCATATCACGCGAAGATTTGGCAAATATTGTTGGAACTGCTACTGAAACTGTTATCAGAATATTATCTTTATTCAAAGAAGAGAACCTGATCTCAATCGTTGGAAGAAAGATCGTACTGACTAATATAGATGCTCTTAAACAAGTTGCCCGATTCGACTAAATATTATTTAATATTTTGTATTACAAGCCCGCACCCGAATCCTAAACCCCTTAAATTCAGTTTATAATTAAGATAATATGATAATTGTCATATTCAAAAGTGAATAAAAATCATTTTTCTCTATGATAATAATCATTTCATTGGTGTTTCCCTTCCATTATTATTGTAACCGTTTTATTACGTTTATTAAAAACTTATCCGGATATGAAAAAAATACCAGTAACAGGAGTTTATTTTCATTATTATACTAATGGCCACGCTGAGAGCATAAATTTTTTAGAAACAGAAAACTATATCAAAAAAATTCCAGGTGTTATTATACTTGGAAACTCCAATGAACTTCCTCCAATCGACAAGCAATTATTTATTAAAAAAATTCAGGAATTACATATTGAGAGGTTAGTTATTGCCGGCTATTCTCCCGGTATGGTGAAAACCTTTTTCACTTCAGCAATGCTGGAAGCAGGACAGGATGCCGAAAAAGTTCTGATTGCCGGCTTTAATGAATATGGTGCTATCAAAAAATCCGATACTGAATTAGCTAAAATAATATTACATTTTACTATTGCCGGCTTATCATTAGATGATATTTCTACTTATTCTAAAAAACCGGTTAACGAAAATACACTGGTTATAGGAGGTGGCATTGCCGGAATACAGGCTTCGATAGAAATTGCCAACAGCAAACATAAAGTTTACTTACTTGAACAAACAGGTACAATTGGCGGACACATGGCTATGTTCGATAAAACTTTCCCTACGCTTGACTGCGCTGCCTGTATACTCACTCCAAAAATGGTTGAAGTTGGCCAGCATCCTTTTATAGAGCTAATGACATATTGCGAGGTAATTGGTGTAACAGGTGAACACGGAGATTTTAAAGTTAAAGTACTTAAAAAGGCCAGGCGGGTTGACCTTGCCGATTGTATTGGATGTGGCATTTGCTCTGAAAAATGTCCGGCAAAAACACCAAGTGAATTCGATGCCGGTACTACACTACGAAAGGCAATTTATATCCCTTTTCCGCAGGCCGTTCCAAATAAATATTTAATTGATGCCGAACATTGCATTTATGTTGAAAATGGTAAATGCGGAGTTTGTGTGAAGGTTTGTCCTGCCGATGCAGTTATACTCGACCAGCTTGATGAAGAAGTTGAAATTAATGTTGGAAATATTGTGCTTGCAACAGGTTTTAGTACGTTTGATGCACGACGAGCAGAAAATTTTGGGTATGGAAAACTTCCAAACGTACTTACATCACTTGAGTTTGAAAGACTGGTAAATGCTTCCGGACCTACCGAGGGCAATATCACCTTTAGAACAATAGATAAAAAGGGAAATCCAATCTTTACAAATGATAGCAAAAGTCCTCAGTCGGTTGCACTTATACATTGCATTGGAAGTCGTGATTTAACGTACAACCAGTATTGTTCAAAGGTTTGCTGTATGTATTCGCTTAAGCTGGCTCATTTAGTTAAAGAAAAATTACCTGATGCTGAGGTATATGAATACTATATCGATATGCGTGCTTATGGAAAAGGATATGAGGAGTTTTACGAAAGAATAAAGGGAGAAGGAGTTCACATAATTAGAGGCAGAACGGCAAAAATTGAACAGACAAATGATAAGTTACTTCTACGAAGCGAAGATATCGAAAATAACCGATTAATTGAGCAACTGGTTGATATGGCAATACTTTCTGTTGGTATTGAACCACGTGCTGATTCAAATTCACTAGCCGAAATGCTTGAAATAGTTACTGACAATTACGGCTGGTATATCGAGGAAAACAGCATCCTAAATACTACCAATACCAACAGGCCGGGAATTACACTCGCCGGAGTATGCCAGGGACCAAAAGATATTCCTGATACCGTAGTACATGCATCAGCAGCAGCTGCAAAAGTTATTCAGAATATTATCCTGCAAAAAACAAAAAAAGCAATTGATAAAGTTATGCTTTCAGAAATTGAAACTACCTTAAAAGATTAAAACTCACATAATCAATAAGAGCAATGAGTTACCGAGTAAATTCTGAATTTAAAAGCGACCTCAAGAAATTTGGCATTGCCGAACAGTGGAATGAATGTTTCCATTGTGGAAATTGTACAGCAGTATGCCCCTTAACCGAAAACGGATTTCTTTTTCCACGCCAGGGCATTCGCGTTATGCAAATGGGATTGAAAGAAAAACTGGCCACATATGTTGATCCGTGGCTATGTTATTATTGCGGGGAATGTTCCGAAACATGCCCAAGGGAAGCAAACCCCGCGGAATTGATGATGACACTACGAAGATACCTCACTTCGGTTTATGACTGGACGGGATTATCAAAAAAAATCTATACATCAAAGTGGTGGGAGTTTGGATCCATAATTATAATTGCTCTGCTAATTATAGTTGGATTCCTCATATATCTTCCACTAAAATCAGGTGCTGATGCGATGGTTAACCAATCGGGGAGTGTTATGATAAACAGCCTTGTTGAAGGTATAAGCGCAGGCCAGTTTGTTAGAATCATTGAAATAGGCGACTGGACAATGGCAATTATTGTTGCAGCCTTACTAATCTCAAATATCCTGAATATGTTCTATAAAGTAATACTATCTGATAATGCAGTTAAAGTCCCGTTTGGTACATATTTTACCGAATTCTGGAGATTGATCTATAATTTCGCAACACAGGCAAAATTCTCAAAATGCGACGATCGTAATTATTGGGTAGGTCATTTATTGCTCATGACGGGCTATTCAATTATGTTTGCTTTGGTGGTAATTGCCCTTCCCCTGTTTCAAATTGAGGAAATTGTACCATGGTATAACTGGCAGCGATTGCTGGGATATTATGCAACTTTCGGAATTTTATTTTTCCTGATCCAGGTAACAATCGGGCGAATCAAAAAGCAAGATACAAAGCTAAAATTTTCGCATCCAAGCGACTGGCTATTTATTATAATGCTTGCCCTAACAACCATTACGGGTATTCTTGTTCACATATTCAGATTGAACGGAATGGTTGAGGCAACTTATTATCTTTACATTGCACACCTTGCTGTTCTGGTTCCGATGATAGTAATTGAAGTACCATTTTCAAAATGGTCGCACCTCGCTTACCGGCCATTTGCCGTTTATTTTTCGAGACTAAAAAAAGCAGCTGTTAAAAAAATTGAATACCAAAGGGAGCTTGCTCCTGCTATTTAAAATTTAGTGATATGAAAGAGCCAAAAATTGGGGTTTACATATGTTGGTGCGGGACTAACATCTCACATATGGTTGATGTTAAAGCAATTACTGAAGAAATCGGTGATATGCCAAATATCAAGGTTTCAAGAAATTATAAATATATGTGTTCCGACCCCGGACAGGATCTAATAATTAGTGATATAAAAAAGCATAAGTTAAACCGAATAGTGGTTGCTGCATGCTCGCCGCGGATTCATGAACTCACATTTAGAAAAGCCATTGAAAATGCGGGATTGAACCCTTATTTGTTTGAAATGGCCAATATACGTGAGCAGGTGTCGTGGGTGCATACCGATATAGAAGCTGCTACCGAAAAAGCAAAATCACTTGTTATTGCCGCTATAAGCAAAGTTACACACCATGAGGAGCTGGAAAGAAGAACTGTCGATATAAATCCCGCTACTTTAATAATTGGAGGAGGTATTACCGGAATGACTGCTGCACTTGATATTGCTGAATCTGGTTTTAAAGTTTATCTTATCGAAAGAGATAACAAACTGGGTGGTGTTGTTTCAAAAGTGGATCTTACTTTTCCATATATGTCGAGTGCCCAGCAACTAATAAAGTCGTTGATAAACAAGGTATCTAATAATAAAAACATAGAAGTATTTTTTAACACCAAAATAAAAGAAATTAATGGTTATGTAGGCAATTTTGAAACTAAACTTAAATTACAAAAAAAAGCAAGGGAACTAAAATTCGGAAACATGATACTTGCAACAGGACTAAAACCTACTGATCCGGAGAGCATACATGAAATTGGTTACGGCAGGCTTCCCGATGTGGTTACTGCTTTGGAATTTGAACAAATGCTGATTAAAGGAAACATAAAAACCAAAGCCGGTAAAGAACCTAATAATATACTCATAGTGCATTGTGTAGGGAGCAGGAACGAAAAATACAATCCTTATTGTAGCCGTACCTGTTGCATGACAGCATTAAAATATTCAAACCAGATTAGATCGGCTTTACCCAAAACCAGCATTTATCATGCCTACTCTGATATGAGAGCTTTTGGAAAAGGATGTGAAGAATTCTATTCACAAACAGGCAGAAAAAATGCGGTGTTTTTAATGTATGATCAGAAAAATGATATTCCTACCCTAAGAAGAGCAGGTAAAAACGACAGGTGCAATATAATTGCCCATATGTATGAAAAATTATCGGGTGAAGATATTGAAATACCGGCCGACATTGTTATATTAATGATTTCGATGGAAGCACATGAAAATGTCAAACAGGTGGCTCATGCAGCTGGTGTCAGTATTTGCAGCAATGGCTTTTTTATGGAGAAGCACCCTAAACTCGATCCTATAGCAACAACAACTGATGGCGTTTATATTGCTGGCACTTGCCAGTCGCCAAAAGACATTCCTGATTCGGTATCGCAGGCGCGTGCTGCCGCTGCTCGTATTCTTACTTCAATTTCGGTTGGAAAAGTTGAAATTGAATTAACAACTGCCGTGGTTAACGAAGATATATGCGGCGCTTGCCATACCTGTATTAATGTTTGTCCTTATTCAGCTATCAGTTTTGATGAAGAAAAGAAAGTATCGGTTGTAAATGAAGTTATTTGCAAAGGATGCGGTACTTGTAGCTCTGCCTGCCCAACCGGCGCCATCAGTGCACGGCATTTTACCGATAAACAAATATTATCACAAATTGAAGGGCTGCTGGCCGTTTCAAATAAACTATCAGAAAAATTAGAAATGGAGGAAGTGTAGTATGGAATTTCAACCAACAATTGTATCATTCTTGTGTAACTGGTGTTCCTATTCTGGTGCCGATCTTGCCGGAACATCGCGCATGAAATATGCGCCGAACATACGTATTATAAGAGTTATGTGCTCAGGACGTGTAGATCCTACTTTTGTACTGAAAGCCTTCAGCGAAGGAGCTGATGGTGTTCTTATCTGCGGTTGTCATCCGGGTGATTGTCATTATCATGAGGGCAATTATAAGTGCTTAAGAAGATTTCTATTACTTCAAAAATATATCAGCCAAATGGGTATCAACCCCAACAGGCTGAGGCTCGAATGGATAAGTGCCAGCGAAGGGAAACAGTTTGCTCAACTGGTTGATGAAATGACCGAAGTATTGATACAACTAGGCCCTAACAAATTTAAAGAAATAACTCAACCCGCATAAAAATTGTTTGTTATGAATAGTTCAAATAATAATAATAAACCAAAACTGAAAATGGCAGTTTACTGGGGTTCGGCTTGTGGAGGATGCTGTGTATCTATACTTGATGTTCATGAAGCTTTGTTTGATGTAATTGCAAATGCTGATCTCGTTTTCTGGCCAATTGCTCTTGATACTAAGTACAAAGATGTTGAAGCGATGCCAAACGGGTTTATTGATATCACTCTTTTTAACGGAGCTATCCGCAACAGCGAAAATGAGCATATGGCATTGCTGTTGCGCGAAAAATCAAAATTGCTAATTGCCTACGGATCGTGCGCACATCTTGGCGGAATACCCGGACTCGGTAATTTCCATAACAGAAAAGAGATATTTGAACGGGTTTATGAGACCAGCGAATCAACAGTTAATCCTGATGGGATTATGCCTCAAACCAATTACGCTGCACTTGAAGGAAATTTAAACCTTCCTGAATTTTATGATACTGTAAAAACGCTCGACCAGGTTGTATGTGTTGATTACTACATGCCTGGCTGTCCTCCACAAACCGAACGACTCCTTGAAGTATTTATGGCAGTGGTAAACGGTTCTGAATTACCTCAAAAAAAATCAGTAATCGGCGCATGGGATAAAACCCAGTGCGATGAGTGCGACCGGGTAAAAACAGATAATAAGCTTGTAAAAAAATTTAACCGGCCGTTTGAAATCGACGATGATCTCACAACCTGTTTTTTGGAGCAGGGTGTTATTTGCCTCGGACCAGCTACCAGAGGCGGGTGTGGCTACCGTTGCATTAAAGGCAATGCCCCATGCCGCGGATGTTACGGCCCGACTCCCGATATAACCGACCCTGGTGCTAAAATGATGTCGGCCATTGGAACATTAATCGACGCCAACAAACCCGAAGAAATTGCCGAAATAGTTGATCAGATTGTTGACCCTGCAGGAACTTTTTACCGATACAGCTTACCTGCTTCAATATTAAGAAGAAAATTGATATGAAAAGAATAACTATCGACCCAATTACCAGGCTTGAAGGCCATGGCAAAATAGAAATATTTACCAACAGAAACGGTGAAGTTGAAAATGTGTATTTTCAGGTTCCCGAGTTAAGGGGTTTTGAAAAATTTTGCGAAGGCAGACCCGTTGAAGAATTAGCGCAAATTGTAACAAAAATATGTGGAGTGTGCCCTGGATGTCATCATATGGCATCAGGAAAAGCAGCCGACGCAGTATATGGTGTTGATCCTCCTGTAACAGCAAAAAAATTACGTGAGTTGTTTTATATGGCACATTTCGTACACAGTCATATTGCGCACTTTTATGTATTAGCAGCTCCCGATTTTGTAGTAGGTCCAACAGCCCCTCCGGAAAAAAGAAATATACTGGGTGTTATTGAAAAAGTAGGTAAAGACATTGGTTTAGAAGTAATTAAACAAAGGCGAAGGGCACAGGAAATCCAGGCATTACTTGGCGGACATCAAACCCAGGTAGTAATGAATATTCCGGGCGGGGTTCGTAGAGGTTTATCAGAAGATGAAAGAGATGATGTGCTGGCAAAAACAAAAGGATTTATCGAGTTTGCACGCTTCACTCTTAAAATTTTTGATGATTTTGTACTTGGAAATGAACAATATACCGACATAATCCTCAATGGTCCGTATAACCTGAAATTACACTCAATGGGACTTGTTGACGAAAACAACCTTGTTAATTTTTACGATGGAAAAGTAAGGGTTGTAGATACTGAAGGAAATGAGCATTGTAAATATTCCGCGCCCGATTATCTCGATTATATTGAAGAAAGAGTTGAGCCATGGAGTTACCTTAAATTTCCATATCTGAAAAAGATAGGATGGAAAGGGTTTATTGAAGGTCAGGATTCAGGAGTTTATCATGCCACTCCCCTTTCGCGTTTAAATGCAGCAGAAGGTATGGCCACACCATTAGCCAACAAACACTATAAAAGAATGTTTGACACCCTGGGTGGAAAACCCGTTCACGCTACTCTTGCAATGCATTGGGCACGACTTGTAGAATTGCTTTATGCAGCCGAAAGATGCTTTGAACTTGCCAGCGACCCTGATATTACCGGAGATGAATTAAGAACACCGGTTGGCAAACCCGTTGGTGAAGGAGTGGGAATAGTTGAAGCCCAGCGTGGAACGTTAACCCACCATTACTGGACTGATGAAAAAGGTATCGTAACAAAAGCCAACATTATTGTAGGTACAACAAACAATAATGCTGCGATTTGTATGTCGTTGAAAAAAGTTGCACAAACACTAATTAAAAAAGGTGAAAAAGTGGATGATGGTATCCTCAATATGATTGAAATGGCTTTTAGGGCATACGATCCATGCTTTTCATGCGCAACCCACCATTTACCCGGAGAAATGCCATTGATTATTAAGATCAAAGACCCCGATGGTAATTTAATGCAGGAACTAAGACGCGACTAAATGAATAATACGCTTATTCTCGGATTTGGCAATCCTCTTTTGTCGGATGACGGAATAGGCACCCGTATTGTTAACGACCTGAAAACAAAAATGGATAATAATTTGTTTGAGTTTTCATCTGCTTATATTTGTGGGATAGATATTATTACCATCATTAAGGGATACAAAAATATGATTGTGGTAGATGGTTGTATGACACAAAATAGTACTCCAGGGGAACTCTCATTTTATACGGTTGATAACTATTACGGAATGGCCCACCTGGATAATTACCACGACGTAAAGTTTAGAGACATAATTAAGTTAAGCAGGGATCTCAATCTTCATATCCCAGAAAACATTCATATAGTAGCCATTGAGATAAAAGAAGATATGGTTTTCAGCAAAGATTTGTCACCCTCTTTACAAAATTCATATCCAGAAATTTTACAGAAAGTACTTGATTTCATAAATCAATTATCATAATTTGCCCAGTTTATTTCATTAACAGATTTGTGTCCATAAATCAAAAATGGTTTGGTGTTAACTCGAACTGAGCTATACCCGCAACACTTTCGTATGGCGCCGGGCTGCCCGCCTCCATGTAACCAACTAGGTGATGGTATCGGGGATAGCTGGACTTGTGCCTTTCCTAACTATACTAAAAACAAGGTTAAATCGACAAAATAAATAGTAAATTTGACAACTTTTTTGCAGACTTGCAACCTTCATATATATAATATTTATATTTCTAATTATCAAACTTATATAACACACGGCAACAAAAAAAATTCATGCAAAGTACGACCAACTCATCAACCCCATCAATGGCGGTAATGTATGCCTTCTACCCCATGGTAATTATCGCCGGTTTTGTGCAATTGCTTGCCCCATCAACAATTCACATGATAATGAAGCATTTTAATCTAAAAGCCGGTACAGTAGGGATTATTCCACTTATATATTTTACGGGCATGATGATTAGTGCAGTGGTAATAACTCATTTAATTAAAAAACTAAGTGTTAAACAGCTCATGAGCTCAGGGGCTATTATTGTTTCTGTTTCACTTCTTGCAGCATCACAAAGCCATTCATACTTTATTTTTGCCTTATTATTTTTTTTAACCGGCTTTGGAAATGGAATAATGATAATACTTCCGGGTATTTATGCAACCAATCAGTATAGTGAAAAAAGTGCTCAATTACAGTCGATTATTTTTAGTTTCATAGCATTAGGTTTTGTAGTTGGTCCTGTTTTTCCGGGTATAGTATCATATCTGCAATTATCATGGCGATGGTGTTTTGCATTTCCAGGGCTACTAATATTACCGGGTATAATACCTATTATTCTAGCCAAACATGAGCCAATCGACCATACAGAAAAACTAACTTTCCGAATTGTAAAGGAAATAATATCTTTCGATAGAAAGTTTTTCTTCTTAATTGTTATCGCAGTTATTATTGCTGCCGGCTCATCTACAGGTTTGCTAACCTGGCTGGTGACATTTCTCGAGATTAAGCGCGGAACACCATTAGGGATGGCTCATGTTGTACTTGCAACTTTGGGTGTGGCATCTGTTGCAGGACGATTAATTTGGGGACGAGTTTCATCAAAAATAACTGTTTACCACACATTACTATTTATAGTTCCTATTTCGGCAGCACTTGTTTTTTTTGCACCATTACCAGAAACAACAATTGTTAATATAATTTTGTTTTTTATTGCCACAATTTTTTTATCCGGAATAAACCCCTTATTTCTATCCGCAGCTAGTGTTTATCCAAAATCACTTTCTTCAAGTGCCTATACAGTTTTGTTTATTTCTATTTCCATTGGAGGCATGCTCATCCCTTTTGGTATAGGACAGGTATTTCAATATGCAGGCGCTGAGGTAGCAATTAGTTCCATTTCTATATTGTTGGTTATTGTTATTGGAGCTTTGCTGTTGGTTAAAAAAGAAATACCAGTTATTAAACATCTGCACCAAAATCCTCTGCCATAACTATATTGTTAAGTGGCTACAAGATTATCCTTCCAAACACTATGCACTACAGTATTCAAATTGTTACAAATATTCTTATTTTTACCACCATATTTTTAGAGATTAGAAATGAACAAATTATTAAAAACAACAATATTACTTGCATTAGTTTTTTCATCAATTTTTCTTGGAGCACAAACAACCAATAAAATGCCTCTCGAAATTGCCAAAGCATTTCAAAATGGTACACGATCTAAGGATGGAAACCCAGGGCCCAATTACTGGCAAAATTACTCCGACTATACAATAAATGCGGAACTTAACACAAAGGAAAGCAAACTAATTGGAAGCGAATCAATAGTTTACCATAACTGCAGCCCCGATACTCTTAAGATGATCGTGGTACGATTATATCCTGATTTTTACAAAAAAGGTAACGCGCGATCATGGACCATTGGTGAAGATGATCTTACGGATGGAACAATAATTCACAAACTAAATATTGCTGATAAAGATTTTGATTTGAATAACAGGAATGAAATCCACCGCTCAGCCACCAATATGTTTATTTTTCTTGATAAGTATCTATTGTCAGGTGATTCTTTGGAAGTTAATATCCACTGGGAATTCAACATCCCTAAAAAGCGATGGGCCAGAATGGGGAACTATGGCAACGACAGGTTTTTTATTGCGTACTGGTATCCGCAAATTGCCGTTTATGATGATATTGATGGCTGGGATATAATTGAATATTATGGAACCGTAGAGTTTTATAACGATTTTAACAATTACGATGTAATCATAAAAACACCCCCCGGATTTACTGTTTGGGCCACCGGCGATCTTGAAAACATGGATCAGCTGTATACAAATTTAGTTATCGACAAATACACTAAAGCTAAAGAAACAGACGAAATTGTAGTTATATTTTCAACAACCGACCTTAAAAATGACAAGGTCCTTCGCAGCAAAAAATCAAATGAATGGCATTTTACAGCTAACAATATCCCCGATTTTACTTTTGGCACCACCAAATTTTCAAACTGGGATGGTACTTCAACTGTTGCTGATCATAGTACAGGCAGGCGAGTATTTGTTGACGTTGTTTACCCCGATTCGGTTGATTCATTTGACGAGGGAGCACACTTTTCACAAGAGAGTATTAAATTTATGGTCGACAGTTTGCCCGGCTATCCATTCCCATATTCACATATGACGTCATTCTGCAATGGCCGTAAAAGTGGAGGTATGGAATCACCTATGATGGTTAATGAAGGCGACCCATCAACTCGAGGGCAGGCAATTGGTCTTATCTTTCATGAAATTTTACATAGCTATTTTCCTTTCTATATGGGAACAAACGAACGGAAATATGCATGGATGGACGAAGGTTGGGCAACGTGGCTTCCATATGGAACATTAAATATGCTTGAGCCCAGTGATAATTATTTTGAAAAAATTACTAACAGTTTTCAAAACTTGAGTTGTAAAGAAAAAGAAGTCCCGCTAATGTATCTTTCATATCAAATCAGCGACTATGCTTCTTATCGCGTCCATTCATACAATCGTTCGGCAATGGCATATGCTTTTTTACGTAATGCACTTGGCGACAGCATTTTTAAACTGGCATTACATACATATATGGATCGATGGAATGGAAAACACCCTATTCCATATGACTTTTTTAATACACTTGAAAACGTTTCAGGGCAAGACTTTAATTGGTATATTCAACCCTGGTTCTTTGATCGAGCTTACGCAGATCTCGGCATTAAAAAAGTAACATTCGACAATAAAATCATTATCGAAAATAATGGCGGTTTACCCCTACCCGTTTTTGTTAAATGTTACTTTGTAGATGGAACAAATTCAAACTATTATTTGAATACATCAGTTTGGAGTACTGGCCAGGGAGCAGTTATTATACAAGCCGATCCGGAAAATATAATTCAAAAAGTAGTTCTTGGGAACAAGGAAATTCCCGATGTAATAAGTGAAAACAACGAGATAATTATAGTTACAAAATAAATGCAACTCAAACAACAAATTTTTTGTCAGAATAAAAAATATACACAAATGAAACGAAACCTACTTCTTGTCATCCTTATTGGGATCATTGTTAACTCAACTGCTCAGATTGCACCTGATAAATATTATATACAGTTTACGGATAAAAACAATTCTCCATATTCCATCAACAATCCTCAGGAATTCTTAACACAGCGTGCCATTGATCGTCGAAATCAGCAAGGCATATCCATCAGTGAAAACGATATACCTGTAAACGTATCTTATCTCCAAGGCGTTGCTGATATTGGTGTTGACTTGTTAAACCATACCCGCTGGCTAAATGGCGTAACAGTTTATACTGAGGATTCTGCCCTTATTGAGCAAATTGAAGCCTTACCATATGTAAGCGGAGTTCTGAAATTTCATTATTCTGAAAATTTCATTAGCGATAAATTCAGGGAAATAAAAACTGATGCACCCAACTACAATAATAATTCCCGAAACAGCAATTCTTCAACCTCTTTAGACTATGGGTTGGCTTTCGGACAAATTGATCAACTTAACGGCATTCCGTTGCATGATCATGGATTTCAGGGAGAGGGGATGGTTATTGCTGTACTGGATGCAGGGTTTACAGGCGTTCTTGTTCATCCTGTTTTTGAATACCTGTGGGAAAACGATAGAATATTGGGCACTAAAGATTTTGTTTATATGGGGGGCTCTGTTTACGATGGGCATGAACATGGTAAAATGGTACTTTCTTGCATGGGTGGCAACTTGCCTGGTGAAATGGTTGGTACAGCACCAGAAGCTGAATACTGGCTACTACGTTCGGAAGAAGGTCCGCATGAAAATATTATTGAAGAATATAATTGGGTATCGGCAGCTGAATTTGCCGATAGTGTTGGTGCTGATGTTATTAACAGTTCTTTAAGTTACGCTACGTTTGATCTACCTGAATGGGATTACACACCTGAAGATATGGATGGTAATACTGCAATAGCAACAATAGGAGCGGACATTGCTGCTTCAAAGGGTATACTTGTTTGTAATAGTGCAGGTAACTCCGGATCGTGGATAGGATCGCCGGGAGATGCTGATAGTGTTTTCACAGTTGGCGCTGTTGACCTTAACGATCAAAGAGCTTCATTCAGTTCTATTGGTCCTACTGCCGACGGAAGAATTAAACCCACTGCCATGTCGTGTGGTGCAGGTGCAACAATAGCTGTAGGAAATGTTGGAATTTCGACAAATGGATATGGAACTTCTTTTTCCTCCCCTATTATGGCGGGCATGTCGGCCTGTTTATGGCAATCGCACCCTGAGATGTCAGTAATGGAAGTTCAGGAAGCTATTAAACAAAGTGGTTCATATGCTAACAACCCCGACAACTTTATGGGATGGGGAATACCAAATTTTGCAGGTGCCGACTCAATATTAACAGTAATTTCGCCTCCGTCGCACGATGATAAATTAATAAATGCAGGTCCAAGCCCTTTTCACAATCACTTAAGTGTTAGAGTAAACATCGATAGTGCAGAAAGCATTAGCGTTGAGCTTATTAACCTTGCCGGAAATGTTGTTATAAGAAAAAATTATAGTCTCACTAACCACAACAATAAGTTCGAACTAACTACGGAAGTGATTCCATTACCACAGGGAATTTACTTCCTTAAAGTAGTTACAATGCATAAAACTGACATCATAAAAGTTGTAAAAGGATAGGAGAAGGGTTGTCGAGATGACGGGTTATCGGGCGTCGGGTTGTCGGGTTAACTTAAAAAATATGACTACCAAAACAACCTGCCTTACCGGCACGGCAGGCAGGCAACGTCAACCTCTTTCACACAATAGTTTATCAACAAAAGTTGCTATTTATCAACAAAAAATGATGGTTACTATTGTCATTAGTTATAATTTTTAACTTTGGCAATGTATTTTAACATATTACATTTGTATGATCTTAAAATAATTTTGGTTTAAATATTGAAGTTAACATGGAGGAGACAGAGAAACAGGAAAGAAGGGATGATCTTTTTTCAAAAGTAGTTAGAGCCGGAAAACGCACCTATTTTTTTGACGTTAAAGCCACACGCACAAATCAGCAGTATATAACAATTACTGAAAGTAAACGGAGGTTTAACGAAGAGCAGGGAAAGTTTTTTTATGAAAAGCATAAAGTATTTCTTTATGGAGAGGATTTTGACAAGTTCAAAGACGGTTTAAACGATGCTATAACATTTATTGAAACTGGGGAAGACAACCAAAAGAAGGAACCTCCGGAAGATTCGGAAATTAAAGATGAGATAAGCAGTACTATCGACGTTAAATTTGAAGATCTCGGTGGAGATAACGCTGTATAACCACTGTCATTTTCAGAGGCTAACCTGAGTTGTTAATAAATTTTGCCATATTTAATATTGCGAAATATGTTAAATTGTACTTTTGCACGAGGATCAAATTCTAAAAACGAAATACACATTTTATGGGGAAAACCATCGCTATAACCAACCAAAAAGGAGGTGTTGGTAAAACAACAACATCAATAAATCTTGCTGCCAGTCTTGCAATTCTTGAATACAAAACACTTATTGTAGATGCCGACCCGCAGGCAAATGCCACTTCCGGAATTGGTTTTGACCCCAAACAAATACAGGCTAGTATTTACGAATGCATTATTGATGGCCTTAAAGTTGAGAACGTAATTCTACAAACCAAAACCCCTAACCTTGACCTATTACCTGCTCACATCGACCTTGTAGGTGCCGAAATAGAAATAATAAATTTGCCCGACAGGGAAAGGCTTATGTACAAGGTGCTGGAAAATATTAAACCAAAATATGATTTTATAATTATCGACTGTTCGCCGTCATTAGGCCTCCTTACAGTAAATGCTCTCACAGCATCCGACTCGGTTATTATACCCGTACAATGTGAATATTTCGCTCTCGAGGGACTTGGCAAACTACTTAATACTATTAAGATAGTTCAATCTCGGCTTAACGAAAAGCTGGATATTGAAGGAATATTACTTACCATGTTCGACTCAAGGTTACGGCTTTCTAAGCAGGTTGTTGAAGAAGTAAAAACGCATTTTCAGCATATGGTGTTCGATACAATTATTAATAGAAATACCAAACTAAGCGAGGCACCAAGCTTTGGTGACTCAATTATTATGTACGACGCAGAAAGCACAGGTGCAATAAATTATCTAAACCTTGCTCGTGAACTGCTACAGAAGAACGATATGACTATTATGAATAACGCTGATAAAATAATTAATGAGTAACCAAGGTAAAAAGAAGGTGCTTGGAAGAGGCCTCGACTCAATATTGTCGAGCCCCGATACTGATATCACTTCAATAGATATTTCGGGTAATTTTGTTGCCGGTGCAATTGCAGAAATTGAAGTAAGTAAAATTGAATTCAATCCATTTCAACCGCGGACTTCTTTTGACGAAATGATGCTCAGAGAATTAGCCGATTCAATTAAGGCACAAGGAATAATTCAACCTATTACTGTTCGTAAAATGGGTTACGACAAATATCAGATTATTGCCGGAGAACGTCGTTATCGAGCAGCACTAATGGCAAATATTAAACAAATTCCTGCATTTATTCGTGTTGCCAATGATGAACAGATGTTAGAACTTGCCCTTATTGAGAACATTCACAGGGAAGATCTTAATGCTTTAGAAATTGCAATAAGCTACCAGCGCCTTATTGATGAGATTAAACTTACACAGGAAAAACTAAGCGAAAAAATTGGAAAAAGCAGATCGTCGATTGCAAACTTCCTACGCTTGCTAAAACTTCCGCCATGTGTTCAGGTTGCTTTACGCGACAACATCATTACAATGGGTCATGCCAGGGCTTTAATTACCCTTCCCAGTACAAAAGTTCAGGAAAAAATCCTTAACACTATTATTGACAAAGGGTTAAACGTTCGACAAGCAGAAGAGCTTGCAAGAGTTATCACATCTCCACCAGCAGAAAAAAAGAAAGTATCATCATCTAAATTTCCGGAGAAATTTAAAGATACACCGGCAATGCTAAGTCATAAACTGGGAACAAAGGTAAACCTGAGAAGAAACAATAATGGCGAAGGTACCATCGTTATAAGCTTTAAAAACGATGATGATCTCGATAAGATTATTTCACTTATCGGGGATTAATAGCCACACATTTTGAAACAGTTGTTAAACAGAGTGCTACTATACCGCCTCTATTGTAAATTGCAAGCAAATTGCAGTATATATTCAACTATGATTATGTTTGGAAAAACAAACCTGATCAGATACAGTTTATTTGCTACCATTTTTACTATTTCTGTTTGCTTAACAAATACGATATATGCACAGCCAAATGTTCAGAGTGATCCAATTATTGTTACCCATTCTCCAAAAAAAGCAACATATTTAGCACTAGTTCCCGGACTAGGACAGATATACAATAAGAAATATTGGAAACTTCCAATAGTTTACGCAGGATTTACAGCCACTACCTATTTTGCGATTTGGAACAGGGGGGAATATTTAAAATACAATGAAGCATATGTTTGTGTACTTACAGACCCGGAAAATTGTGATAACGAACTCGCATTAAGATATGATTCCGATCAGCTTAAAACAATACGTGACTACTACCGCCGTAACATGGAGCTTTCGTTTATCTTAACGGGAGTATGGTATATCATCCAAATACTTGACGCATCAGTTGATGCACACCTTTATTATTGGGAAGTTAATGACAATCTATCTGTTAAAGTGGAGCCGGTAATTCAACAAACAATAATGCCATTACCTCAAATTGTTCCGGGCAACGATATAAATCATAACGGGTTAAAAATCACTTTTAGTTTCTAACTTATAACTATTTCCTCAATATGGACATTATTATTTCCGGCTATGGGCGAATGGGCAAAGAAGTAGAGAAAGTTTGCCTTAAAAGAAATCACACGATAATTGCTAAAATCGACAATGAGAATGATTGGCAACAATTGTTAGATATTGATTATTCATCGACTGTTGTAATTGATTTTAGCTTGCCTGATGAAGCAATAAATAATTTTACAAGATGCTTTGAATTAGGATTACCAATTGTTACAGGCACAACAGGTTGGTACGATAAATTTGATCATATTGTTAAGCTATGCACACATTATGATGGCACTTTTTTTTATGCACCTAATTTCAGTATTGGTGTAAATATCTTCTTTAAAGCCAATACTTTGTTAGCACAACTAATGGCTGGTGTTAATAATTATCAGGTCCATATTAACGAAACCCACCATATACACAAAATCGATGCACCAAGTGGCACTGCCATTGCTTCCGCTGAAGGTATTATCAGGGAAAATACGAACCTGTTAACATGGTCGTTAAACAATCAGGATAACGACAAGAGCTTGCCAATATATTCCTTTAGAGAAGGAGAAGTCACAGGAAAACATGAGGTGGTTTATGATTCGGATGAAGACAAGTTAACACTAAAACATGAAGCGAAAAACAGAAGCGGTTTTGCCCTGGGATCAGTTTTAGCAGCTGAGTTTATTTTAGGAAAAAAGGGAGTTTTTAATATGGAAGAACTAATGAAGCAAATGCTATGAGATTTATATCATTATTGATATTGGCATTAACAACTATTTTGTTAAGCTCATGTAAGACACCGAAAATAACTGCTGATGCGAAAGAAAATTTAATTGACTTTTGCGAGTCTATGTCATTTACCAATCAACCACTTAACAATATTACAACTGATTATTACACGATCGACACACTTTTTATAACCAATAACTGCCTTAACTTATGGGTTAGCTATAGCGGAGGATGCGGTGATGCTGATTTTAAACTTTACTATACTAATTGGGTTATAGAATCGATACCACCAAAAACGAGTATCCTGCTTCAGCTCATTGATAACGACCCTTGCAGAGCAATTGTTCAACAGAAACTGTTTTTTAACCTTAGCTTTTTTGATGAATATTCAAACAAAGAAGGGATAGTGCTTAATTTGGCAGTTCGTGATAGAAGTCTTTTATTTAAAAATTAATTGTTCAATTTTTACTACTTTTGCACGCTTAAATATTTAAGATTAATTAACTAATAAGCAAGTGAATAGCAACTATCTTGCAGACTTGTAATCACAAATAGAATAATCATGCTCGAATTGATAATTTTTTTGCCTTTATCATTTACAATTCCTACAATATTTGCATGGGCTGTTTTTGAAAAAGCCGATCGTAAAGGTTGGGAAACTCTAATTCCATTTTACAATCTGTATGTGTTTCTGAAAATTATTCAAAAACCGATCTGGTGGATGGCGCTTTTGTTTTTCCCGTTTTTAAACATATTTATGTACATGCTCATGTTGGTTGAGTTGGTTAAATGTTTTAACAAATTTTCACTTTGGCAACAATTTTTGGGTGTTGTACTACCTTTCTTTTACCTACCCTATTTGGGCATGAAAAAAGATGAAGTTTATATTGATCCCTCCGACAGGCCCAAAATGAAGAAATCATTTTCAAGAGAATGGGTAGATGCGATAATATTTGCTGTTGTGGCAGCTACAATTATTCGTACGTTTCTTTTGGAGGCATATACTATTCCCACGTCATCTATGGAAAAATCGCTTCTCGTTGGTGATTATCTTTTTGTCAGTAAAATAACATATGGACCAAAGGTTCCTAACACGCCTTTATCTTTCCCGTTTGTACATCATACGTTGCCCGGAACCAAAGATGTTAAATCATATGTTGAATGGATTAAATTACCATTCTACCGTTTTCCGGGATTTAAAAATGTTAAACATAATGATGCAGTTGTGTTTAACTATCCAACCGGTGATACAGTATCTACCAGATTTCAGAGTAATGTAAGCTATTACACTCTTGTTAATGAATATGGAAGGAAAAAAGTATGGTCGGATAAGCGTAACTTCGGCGATATAGTTGTACGGCCTGTTGACAAGAAGGAGAATTATGTAAAAAGATGTATCGGACTACCAGGTGATACTTTAAGTATTGTTAATCGGCAAGTTTATTTAAATGGTGTACCGGCTGACAATCCCAAAAAATTACAGTATCAATACATGGTTACTACTGATGGCAGTAGTGTAAACCCCAAGATCCTCGACAAATTAGACATCACAGAAACTTTCAGGGGTAATAAACCCGGACAGTTTGTTTATATGCTTACCAATGAGGCTAAAGAAGAGCTTGAAAAACTATCGCTTGTTAAAAAAATTGAAATTTTTAACGAGATTGCAGGTAACTGGAAACCGGAAATTTTTCCTAACGATTCTGCATATAAATGGAACCGCGATAATTTCGGACCCTTATACATTCCTAAAAAAGACGTACCTATAAATCTAACCAACAAAAACCTGCCAATTTATGAGCGGTTAATCAAAACTTACGAGGGTAACCACCTTGAGGTTGACAGTGTTAACGTTATCATTAATGGTGAAGTAACTACAACCTATACACCTAAGTTTGATTATTATTGGATGATGGGAGATAACAGGCATAATTCGGCCGATTCCCGCTATTGGGGCTTTGTTCCAGAAGATCATATTGTTGGAAGAGCTGAGTTCACCTGGTTGTCGTTAGATCCTAACAAATCGCTTTTCGATGGCAAAATAAGATGGGACAGGTTATTTTCAATTGTTAGATAATTCGTTTTCGATCATAATATTAATCCCGAATTAATGCTATATTCGTTTTTGAAAAAGAAAGTATTAATTTTGCGCGTACTTCTATTAACTAAAGTTATACTATTTAATGAGTGAAGATTACGGATGGGTTGATGATACAAACCTTAACGAACTTATTGGCAGATTCGAAAAAATGCTTAAATCGGATGTGCAATTCTTTTTTGATGTTAATGAATTTGAAGAAGTAATCGACTATTTTATCGATTTTCAGAACTTTGATAAAGCAAAATTAGCGGTTAAATCGGCATTGCAACAACATCCTTCCTATACAGGATTCAATATCAGAGGTGCAAAACTTTTAGCGCAAGACGGAAATTACTACGAAGCTTTAGAACAGTTAAATCATATTGAATTAATTGAACCTGCCAATGATGAGCTGTATATTTCAAAAGGTGAGATTTACAGTATGATGAGTAAGCACGAACTTGCTATCGAACAATATAAAAAAGCAATTCCATATACAGAGAACCCCGAAGATATATACTCAGTAATTGCATTCGAGTATGAAAATCTTAATGATTATCCAAACACAATTAAAAATCTGAAAAAGGCTTTAGCATTAAAACCCGATTCGGAAAACATTATTCATGAAATTGCCTTTTTCTTCGACATTACAAACCGTGAAGAGGAGGCAGTAAGTTTTTTTCGCGACTTTTTAGATACCAACCCTTTTTCAAAAGTTGCATGGTTCAATCTGGGTATTTTTTATAATCAACTTGAATTATTTGAAAAAGCTATTGAAGCATACGAATATACACTGGCGATTGATGAAGAATTTTCTTCAGCATATTTCAATATTGCAAATTCTCTTACTGGATTAAACAAATATAAAGAAGCCATTGAGTTTTACAAAGAAACCTTTAAATATGAAGCTCCCGAACCAATAACTCACTATTATATTGGCGAAACCTATGAAAATATGAGCGACATAAAAAATGCTATGCACCACTTCAATAAAGCACTAGAAATTGATGATAAACTGGCAGACGCATGGGCAGGAATCGGAAGGCTTTATGCAGCTCAGGACAATGACGTAACAGCCATAAGCTACTATGAAAAGGCTATTGAGATGATGCCTTCAAATAGTGATTTTGCGTATGAACTTGCCATGATTCATTTTAAAAACGAACGCTATGATAAGGCACATGAAATGTTTTCGCAGATTGTTAAAATCGACAACTCCCACATTGATGCCTGGATTAATTATTCAATGTGTGCATATGGTAATGATGATACAAAAAATGCCATTGAAATAATTGAGGATGCAATTGATAGCAATAAAGACAGTGCCTTATTATGGTATCAACTTGCCGGATACCTCCATGTATCTGGAAAAGTACAGCAAGCATATTTTTATATTGAAACAGCTTTAAAGCTGAATTATGAGCAACATACCGAACTCCTGGATCTGATTCCAAACCTTTACGATGATAGCAGGTTTACAGAGCTTCTTGGGGTTTATAAAAGTTCTGAATAAATGGATGAACAAAATAGTATAGAAAAACTATTCAGTAAGCAGACCACCTACTTTTCATCAGGCGAAACGCGAAATATTAAAGACCGAATAAGAAATCTAAAACTATTACGATCAGCAATTCTTGCTCATGAAGTTGAGATTTCGGAAGCTTTGAATAATGATATTGGTAAGTCGAATTTTGAAGCTTATGCCACCGAAACAGGTTTTGTTCTTGAAGAAATCAGGTACCATATCAGGCATCTTAAAAAGTGGGCAAAGCCACACAAATCGTCAACTCCCCTTACAAACTTTCCGGCGTCAAGTTACACAATTAGCGAGCCTTTAGGTACAGTGCTTATAATTTCACCGTGGAATTACCCTTTTCAACTTCTTATTGCGCCTTTAATTGGAGCAATCTCTGCAGGTAACACAGCAATTTTAAAACCTTCCGAAATATCAACCTCAACATCAAAAATTCTTAAAAAAATAATCAATAAAACATTTGAGGCCGGCTTTATTCATGTATTGGAAGGTGATGCCGAGATTACACAATCATTATTAAAACTAAATTTTGATCATATCTTCTTTACAGGAAGTCCTCGCGTGGGCAAAATAATAATGCAGGAGGCTGCAAAAAAACTCATTCCGGTAACGTTGGAACTTGGTGGTAAAAGTCCTTGTATTGTTGACAATGAAGTTAATGTAAAACTTGCCGCTAAACGAATTGTATGGGGAAAGATGTTAAATGCCGGACAAACCTGTATTGCCCCAGATTATCTGCTTGTAAACTCAAAAGTGAAAGATCAATTACTTCCAGAGTTAAAAAAAGTAATAATAAAATTCTATGGTACTGACGCTTCTAAAAGCCCTGATTATCCAAGAATTATAAACGAGGCTAACATTGATAGACTGGCCATTCTTATTGAAAACACAGATATTTATTACGGAGGAAATTATAATAAGGCCAACAAGTATTTTGAGCCAACTATTGTAGACCATATAAGTTTTGACATGCCAATAATGCAGCAGGAGATTTTCGGCCCGATTCTTCCTGTAATTATTTATGATGAAATTTCTGAAGCTATCGATATTGTCAATTCAATGCCGAAACCACTTGCTCTTTATTTCTTTTCTAATTGTATAAGAAAACAAAGGAAAGTTGTTAAAAATATTTCGGCAGGTGGTGTAACTATAAACGATACAATTATGCACATTGCCAGTAACAAACTACCGTTTGGAGGTGTTGGCAACAGTGGCATGGGAAGTTATCACGGGCGTTTTTCGTTCAACACATTCTCGAACCAGAAACCTGTTGTTTATAAAGGAACCTGGCTTGACATTCCTATTCGATATGCACCATATCGGAATAAATTAAAAATATTGAAGTGGTTGATGAGATGAGTTAAAACCTTCCAAGGTTCGCAAGACCTGGAAGATACTGTTTTTAAACTAAACTCCATAACCAGCTGACTCTGGAAAGTATATGAAGCTCACGGTTATTGAACAATTCAATATATTTGCATCTTAAAATTATTACAATGATAAATAAAGAGTTGGTTGATAGTTGGAATCTCGAATTAAATAATTCCTCACCTGCTGCAGTAATTGCATTTTTCCTAAAACAGTTTCCGGACAAAGTTGCGGTTTCAACCAGTCTTGGATTGGAAGATCAGGTAATTACAGCAATTACAGCATCAATTGATAAAAAAGTTGGAATATTTACTCTCGACACAGGAAGGCTATTTCCAGAGACATATGACCTGCTTGACAGAACCTTTAAGAAATACAATATAAATATCAAAGTATATTTTCCAAATACAGCCGAGGTTGAAAAAATGGTAAATGAAAAGGGCATTAACTTATTTTATGATAGCATTGAAAACCGAAAACTCTGTTGTAATCTGCGTAAGATAGTTCCTCTTTCTAGAGCAATGAAAGGATTAGATGCATGGATAACCGGACTCAGGAAAGACCAGTCGATTACTCGGACCGACATGCAGTTAGTTGAATGGGATGAAAATAACAAGATGCTAAAAATTAACCCGCTAATAAATTGGACTGAGCAAGATGTTTGGGATTATATCGAAGCTTATAACGTCCCTTACAATACATTACATAAAAAAGGGGTTGCCAGTATTGGCTGCCAGCCTTGTACACGTGCCATTGAAAATGGTGAAAATATCCGTGCCGGACGTTGGTGGTGGGAAAGCCCTGATACAAAAGAGTGTGGATTACACGAGAAATAAGATTACGCTCGTTATCATCCACGAGAAAACTTAGAGGCGAAAAACGGATGATGGAATAGTGTCAATTTATTACACGAATTAAACGAAATAAAAGTTTTAAGCTTTGGATTTTGAGCTTAATGTTCCAAATGCCTCTTCCTTAACTCATACATTATAATAGCGGGTATAAAAAATATTACATCTGCTATCATTTTTCCGATGAAGGTACCCAATAAAAAATCACCTGTGAGTGTAGGGATTAGATACATAAAGAAAGGCCTTACTGCCAGCACATCCAATAATTCAGCCGGTCCGAACTCAATTATTAAATTTCTAAAATCTATTAAAAACGACTTTATTTTATACTTTTCATTATCAACTCTATGCTGTAGGATGCTTTTTCTAACATCACCAATTGCTACAATTCCATAGAAACTTAAAGAGGCTGCTGCTGAACCAATAAAAGCTGCCAATACACGATCGCCTGTCGACTCCATTAATAACCATGCAGTGCCTAATGATAATATTGTGCTAAGCACCTCAGCCACAATATATCGCTTCACCCACTCTATTAACTTTTTCTTCATGTATTTATTTTCAGAATACTAAAGCTATTTTATTTCTATTACATAATGTTGAAACCAGTGTATCCAGTTATCGACAGGCATTATTCCTGACACAAGCATTATAACAGAAGCTGCCGCCAAAATAACAAGAATTAAAATAATAACTTTTTCAACTGGTTTAAACATAGGACCACCATCATCTTTTTCCTTCCATGCAATCCGGTAAACGATTATTCCGATGGAGTACAAAATTGTAGATAACAAAATGTATTTTATTCCGGCTGCATAAACAAGCCACAACCCATATACAGATGCTGTAATGCCTGTAAACAAAGCCTTAGCCTTAAACTTGCCGGAATCGACATCCATCTTTTTCTTACTAAGGGCCAGTTTAGACAAAAAGAATGCACTTAGAACATAAGGAATGAGAATCATCGAACCTGAAATGCTGATGATTGCTAAAAATGCATTTTTTTCAAAAGCAGAAAACAATAAAGTTATTTGCATAATTATGCTGGTAGCAGTTAATGCAAAAACTGGTGATTCATGTTTATTTAATTTACCAAATACTTTCGGAAAAACACCATGTTTAGCAGCTGATGATGGCACTTCTGACGTCATAATTGTCCCATGCTAACCATGCCCCCAGTACTGAAATGATAACACCTAAATTAAGAACCACAGCACCCCAATTACCAACAATAGCTTTCATCACATAGGCGGTTGACGGATCGGGAAGTTTTGCAAGTTCAGACTGGTTCATTATGCCAAACGAAAAAATACTGATGGTTGCATAAATTAGAACAGCACCTACGAAACCAATAATTGTGGCTTTACCTACATCCTTTTTATTTTTAGCACGGCCTGAAATTACAACGGCTCCCTCAATACCAATAAATGCCCAAAGCGTAACCAACATAGTGCTTTTTAGTTGTTTGGGCAAACCACCCAGTACGGCATTTTCATGGCCCCAAAAATCAAACGAAAGTTTATCCCAATGGAAGGCAAAAAGCAGAATTATGACAAATAAAAACAATGGTACAAGTTTAGCTATTGTTGATATTATGTTTAAAAATGCAGCTCTGCTTACACCTCGCCTTACAACTATATTCATCGACCAAATTAATATTGATCCGCCTAATATTGATTGCCAGTTATTACCCGATATAAATACCGGAAAAAAGTAACCAAGAGCTTGCATAAGAAGCACGGCAAAAGAAACATTACCGATAGCAGCACTTAACCAATAACCCCAGGCAGAATTAAAACCAACATATTTCCCGAAACCCTCTGCTGCATAACTATAAATCCCTGAGCTTAGGTCGGGGCGAGTATCACTGAGAATTTTAAAGGTGTGAGCTAAAAAATACATTCCAACACCTGTAATAATCCATGCAATTATAACCGCCCCTAAGGCCGCTCCTTCGGCCATGTTAGATGGAAGATTAAAAACTCCTCCCCCAACCATTGAGCCAACAACTATTGCAATTAGTCCTAAAAAGCCAACTTTTTTATTGTGTTCAGTCATATACTAACTTATTTAAATTGTCAAGGAGCAAAGCGAAGAATCTCTTTTTAATTCTTAAATTACAGATAGAGATTCTTCACTACGTTCAGAATGACAAATATGATCAATGTGGCTAATGATCTACTTTTTAATACACATAGTTTTAAACCACTTCTTTCCACTACGTTCATCACGCACAACACCATGAATATCACTTTCATAGCCAGGGAAGATGTTTTCGAAATCCTGGCGCTGCTTCAGATATTCATAAATAGGTCTGGCTTTTTCATTCAGTATCTCACCACCCATAATTATTGGAATACCGGGAGGATAGGGCACTATCATAACTGCAGGCGTACGTCCCATCATGTTATCAAGATCCACATATTCAACTTTTCTACCAACAACGGCATGATAAGCTTCAGCAGGTCTCATCGCCTGATCGGGGATTACCTGAAAACCAGCCTGCATACTATCAAGAATCTTATGATCCCTGAAATAATCATGAATTCCATTACAATGGTCTTTTAAACCTACGCCTTCATATTCAACAGGATAAGATTTAACTAATTCGGGAAATACCTCACACAAAGGAGCATTTCTGTCATATAGTTCCTTAAATTTAAACAACTCTGCTAATAAAGTACCTTGTTTGCCCCTTGTTGTTCCTAAGGAGTTTAGCAACAGAAACGAATAGTAATCAGTTTTCTCACAAACAATACCTTTATCTATCAGGTAATTAGTAACAATATTCGCAGGAATGCCTTCATCTGCCATTGTGCCGTCATTGTCGATTCCCGGTGTTGTAAATGTCAGTTTAATCGGGTCGAGCATGGCATAATCATCTTCCATATCTTCAAAACCGTGCCATGGATTATCTTTCGACATCACCCATACACTTTGCGTACCTGCAAGTACCTCGTCATCTGTATCTTCAAACCTCATTTCCTTGCCTTCAATCATCACTTTTTCGGGTTGCCACATACCAAAAAACCAATCATTCTCATTCTTCTCTTTCAATTCATCCAGAATAAGTATCATCTTTTTCCTTAGCTGAATAGCTTCTATAATAATGTCATTTAGCATAATATCCCCATTATCCTGCATCATTTTTGTAGCCACATCAAGCGATGCTATCATGCTGTATTGCGGTGATGTTGAGCCATGCATCATGTACGATTCGTTAAACTCGTCAGGAACAATTTTTACAGTTCCTCCATTTTTGATATGCAGCATCGAAGCTTGTGAAAAAGCTGTTAGTAGTTTATGAGTTGAATGTGAACAAAATATGGGTGGGTGATGATCTTTAAGATCATCGTCAGTCATTCCAAAATGATTTTTGTACATAGGATGAAAACGGGCATAGGCATACCAGGCTTCATCAAAATGCAGATTCTCAACACTCCGCTCAAGCTCCTTCTTAATATTTATAACATTATAGCAAACTCCATCATAAGTTGAGTTTGTAAGCGTTGACATTTTTGGTGTTCGGTTTTTTAACTTATCAGGGATGAGTTTACTTGCCTTAACTTTTGCTTTAATGGTATCGGGCGAAAATTCTGACAAGCGAACAGGTCCTATAATGCCTCTTTTATTTCGGCGCGGGATCATATAAATTGGGAAAGCTTCGGTTATAACCATTGAATAGTTCAATGATTTATGGCAGTTTCTGTCAACAAAAGCAATATCATCACGAAGTACCTGGCTCCTCCAAATTACCTGATTAACATTTGATGTCCCATTAAGGATATAATAAGTATAATCGGCACCAAAAGCTCGGGCTGAGTTTTTTTCAGCATCGCCAACAACTCCCTCATGGTCGAGCAATGAGCCTAACTCAGGTACAGAAATCGACAAGTCGGATCGTAAGGTATTTTCTCCAAAAAACTTATAAAGCGCAACTCCGGCAGGGCTTCTTAAAAACCCTTCACCGCCCATATGTCCGGGTGTATGCCATGCATATTTATATTCTTCGGCATATTTTACTAACATGCCAAAAAATGCAGGGTAAATTGTTTCTAAATATCTGAGTAAGTGCATTTCGATACGGCCAGCCAAAAATTCAACAGTATCGGCAACTTTCCATAAATAGCCATCAATCCTTCTAATAACATCAACCGGTATATCTTCTGTTTCAAGCCTATCGGTTAGTAGCAATATAGGGATAGTTTTGTTCCTGCTCCTGATTAGTTCAATAAGTTCAGAGGGTGTCATAAACTCTTCAGGATTTTCCTCAGGAAGGTCCCAGTCGATTACAACCGCTCCCAAATCGGCTCTTGAAATAAATATTTCTTGTGCGTCCTCATAAGTAAAGGAAGGTATCACACTACAATATTGAACATCCTCAAGCTCGGCAACTATCTCATTTAACCGGAAACCCTCGTCGGATGCTTCATGAAACTGGCCAGATACTATTAATATCGGCCATTGATGTTTATTAGCTTTCATGTCTTATTATTTAAATGATAATTTGTTTTAAATTTATGATTTGTGTTTTCCATCGTCAGATTTTCTTTTTTGCAAACATCAGTGAATAAACAGCCATAACAACTAAAACAAGTGCTATAACAAGCCAAAGTTCGCCAAGCGTTGCTGAAACAAATGCTGAAATAATAAATACAGATGAAATTGCTACGATAATTCTGATACTAATGCTGCCGGCTCCTGTTTCAATATCTTTTTTCACCAAAGCTATACCCGACCAAAAATATGGGAACAGCAGTAACAGGACAGAAAGTGTTACAGTAATATTAAATGCGGCTGCAACATTACTTCCCATCAGCATCAAAATAACTTCAAGGATTGTCATTATTATTCCATTAATTATTAAGCCTTTACTGTTAATCCCGTGTTTATTTGTATAAGAATAAGCTTTGGGCAAAAAGCCATTGTCGGCACTGGTTTTTGCTGCACTTGCCGATGAAAGATTCCATACCAGGAAGGATGCAATACAGGCAATGGCCATAATTAATGATACTGCTTCGCCAACATATACTGAATTAAATATATGCTGCATTGAAAGGGCAAACGATGCAGGAGCCTTTTGTATCTCCTCGGCTTTAAACATTCCCTCAATAACTGTAGTAGAAACAATATAAATAACAGCAACTATTATAAATCCAATAATTGTTGCCAGAGGAACGATTTTTTTAGGATTATTAATTAATGCATTATTTGTTGCTACACTTTCAACACCTACAAATGCAAATATTAAAATTGCAAACCCCGACATAATTGCCGTACCCTCTGGTTTCCCTGAAACATTCCAGTTGGATTTAAATATTGCTATATCGAAATCAAACCAGCCACCAACAGCAGTTATAATTACCGAAATTAAAAGTAAAGTTACTGTTATAGATACTACTTTCGTTATAATACCAACACCCCTCAACGATAGGAGAATAAAAACCCAAATCAGAATTATTACAGTAATTCCAAGGAAAAACGAGTTTTCAAGCTCCGGCATGAACATTTCCAAATATCCAAGCCCTGCAATTAGTATTGAAACGTTTGAAATAAGGTTGCCATATACATAAAAGAAACCACTTTTTGCCCCTAATACGGGGCTTACATAGGTTGCTAGTGCTGTTGGACTTGGATCATCGAACATAGTACCGGCCCTCACATAAACAAGTGTTAAAAACAAAGCACCAATAGTTACAAGTACAAACGAAATGAGAGTTATTGATCCGGTTTGTGCCAGCTGCTGTGGTAATGCAATAACTCCACTACCGGCAAGGCTTGAAACAATTAAAAATATTGCTCCTGCCAATCCTAATTTTTTTGCTTTTCCCATAAATATTTCTCCTCTTTTTTTTTAATATTATTTTCTTACAGATCACACAATCATATGTATTTTTGAACGACAGCAATACTAGTATAACACGATTATTATTCTCTTCAAATATATTACTTTTTGATAAATTATCATTACTCAAAAAATTTAGTATGGAACAATCATTTTTATAACATGTAAAAAAGTTATTTTTGGCATTACAAAAATAAATGCCGTGATTATCAGGATTTAAATTTATAATTCAAAAAAGCTGAAAAAATGAAAAAACACTTTTTTACTTTAATTTTTCTACTAATTATTTTCAGCGTTATTGCGCAGGAAAACGAAGCAAACGAGAAAAAACTTTCGTTTGAATTTAGTGGTTTTATTAACCTGAATACTATTTTTGATTTTAATGGATTAGATGATTACCAAGACTTTACTACTTCTGAAATTCCAATTAACCCTACTTCATACGAAAACACAGTCAGGCTCCATATGACAGCACGACAGTCGAGGTTGAATGCAGGCATTAATTATGTTACGCCATTGGGTGATCTCAAGGGATTTGTATCAGGTGATTTTTATAGTGGTAATACAGGCCTCACGTCATATTTTAATTTACGTGAAGCTTATTTAGAATTGGGACAACTATTATTAGGTCAAACTAACACCACCTTTGGAAACCCTGATATAGTGCCGGCAACAATTGATTTTGAAGGGCCAAATAGTTGCCCTGCATTACGCAATCCAATGGTTAAGTATTCAAATAAGGCCGGAAAAAACTGGAGTTATATACTTGCTCTTGAAATGCGTGGAAGTGATATAAGTGCTTTTCACACGACAGGAAAACCATTTCTCACAACACAAACCTTAGTTGGAACCATTAACAAACAGGGCGATTGGGGTGTTGTTTCTCTCTCGGGCATGGTTGATATTACACGATATTTTAATGGAGATTCTGTTGAACAACATGATTTTGCATACGGTGGAGCACTTTCAGCAATAATTAATATATGGGAACAAAATCATTTAAACATTTATCTTGTTTCAGGTAAAGGGGTTTCTAATTTTATAAACGACCTTTCGGGAAATGGCTATAATGGGGTTCCTGATTTTAGCACCAACAAACTCGTACTGCTTAATAGTATTGGCGGATTTATATCCTACACTCAAAATTGGACTGATAAATTCAGCTCAAATTTTATATTCAGTTATATTGAACTTGAAAAGAGCCCTTTACTCGCTCAAAATGATTTCAGATATAGTAAATACGCGCTTACCAACTTGTTTTACGCACCTTTTAAAAGATTGAACTTTGGCGTTGAATACGTTTGGGGTGAGCTTTTTGTGCAAAATGATAATAACGCAACTGCCAATCGATTACAGTTTTTGGCTCAGTTTAATTTCTAATCTCTAATTGATCTAACTCTATTCCTGCTCTTTCGAGTAATTCGAGACCATCCGTAATTCGATACTTATTTAAAAAAACAACCCTGCTAATACCTGCCTGAATAATTAACTTGGCACATTCCATACATGGTGAATCGGTTATATATAATGTTGCACCCAGGCTGCTGTTATGCGATTTGGCTACTTTCGTGATGGCATTAGCCTCGGCATGAAGTACATAAGGTTTGGTTTCTCCGTTTTCATCTTCACAAACATTTTCAAACCCTGCAGGTGTGCCATTATAACCGTCGGAAATTATCATGCGGTCTTTTACAATCAGGGCACCTACCTTACGTCTTACGCAATATGAATTTTCAGCCCATACTAAAGCCATTTTCATATAACTGCTGTCAAATTTCTTATCTTTCATATTACAAAAAAATATCTTTTTACAAATTCTTAATCAACTTATATATAACTATCACAATTCTATACTACTAATATATTTTTCAAATAGTAGCACTTTTTTTTCGTCTTTTGCATTGAATAAAAAAGGACGCACATCATCAGCCATTTCTTTAAGGTTTATTTGCTGTAACTTAGCTTTTATTGCTGACTTTAGATCACTGGATGTTACTATCCCTGCCTTTTGCTTCAAATAGGTATAATTAGGTACTACCTGCTTGCCTAATAAGAAGATGACATCATAAAAATCACGTCCTTTATTACGCGGTCTGTTTATGATGGTATAAAACTTCTGTGCCAGAAGAATATCAATAGGAGTTGTGGCAATTTCAGTAAAAACATCAAACTTGTTTATCAACTTCCAGTCTGGTTTATAATCAAAATGCTGTGGCTCAGTATCCAGTCTAATCAAAATTCTTTCACTTGACTGACTGGTTAATCCTAATTCTTTTAGTAATCCCGGGAACTTAATATGACAATGGTAAGCACCTTTATAAACATTTCGCATTTGTATTTCAAAACCCTCCTGCTCCAACTTACTGTGAATAAATGTGGTAATTATTTCGAAATCAGCCTCCTCTAGTTTGTAATTATCAAAATCCAAATCTTCCGAAAATCGATTATTATTATAAATAATTCGCAATGCAGTTCCTCCCATAAATATTAATTTATTTGCATGCGGACTGTCATATATTATTTCCAATATTTTATATTGCAGGTATTCCCTAAGTATAAATCTGTTGAAACCCCAAAGTTGGTTTGGGTAATAATCCTTTATATTATGCAAACTAAGCATTCGTGTATGATTTAAATATACTAGCCCTATGGTTCATTATTGTTGACTTGTATACTGATAAAAAAGTGTCAAATTTAATGAAATCGATTAATTGCATAATTTCTTCTTTATTTATTCTGAGTGATTCAAAATCCAAAATACTTCTCGGTTTAACCAAATAACAGTAGTCGAGTATCATTTTTTCTGGCTCGGCGATCTTCATTGTTAAGTTATTAATTACTACCAATCGATACCCGAAAAACAATGAGGGCTTTATGCTCCTATATTCAAACCTTCCATATGTTGTATCGAATGAAGTGGTTTTTAATGTACCCACTGAAGAAATATTAAAAACAGCCTCGGGAATAAGACTATAGTACGCCATTGCACTTGATAAAGAAATATAAGATGGTTTATACAGCTGATTGGCAATATAATACAATAATTGTTCGTTTTTTTCTTGATCTGAAAAACAATAATACCCGTTCCTTATTTTTGTAATATAACCTGCCTTTTGCCACTCAACCAAACGCCTTCGTTGAAAACTATAGTCAATTTTCCGTATATCATTATGTGTGAATACAGTCTTGTTTTTTAATGCCTTGTATAATTCCAAATACTTCATATATTTCTATTTGTTGTCAAAATTAACAACATTTGGAAATAAATGCAAGGTTTTTTTTAAATATTTTTTTGTGGGAAATAAAAACCCCCATTCAATAATAGCGCTTCCGCGCTTTCAGTCCTTCATTTCTCAACCTCAAACCCAAATGTTTTTCCCTTTTTTATTGCAGGTATGCCATCCTTCATCCATACTGGTTCAGGGGCATCTTTCAAATAGTAGTCGAAAAATTGCTGCATTCTTATGGTGAGATCTTTCATATCGGCACGGCGTTTTAGGTTATGGGGTGCGCCGTTGTAAACAAGAAGCCATGAAGGTTTATCCAGTCTTCGAAGAGCATTAAACAGCTCGATGCTCTGATACCACGGTACGGCACCATCGGCATCATTGTGCATCATCAACAGAGGCGTTTGGATGCGATCGGCGGAAAATAACGGTGAATTTAACATATATAATGGAAGTTTATCCCACAGGTTACCGCCAATTCTACTTTGCGTTTGTTCGTATTGGAAAGCCCTGCTCCTGCCGCTTTCCCACCTTATTCCACCATAAGCGCTCGTCATATTACTTACTGTTGCACCAGCCATGGCTGCTCTATACATGTTTGTTTGAGTGATGATGTAAGCAGTTTGGTAACCTCCCCAACTTTGCCCCTGAATACCTAGCCGATCACGGTCGATATAATTATAATTATCGCACATTGCGTGAGTGCCGCTAACGATACAATCGAATGCGCTGGGACCGGGATATCCATTAGTATAAACAATATCGGGTACAAATATCACGTAGCCATTACTAACATAATAGCTAAAGTTTATTACCGATCGTATAGGCTTTGGCGAATAATTTCGATGTAGCCTGTCGCTGTATCTTTCATAAAAGTAAACCAGCATTGGATACTTTTTGTTTGGATCGATATTTTCGGGGGTGTAAAGCAACCCTTGCAAACTGTCGCCGTTAAAACTAATCCAATTCACAAGTTCCACTTTTCCCAATAGATATTCATCTTGTTGTGGATTAGCATCTGTTATTTTCGCTATTTCCTGAAAGTCACTATTACTCAAATAAAGATCGGGAAATAAGTTAAATGATTGTTTAGTCCAAATCAATTCATTAGCATGTTTAGCTTTACTTAGTGAGCCAAACTCAAAGCTATCCATTATCATTTTAATTGGCGGACTTCCTTCACTAATGTTCAAGCTATAGTATCCTGCATCTTTATTTATGTTATTGAAGGCACTTAACATGATATGATCCGGAAGATATTGAAGTTCCCTATCAAGTTTAATATAACGAAAAACTATCTTGTTTTTTCGTCCTTGGCTTTTGGTAAGGTTCACTGGCAGTTTCTTGCCACTGGCATCAAAAAGCCAAAGATCGTATCTATTGTAAATAACCGGGGATCCGGTTTTGGTCCATCCGGCAATGCCATATGGATAGGGTTCGTTAGGCATGTCATTCAGCTCATTACAAAATTTTACCTCCATATTTGCAGTGAGATTTATCGATTTACCAGTATTGATATTATATGAATTCCAGGAACTATCCACAATATTATACCAGACAATAAAATTTTGCTCCGGTGAAAAGAGTACACTCGATGCAATTTCTGGTAGCACAAGACTCTTATCTCCACTTTCTCTGTTAATAAGATACACATCTCTATAATGACTAGCTTCCCACGAGGCTTTTCGCTGGTATGGTTTATCATCAAACCCAATGCTGTATTTTCCCTTGCTCTTAACATTTATTGTAACTGATTTAATTTTTTCATCTTCCAATTGAACAAGTTTATCCTTCTTAGGAACGTAAACCGCCGTGTAACTTCTCTTTTTCTCCTTATCTAACTGTTTTAATTGCTGAGGTTGTAGATGGACATCCTTCCAGTTCCAGATATCTACACTCACTTTTTCATCTTCTGTAAGTGTATCTTTAGATACCGGCTCGGGTTTTGGTGCTGTGCCGAAATATAATTCCGATCCGGATTCGTTAAAATAAAGTTTCCCATTTTTACTAACAGACCAATCGGGCACAAGATTTGAAAAATTTGTTCCAGAGACAAGCCTTAGTTCGTTTTTTGTTACACCATAATAAAATAATCCAAAGGCTTTTTCCTTAATTGTGTCAGTTGAATACGTAAATGATAATTGTTTACCTGCCTCATCGACACATATGTTTTCAGAGAAACCCGGTTTACTAAAAATCAGATTATATTTTTTTTCATTAGTAAAGTAATATGCTACCCGAACCGAGTCGATACTATCTCCTGCGATGCTAACAAATGCGCACAGTTGGCCATTCTTCGAAATAGAATATTGAGTTACGTTTTTATAGGAAACAGAATCTCCGGTAATGGGATTCATAATTACAAGCAAATCACCTTTCTTTTTTTTGTCTTTTTTTGATCTTTTCGTAATTTTTGTCGTATCTGATTTCGTAGTATCCTTTTTAACTTCTCCTTCTTTTAATAAAAACGCCAACCAGTCGGATTCCTTCTCCGGTATTTTTATGCTCTTCAGCTCTGCAAACTTTCTGATATCAGTGGTTTCTGTAATCCATATTCCAAGGGAATCGGCATGTAACTCATCCTTTTTCACTTTTTTTAATTTGGCCACCCTAACCGTATCAAACTGAGGCTTAATGTTAAACAGTAGCATATTTGATTTTGAAGACAGTACCGGTTTATAGCCACGCTGTACTGAATCGTAGTTTCGGTTTTGCGTGTTAAATAAATACAATTGACCATCTCCCTCCTGCGGGTTTATTTCATAAGTAAGCCAATTGCCATCGTTAGACATTGATTGATTACTGATTGATTTCCAATCGTTATATACCGAATGATTTAAGGGTATTTTTTCCTGAGCAAATATCCCTGAGATATTTATTGAAAGTAATACGAAGATAAGTAAAGGTCTTAATTGCATTATTGATTTTTTAGTCATAGTTATAGAAAACTTGAATTGCATTAATTGAACTCATGCTTACAAAACTAAAAAAATGTTTGACATGGTTTAACAGGTTAAGACGTCATTAACAAACTATGAACTACCCTTCTATGCAATCGTTATAGTTAGCCACATCTAAACATGTAAATTTTGAACTGGTTAAACTATGGTTAATTTAAAGTTAAGTTTTTTGATATTCAGATAATTTTTCTTAAATTGCCATACTTTTGCAAATCTAGTAGAGTACTTAAAGTGAGCGTAACTAATCAGTATTTTAAAGTAATGTATATATTTTTATTGCAGAAATAGTAAATAAAGAGATTATCAAACAACCATTAGATTATCAAAAAATTTGTGTGTAGGATTATAAAGTAATGAAGACTATAACTTTAACTGTACCAGACGTTGATCCCAATAGTAATCGGAGCTATCACAGTTTGATGAAATGTATAAACCTCAACCGTAAAATAACCATATGAGCTATATTGATTTTGACCAAAAGCAACTTATAAACTTAAAATACTCACTTAATCGGGAGTTATTACGAACTAATCGTGCCGGAAGTTATGCTAGCACAACTATTATCACTACCAACACGCGCAAATATCATGGTTTGTTAGTTGTTCCGCAGCAAAATATTGATAATAACAACCATGTATTGCTTTCGGAAATTGATGAAACCATAATAGCTAATAACTTTGAGTTTCATGCAGGGATGCGTATGTATCCCGGTAGCGTTTACGAACCAAAAGGCCATAAATACCTAAAAGAATTTGTTTCGGACCCAAATCCAAGACTTATATTTCGAATGGGAGGGATAGTGTTTGTTAAGGAATATATTTTTGCCGAAAACGATGATCGACTGTTTATAAAATATACTTTGGACAGCGCATCAGAAAAAGTAACATTCAGACTTAGACCATTTCTTGCATTCCGCAGCGTGCATGATCTTGCAAAAGCCAACAATTATATTAATCGCAACTACAATGAGATTAAGAACGGGGTTAGCTGGCAGTTGTACGAAGGTTATTCGAAACTAAACATGCAGTTCTCCAAAAAGCCGAAATATACTCACTCCCCCGACTGGTATTACGGTATTGAGTATATTAGAGAACGTGAGCGCGGATACGAAAGCACTGAAGACTTATTTGTGCCAGGATATTTTGATATTGAACTCAAAAAAGGAGAATCGGTGGTTATTTCTGCAAGTATTGAAGAAAAAAACCCTTCACATATTAAGCGACAATGGTTGGCAGAAGTAAAAAAACGAACTCCACGCGACAATTATGAACATTGCCTTCTGAATGCAGCTGAGGAATTTATAATAAATAGAAATAATAAATCAGAAGTTGTTGCCGGTTACCCTTGGTTTGGCCGTTGGGGAAGGGATACTTTTATTGCATTGCCAGGATTGACGCTCCCTCGTAACGATGTAAAATCGTTTAAATCGGTTACAAACACTATGCTTGGTGAGCTAAAAGACGGATTATTTCCAAATGTAGGTTCCGGTAAAGAAGCAGCGTATAACTCGGTCGATACATCTCTATGGTTTTTCTGGGCTCTACAGCAATTAAACAAACATAATAAAAACCATACTGACATTTGGGATGAGTATGGCGAGCAAATGAAGCATATACTTAACAGCTTTAAAAAAGGAACACACTACAACATAAAAATGCACGACAATGGCCTGATTTGGGCAGGGGAGCAAGGTAAGGCACTTACATGGATGGATGCAATTGTTGATGGCAATCCGGTAACACCTCGTATCGGGTGGGCAGTTGAAATTAACGCGCTGTGGTACAATGCAATTAATTTCTGTATTGATTTAGCAAATAATGCCAACGATACTGATTTTGTAAAAAGTTGGGAACATTGGCCTAAAAAAATTAGTTCCTCATTTAACCAGGTTTTTTGGGATAAAGCTAAGGGTTATCTGGCTGATTATGTTAATGGAGACAATAAAGATTGGTCTGTCAGGCCAAACATGATATTTGCAGTATCCTTAGATTACAGCCCTATAAAAGAGAATCAGGCATTCAGCATATTAAATGTTGTTAAAAGGGAGTTATTAACCAACAGAGGACTCCGAACGCTTTCACCAAAAAATCCAAAATATAAAGGCATATATGAAGGTAATCGGGAGAA
Organism: Bacteroidota bacterium; assembly: GCA_014382445.1. Lineage (GTDB taxonomy): Bacteria > Bacteroidota > Bacteroidia > Bacteroidales > F082. Next base: position 73,685 of record JACNJS010000040.1, read on the forward strand.
TCGTGATAAAGCTTACCATCAGGGAACTGCATGGCCGTGGTTACTGGGAGCATTTTCTGAAGCATATTTAAAAATCCATGGCAACTCGGGTCTTGATCTTGTTAAAACAATATACACTGATTTTGAAGAAGTGATGAACAATAATGGTATTGGAACCGTATCTGAAGTTTACGATGGCGACCCCCCTCACTCTGCAGGAGGGGGAATATCGCAGGCATGGAGCGTTGCAGAGCTGTTAAGAATCAAATCAATGATTGACAATGCTGAATAATTTACTGAAGTTTCCAAACTATTAACTTTAAATGAATTTTTTACTATGCGAATACTAATGTTTGGGTGGGAATTTCCGCCACATATAACGGGAGGTTTGGGAACAGCATGTTTTGGCCTAACTAAAGGGTTAGCAAAAAACGGTGTTGATGTTATTTTTGTGGTTCCAAAAGCCTATGGTGATGAGAGTGAAGAAGCTGTTCGCCTTGTTAATGCAAGTGATATACGCTTTGATTTTAAAGATGAAAACTATAATGAATATTGGGAGAGAATAAAATATTTTGAAATTGGTTCGAACATTGTACCTTATGTAGGCCCGGAAGAGTTTTCGCGTGTGTATAAAAAACAGCAAAAAACCGGTGAAGAAATTACCAGTAATGTTTTTTCGAGGGATTATAAATTTTCAGGAAAATATGGAGCAAACCTTATGGAAGAGATAGCTCGTTATGCGCTTGTTGCTTCGGCATTATCTCTTAAAGAGGATTTCGACATCATTCATGCCCACGACTGGCTTACATATCCTGCCGGTGTTGCTGCAAAAGAATCATCGGGCAAACCACTTGTGGTTCATATGCATGCTACCGAGTTTGACCGAACCGGGGAGAATGTTAACACAATTGTTTACGGCATCGAAAAAGAAGGTATGGAAAAAGCTGACAGGGTTATTACAGTTAGCAATCTTACGCGCAGGACAGTAATAGAAAAATATGGAATTGACCCCGGAAAAGTAATAACGGTTCATAATGCTGTTGATCAGGATATGTTCTCTGAAATTGCCGGCGTTAAAAAATATCTTAAAGAGAAAATTGTTACTTTTCTTGGCAGGATAACCTTCCAAAAAGGGCCAGAGTACTTTATTGAAGCAGCCGCCAAGATATTGAGAAAAGATCCTAATGTAAGATTTGTAATGGCAGGATCGGGCGATATGCTTAATAAAATGATTGAACGTGTTGCACAACTGCGTATTGCTGATAAGTTTCATTTTACTGGTTTTTTGAAGGGTGAAGATATTGACAGGATGTTCGCCCTGAGCGATGTGTTTGTTATGCCATCCGTAAGTGAACCCTTTGGAATAGTTCCCCTTGAGGCAATGAGATCAAGTGTTCCGGTAGTTATTTCAAAACAATCCGGAGTAGCCGAAATATTGGAACATGCATTAAAAGTAGATTTCTGGGATGTTGATGCCATAGCAGATTCAATTTACGGTTTATGTCACTACGAAGCATTATCAAAAACCTTTGTAAAATATGGAAAAGAAGAAGTAGAAAACCTTAAATGGGAAGATGCATCAAAAAAAATTAAAAATGTGTATGAGCCTTTATTGGTTTGATTTTTATAAAAAGAAAGTAAAGACGAGGCATACTCTCGTTACAACTACAAAAAGATAAAATATTATGAGATCCATTTGCTTTTATTTCCAGGTACACCAACCATACAGATTAAGAACCTACCGTTTTTTTGATATTGGCAACAAACATAACTATCTTGACGATTATACAAACAAAATGATTTTGAAGAGGGTTGCCGAAAAAAGCTACCTTCCGATGAACCAAATTTTACTTGATTTAATTATTGAGCATGGTTCAAATTTCAAAGTGAGTTTTTCTATTTCAGGAATTGCTTTAGATCAATTTGAAACTTACCATCCCGAAATTATCAATAGTTTTAAAAAGTTAGCAGAGACTGGTAATGTTGAGTTTTTAACAGAAACTTATGCCCACTCACTGGCATCTCTTAAAAGTAAAGATGAATTTACACGTCAGGTTCAGATGCATGCTGAAAAAACAGAGCGCTTATTCGGACAAAAACCCGTTACTTTTAGAAATACGGAGTTAATTTATTCTGATGAAATTGGTTCCATGGTTGCCGATATGGGTTACAAACTCATGCTCACCGAAGGTGCTAAACATATACTTGGCTGGAGAAGTCCGAACTATTTATATCATAGCGCAAAAAACCCTGAGCTAAACCTCCTCCTTAAAAATTTTAGATTAAGTGATGATATTGCTTTCAGGTTTTCTGAACAGAGTTGGAAAGACTGGCCTCTCACAACAGATAAATTTACAAACTGGTTGAGTAATATTAAACCTGAGGAAGAAGTAGTTAACCTGTTTATGGATTATGAAACTTTTGGTGAACATCAATGGGTTGAAACAGGTATTTTTGACTTCATGAAAGCACTGCCGGGAGATGTATTTTCAAATACTAATTTCAAATTTGCAACACCAAAAGAAATTGGCAGTAAGTTAAAGCCAGTAAGCGCTTTAAGTGTACCTACTCCAATCTCCTGGGCTGATGAAGAGCGCGACCTTACTGCATGGCTGGGCAACGATATGCAGGATGAAGCCTTCGATAAACTTTATCAATTGGAAGATAAAGTGAAAACCTGTAATGATCCGCAGATTCTCAACGACTGGCTTTATCTGCAAACATCCGACCACTTTTATTACATGTGTACTAAATGGTTCTCAGATGGCGATGTACATAGCTATTTTAACCCTTATGGAACTCCATACGATGCTTTTATTAACTATATGAATGTGCTTTCTGATTTTATAATCCGTGTTGAAAACAATTCAAAAACTACAAAGGATGATTTTTCCGGGTTGAAAGAGGCAGTATCAAATATCGCTGGTAAGGTTGAGAATGTTGCCAGAAAAACAGCAAGAGCTACATCTCAAAAAGCAAAATCCACTTTCGAAAAAGGTAGTAAAATTAAGTTTGAAGATATTAAAGAAATGTCGGATACAATGATTAAGAAGCTGCTGAAAGAAATTAAAATTGAGGAGCTTACTGTTGTATTAAAGGATGCAGAAAAGGAATTAACCGACAAAGTACTTCCTAACCTTAGCAAACGTGCGAAAAAGAAATATGAAGATTTTGAACAAGAGCTGAAAAAAGTAAATATCTCGGACATCAAAAAATATAAGAAAAAAATTGAAGATAAGATTAAGAACCTTTGAGGTAGAGGTTTGTTATGAGGAAGTTGTCCATGCGTGGCGGATATTATCAAAAAGCTAAGGATATCCTGTATGCTCTAATAAGAAGCAATATGAATCGCAATAACGTTTTCAGAATATTTGAACAAATTCTCTCTTCATCCATAAAATAATGGAAGCGAAAATATGTTGGCAAACATTAATCCCTAATCAATAAAACTATTCCAACTTAATGCTGAATAATCAGTCGGTTGGTTCCTGTTTTTGATCCCGTACTTACAAGTACAGTGTATACACCAGAAGCAAAAGTGGTACTGGAAATAGTAGTGTTGAAAATCTGACCGATTACATCAAAATCTTTCTGAAAAACGATCTTACCATCAATCCCAATAATTTTCACAGTAACATTTCTTTCCATAACATCTTTCGCAGAAATTACAAATTGATTATTAGCCGGATTAGGTATAATTATAAAGCCTACTTTATTGAAAGAATACTCCCCAATATCATCACACCCAAGCACATAAAGCGTCATATTACTTGTTGCAATTTCTGAACATGGCGAAACCGGATATGCGTTAAGTTGCAATATAACTTCACCATTACTAATATCGACAGTTCCGGGTGTGTAATCCGTATTTAGAAGGTTTGCGTCAGTAAAGGTACCATCACCACTTGTTGACCACTCAGTACTGCTTTGGTAATCTGCCGCACCTGCCAGGGTTTTGGAGGCATTTTTGCAAACAGAATCATTCGACCCTGCATCTGCAATAGCGTTATGAAATACATTAAGTTGGAGTTCATCGTAACCCATTTCACAGCCACCATCAAAATATGCAGTAAGAGTTAAGGTTACATTACCTTCTACAGCATCACCAGTTCCTGGCAAATATGATGTTGATAACAATGTATCATTATCAAAGTTCCCATCTCCTGAGGTTGACCATAAAACAGAAATTGGATTATCAACTACACCAATTAATTGGAACGAACTGTTTTCGCAGGTTGTAGCATCATCACCGGCATTAATATTTGGCAACTCTAGTATAGTTAGCTCCATATAATCAGTACTATCAGCTGGACAAGGTGGCATTGCAATTGCTGTTAAATTTAGGGTAATCATACCTGCGGTAATATCATTACTACCAGGTGTATAAATAGCATTTAGTAAAGAAATATCATCAAAGGTTCCATCGCCCAATGTTGACCATAATACTCCACTATAATTTTCGGCTAATCCGGCTAGCTGATACGAATTGGCGCCGCAAGTTTCCCCATCGGGTCCTGCATTTGGTATGGGACCTTGAATAATGTTAACATACATATCGTCCAGATCATCATCCTGGCATGGATCTGTTGCTCGCGCAAGTAAACTTAATTTAACCTGGCCATCTTCAATATCAACAGGTCCGAGTGTATATATTGCATTCAACATTGTAGGGTCATCAAATGTTCCATCTCCTCTTGAACTCCAAATAACAGATTCATAATTTTCTGCATTTCCCTCAAGTTGAGCTGATCCTGATTCACATACTGTAATATCTTCTCCTGCATTGGCGATTGGATTATAAACAATAGTTACAATCATAGAGTCAGATATAGAATCGTTTAATGGTGGCAATGCGTATGCAGTTAGTTTCAACTCAAAGGTTCCATTAATTAGATCATTGCTTCCCGGTGTATAAATCGCATCCAATATTGTGGGATCATCGAACGCACCATCTCCATTTGTTGACCAAAGCACTGAACTACTATTGGTTGAACCACCATTAAGTTGTGCACTACTGTTCTCACAAAGGTCAATATCTTCACCGGCTGATGCAGATGGCAAAGAAACAGTATTTGTAACCCCACTAACAATTATCGAAAAGGCCTGGTTACCTCCCGATAAAGTTCCGTCATGGTCAACTTCAACATGATATTCCCCGGCTGTAGGGTTCTCGATAAATACTACTTCAACATTATCAACATTATTTTCGCTGTTATTTGTTGCTGCAGCTGTAGGAGAATTTCTGTTTAACTTCCATGGGTAGTATGTATTACCGTTGAAAGTAACTTTAAGGTCAAGGTCATTTATTAACATTGTGTCCAAAGGATCCAATTGCGGACCTACCGGTTGACCCGGTAAATCAGTCCAACAAATAGTAACTTTAATATCCTCAGAACCGTCTGAAGTAATCAACATTTCAAATGACCCTCCCTGGGTAAGAATAGCTTCATCAATAACATTAATATTTTGATCTTCCGAAATACGAAGGGCAGCATTTTTTGTATTCATAAGCCCCCAACCAAATTGATAATCAGGGCCATCATAAACACCGGCCTCATCTGCAGTATGAATAACAAGACCTTTTAATGAAGCTGCAGTCATATAATTTCCAGCACCGTTTAAATCTTCCCAATGTTGTTGCAACAATGCTAATGAACCAGTGGCCGAAGGTGCCGACATTGAGGTCCCATCTGATGAAACATAAGCAGAGTTTGACGCATCCGAAGAAGAATACAGACCAACACCATTTGCAACTATATCAGGTTTCACACGACCATCATCGGCAGGGCCCCATGAGCTGAAAGAACTCATACTAACGCTACTTGGTCCGCTATATCCGCCTGTAATATCATGAACAGCACCAACTGTTAATACATTTTTTGATATACCACCGTGAGCTATGCAGTCATAAGGACCATCTTTTGGATATTGACCATTTGTTGGACCTTCATTTCTGTCATTTCCGGCAGATTTAACGATTAAATAATATGGTGCATTCGCTGCGATCTGATCCCATGCTTTTGATTCATTATCATAAAAACCAAATTTGTAATCTTCTTGCGTACTTATACTTGGGTTGCCATACCAAACCCAACCGCCTTCCCACGTCCAGCCTCTTGCAAAGCCATATGAATGGTTTGATATCAGCGCGCCCTGAGCTGCTTCCGATGCCATTTCCGAATCATCTGAATTCCAATCGAAGGCTCTGAGGTTTGCATTATACGCCATACCTTTAGCAGCCGCTTGCACTCCTGCTGCCATTATTGTACCTGCTACATGAGTAGAATGCCAATGTGTTGATGAAGGATTATCTACCTGTGTAACGCGGCCGCCATACTCTTGGTGAGTAAGACGCACACCGCCACCATCCCATTCGCGAGGTGTTATTCCGGTGCCATCAAGATTAAGTCCTGCTCCACCACCAGGGTAAACTTTATCAGTAGAAATAGTTTTGGCTGAATTTCTGTTATCAGTTTTGTAATACATTGGAATACCATCCTCATTTATGTATTGAAGTTCAAATAAAACTCCTTTGTCATTTTCAAAAGTGACTAGTAAATCATTCTGTTTTGCATATACTTCAGCTTGCGCTCTTCTTTCGATAGATTCAACGGCTTTTTCCTTTGAGTACTTAAGTAAAGCTTCGGTATTTGTAACCACCTGACTTTCTGCAAGATTAGAAAGCAATAAACCGCTAACGAAGGCAAGAATGATAATAAGTCTAATTGTTTTCATTTTTAAGATATTGAATTGTTGATATACTTAATGATTTGAGAGCTCAATGTTTGTTCAATTAATTTTGCAAAGTTAAACGATTTATTACTTATGTCAAATTTTTGATAGCCAGTACTATGATTCAGATAAAGAATAGTATACGATCTCTTTCCATATAAGCAATATAAACATTGCTATTCCCCCTACTAAAACGGTGAACACTAAATAGGGCTGAGCAATTTTTTGGGTGTTGGTGCCATGAAGTTGCTGTTCATCTTTTTGCCTCCTTTATCGTATTAATGTTACTGTTCCACTGGTGCCTGTGTTGCCATCGCCATTGTCGCTGCCCTTCCAGTGTTTTCCATTCTCAAATACTGCCGTTATTCGCCATATGTATGAGCCGGTTGGTAACGCCTTGTCTTCGTATGTGCCAT
>JACNJS010000072.1 GCA_014382445.1 Bacteroidota bacterium
TGAATCAATTCGAAGAATAAACCGGTTATTTCCACGAGTTTTGACCAATTCTCCCTTTAACCCGGTCAATATGTACAAGTATCCGGGCAACAGAGGCACTTCTACTATACTTTTTATAGTCCTTCCACTGCCGGAGTTTCTTCTGCAATGGAACAAAACAGGTAATACCACTTGCTGTGAGGTCTGCCAGTACTTTTTTTCTGACCTTGAGCGAGTGTAAATAACATGCCAAACTGTAGATTTTGTTGGGGTCATCCTAAGATCCTATTGAGTCTGAAATAACAATTAAAATTTCGTTGGGGTTAAAATTAAAAAAAATATTGAAACTCATGCACATAAAATTTATGGTTCTGATATAGTTATTGTTTATGAGAAACTAAGTACCTCGTGTTAGAACCCGCAAATGCTTGCGATTGGATATGGATACAGGGGTATCTATAAAAAGCAAACATAAACTCCTAAATTAGCATTGAGAATCGAGTATCAAGTATCCAGACTGGAAACGCAAGTGGGATAGGGGTTACATCAACTTAACCAACATGTTGGTTAGTTTTTTGCGATATCTATAAAGTCAACATTTTATCCATCCCCTCCAACTTTTTAGCAAGCTCATTCATATCATTTCCAATTTTACTGTTGGTAATCCGGGCGTAAATTTGTGTGGTTCTAATGCTGGTATGCCCAAGCATTTTGCTAACAGTTTCCATCGGAACACCTTTTGCTAAAGTTACGGTGGTCGCAAAAGTATGTCTCGCAAGGTGAAAAGTGAGGTTCTTTTCAATACCACAAACATCTGCAATCTCCTTGAGATAAGAATTCATTCTTTGATTACTTATTACTGGCAATAGTTTATCGTCGGAATCTTTGTTATTGTATTTCTCCAAAATCATTTTTGGAATATCCAGCAATAGAATATTAGATAGGACATTGGTTTTTTGACGGTTTTTCATGATCCAAAGCTTTCCGTCAAATGAAGTTTTTAAATCATTTTTTGTCAGGTTTCTTACGTCAATATATGCCAGGCCGGTAAAACAAGAGAAAACAAAAATATCCCTGACCTGCCCGATTCGCTGAATAGTAAATCTTTTTTGCATTATTTTATTGAGTTCCTCCTGAGTAAGGTACCCGCGGTCAACGTTTTCAAATCGTAATTTGAAATTGATAAATGGATTGGTTTTCATCCATCCATTGTTAAAAGCAAGTGTTATAATATGTTTGAATTGCCGAAGATACTTTGCAGTAGTGTTAATTCTATAATTGCAATATGACAGTAGGTAAGTCTCAAAATAAGAAATAAAATTATACTTGATTTCATTTAAGGCTATATCTTTAATATTGTATTGGTGCTGTATAAAACAAGCAAGCCTCCTTCGTGAAAGCTCATATTTATCTACACTTCTTTTAGTAATCCCCTTGCCTATTCGTTTTAATAATTCATCGTTATGTAGCTTAAACATTTCAAGAAGCATTTGTTTATTTCCTGATATCCCAAGAAAAGCATTCCTTACCTTTTCTGCGGTAACATGAGATTCAAATCTTTCAATTTCCCGGAAATGATAGTTAAGAGATGCCCTGATATCATCAAGTGTGGAATTAATTAGATTGGCTTTTGCCGATCTGCCCATAACCATTTTCCTTTTAGGATCCCAACTTTCATAGTCAACATTCAGCTTGGAGCTAAACTGGGTGTTTTTGCCGTTTACCGAAATGCGGATCATTATACCCACTTCCCCATTTTTGTTTACCTGGTTATTCCGTGCATAGAATAAAACTTTAAATGTACTTTTCATGATACTTAATTAAAGTTTCCCACATTTTAAAAGCCCCATAATAGGGTATGTTAAATATCTCATAATAGCTGTTAAGTATATCATTAATTGTTTATTATCAGGCTACTGCAAGCCTAATAGCAGTTTTGTCGTTATTTTGGTCATTATCTTCAAATTCATCCAACATTTTGAGTATTGCCAATAGTTGCTTGCTTGTTTGATCGCTTCGCATTATTTTTTCTATTATTTCTTCTACATCAACATTTAATATCATCGCCAGTTGTACCACCATTTTAAGAAACACCTTAACTAAACGCTCCCATAAAGTTAGTTCCAGCAGGTGTTGCTGGGTTTCGCGAAACAGTTCGCCCATCGTTTCGTAAGAACTGAACCGTTTTTGCAGTGACAATATTGTATGGGTCGCCAAGGTAATTGTTATGTCAGCAACCTGCCCATCAAAATCAGTATTCTGGCTGCCACCCAAACGCAAGTACTGTTTACATTCTTTAAACAGTACTTCAATTGTCCAACGGACCTGGTACAGTTCAATAGCTTCAACGAAAGAAAGGGTCAAATCGGTTGTCAGCAGTATTGTCCAGTTCTTTGCATTGTTATAGCGAATGAAGAAAAGCCTAACTTTTACACCTTTATAATCAGCTACCATGGAGATGTAAGTTGACTTGTATTTTCTTGAATACTTACTTTTCTTTCTTTCGTTTTTGGTGATCAACTGATGGGCGTTCACCTCTTTTTTATCAACCAGGTATTTCCGCTTGTCAAGCCTGCACATCCCCAATAAATGCATTGCCCCTTTTTTTATGGCACGTACATTTTTGATCATGTAGTCGTTAACAAACCAACTGTCCATTAAAACATATCTGGCTAAAAAACCATTTTTAACTGCCCGTTTGAGCATCGAAACGGCAACTTCGCCTTTTTTCATGTCCAGCTCCCCAACCCTTTTGTGTCCTGGTGATTTACTGTTACGCCTTTTGCTGAACTGTGATTTTAGCTCCTTTTTTGTTAAGCCGTAAGTTCCTTTTTTCCCTTTCTCACGATGAAGCGAGTAGTCGGTTGCAATAAGGGTTTTTCCATCCCAAAAGCCTAGCAAAAGCAATTTAAACCCCAATGGGTAAAGTTTGGTGACATGGTTAAAAACCCTCCCGATGAACTCTATTGTTTTTCCTGTTTTTTCAATATCGGTATCATCCAAAACAAAACAGCTTATTCCTGGGTTGAGATCACCCTTGGCTTTTACATGGGCCGCAAATTGTTTGGCAAAGCCCATCAGTAATTTACGCCAGTCCATCCAAGAGTTGTTCATCAGCCGATAAAAGGTGTTGTCATCAATCTTTTCAAAAAAGTTTTTACTGCGGTTTTGCATCCTGAAAATACTTTCACTGCGGAGCCTGAAAATAAGCAAGGAAAGTAAAAGCACTGAAACATCGACCCCTTTACTTTTGAAAGAGCCGAAAGAACCTAAAAACCGCCCAATCTTGAAAGTCGAAAAGAAATGGAGGACCCCCTCGTTGGTTTTCTCATTATTGCAAAGAACGCTTTCTAATTCGCTTAAATGTGCTATTTTTGATGCCATAAGTAGTGGGTAGGTGAATAAATTGTTTATTGTTTTGTAACTAACTCAAATATAGCAATTTAAACTCTATTTTACCACTACTTATTACATTTTAGTATCTTGATATATCAACACTTCCCGACGTGGGAAACTTTAGTCAGTAATACTTAGTTCAATAAAATCACCTGAGATTTCTTCACCCAAAGTAAAAATACTGCCTGATAATTCAGATGTTGTTTTGATACTGCTTCTTATTTCCATTAATACCATTCCACCATCGGAAGTATTTTTAAATGCGTTGGAAAGAATATTAAACAAAACTTTATCCAACTTGTCTGGATCAAAATCCATTTTCAAACTGGAAATGTCGGTTTTGAAAAGAAATTCAAAAGAACGGTGACTGGCATGATCTTCAAAACAACTGAAAATGCTTTTGCAGAAGGATAGAATATCAGTATGTACCGGACTTAATTTTAACTTTCCGGAATCAATTTTTCTAAAATCGAGAAATTGGTTGATTAGCCGAAGCAAACGTTCGGTATTGTTTTTTATTAGGGATAATTGTTTATTCGTGGAATCTTTTTCGCTGGTTGCGTTTAATAATCGGTTTACCGGCCCCTGTATTAATGTTAAAGGAGTTCTGAATTCGTGTGAAATATTGGTGAAGAACTGAAGTTTCATTTGATGTAAATTATCTTCATTCTCCCGTTTTACCTTTTCAAGTTCAATTTCATTTTTAAGTTTTTGTTTATTTATTAATTGTTGCCTGAAAAACAGGATTGTCATGATTACAAATAAGGTATAAACTACTAAAGCATACCACCTTTCCCAAACTGGTGGAATAATCCGAATAGAAATTTGAGTTGGATTTTCACTCCAAATGCCATCATTGTTTGCAGATTTTACCTCGAAATTGTATTTGCCGGGAGATACTTTTGTGAAAGTCGCCTGACCGTTAATATCAGTTTCAATCCATTCATCATTGAAACCAACCAACCTGTATTTAAAACGATTTTTGGAAGGATCGATATAATTTGATGATACAAACCTGAAACTAATTGAATTTTGTTTATAATTCAATTTCAACGATTTGGTTTTACCTATTATATCATTTAATAAATCATTTTTTGTGCCGGGCAACATCTCTTTATTGTTGATATATAAATGGGTAATTATTGTTGATGGGAGAAGTGGATTTGAACTCATTTCACTTGGAAGGAATCGAATAAACCCGTTAGTACCGCCAAAATATAATTCACCATTTGAAGAAAC